>DILB01000004.1 GCA_002424815.1 Caryophanales bacterium UBA5603
TTTTGATGCAAATGTTCAATTTCTTGATCATCGCTTCACCGATTCTTTTCGAATATACGCAACCAGTATGCGTTATTTGATTTCGATGGCAGTCTCAAGAATTTTTCCCGAAGTCCAATTGAAATTTTCAAACTCGATTGCGATGGGAATTTACGGTCGTGCCATCAATATGACGCTCACACCTTCGATGGTTGAAGCCATTGTCAAAGAATTAAAACGTTTAATTGAACTTGATTTGCCCATCATACGTAAAAAAATATCGATTAATAAAATATCACGGTATTATCAGGAACATGGCCATCAAGATAAAGTACAAACCCTGAAATATCGAAAAGAGAAAGTCAATATCTATGATTGCGACGGCTATTTAAATTATATGTATGGATACATGGTTCCCAGCACAGGATATTTAAAAGAATTTGAATTGTTTTATTATGCGCCTGGCTTTTTATTAAGATATCCTCGCATTGAAGCCAATGGAGCTATCCCTGAATTTGCGGATAGTCCCAGTTTCTTAAGGGTATTAAATAAAGCGGAACAATGGGCAATTAATTGTGATAGCGATATGATTTACAAGATGAATCGAAAAATTGAAAATCATCGACAAGTCGAATTCGTTAATATGTGTGAAACAAAACATAATAATCAATTATGCGAATTGGGAAATATCATTGAAAAAAACATTGATAACATTCGCTTAATCGCCATTGCTGGACCTTCTTCGTCGGGAAAAACGACTTTTTCTCGACGATTAGAAATTGAATTACTCACAAGAAGCATTCAGCCTTTAATGATTTCCATAGACAATTATTATCTTCCGCGAGGAGAAGCGCCGCTGGATGAATTTGGTCATCCCGACTTAGAACATGTGAATGCCCTCGATCTGATTTTATTTAATCAAAATATCGCTGATCTGATTGATGGAAAACCCGTATCACTTCCCATTTTTGATTTTAAAATTAAAGAGCGAGTTTTTCAAGCACCCATGACGATTGGTCCTCATAATCCAATCATCATTGAAGGGATTCATGCTTTAAATGACCGTTTAACTTCATTCATACCGGCCGATGAAAAATTCAAGATATATATTTCGCCGTTATCTCAAATCAACATTGATAATCATAATCCGATTAATTTAACCGATATTCGTTTGTTAAGACGGATTGTCAGAGATCTTCAATTTCGAAACACCTCTCCTGAAAAGACGCTATCGATGTGGGGGTCGGTCCGTCGCGGTGAATATAAATGGATTTATCCGTTTATTGAAAGTGCCGATTATATCTATAATTCAGAATTAACGTATGAATTAGCAGTCATGAAACGCTATGCTTTAAGTGCTTTGAAGCGCATTCCGGAAGATTCTGAATATTATATTCAAGCGAACCGTTTAATCAAATTCTTAAAATATTTTAAAGAAATCGACGAATATCTCGTCCCATGTAATTCTTTGCTTCGAGAGTTCATTGGCAAAAGCGTCTTCGAACACTAGCAATAGTGTTCTTTTTTTGTTATTCTCTGGGAAAGATTGTAGAATAGCGATTTTTTTGATATAATTATTAAAACATTGGCGGGTGATAGCATGGATAAACGAATCATCATTCCACAAGGTTTGACAGTTGAAGAAGTTGCGAGACGCTTTGAAAACGGTCAAGTCAATTATAAACGACATCCCAATTTGAAATCGGTTTGGGGGATTGTGGCTAGCAATCTCTTTAGTTATTTCAATTTAATTCTCTTTGTATTAGCGCTTTTACTTTTATCGATTCGTAGTTATGAAAACATGGTCTTCGTTATTATTGCTATATTGAATACAACGATTGGAATCATCCAAGAACTCAAAGCAAGAAAGACCATTATGAATTTGACATTACTATCAGAACCGACAGCCCTAGTCCGAAGACAAGGAATTGAAATTGAAATTGATATCGATGCTTTAGTTTTAGATGATTTGACCCTTTTGTCATCCGGCAAACAAATCGTCGCCGATTCAATTTTATTGAACGGCGAGTTAACAGTCAGTGAAGCGAATTTGACGGGTGAATCGGATGCCATCATCAAAAAAACTGGCGATCGCGTTTTATCCGGTAGTTTTGTTATTTCTGGTAACGCTGATGCCTTAATCATCGCGGTGGGAAAAGATAATTATATTGAAACGCTTTCAGATAAAATTAAAACTTTAGGCAAACCGAATTCGCAAATTTTAAAATCTTTAAAAGGACTTTTAAAAGTCATTGGCGCGATTATTATTCCGCTTGGATTAATGACTTTTTATACTGCTTACTTAAAAAGTGGATTCGATTATCTGCCTGATTTCATTGCGAATGACGAACTTTATCATAATGCTTTGAAAAAAATGGCGGGTTCGATGGTTGCGATGGTTCCTTCAGGATTATTCTTACTGACCACTATTACGTTTGCCTCCAGTGTTATCAAGTTGGCTAAACATCAAACGCTAGTCCAAGAATTGTATTCCATTGAAACCTTAGCGCGAGTGGATCTAGTTTGTTTGGATAAAACCGGTACAATCACCGATGGCTCGATGAAAGTTGATGGCTATGTTTGGATTGAATCGATCCATTCTGAAACTCATGAACTTCCCGAGGTTGATACCATCGCTTTTGAAGATATCATGCCTGTTGAAGAAGCGAAACCGCTTTGTGATATCAAAAATATTATTGCCTCGATGAACTATGCTTTAAAAGATAACAACCAAACATCAGAAGCACTGAAAAAATATTTTGGCGTGAAACGGAAGTTTCGTTCGAGGGTTATTTTACCCTTTGAATCAGCGAATAAGTATAGTGCAGTCACCTTTGATGAAGGTACATATGCGGTGGGTGCTCCCGAATTAGTCTTCAAAGGCAAGTACATGCAGATAAGAAAACAAGTTGAAAAATACGCTAAATTAGGAAAACGTGTTTTATTGTTTGCTAAAGCCGGTGGCATTGGTGAGAAGAAACTCATCGCTCCCATTGAACCTCTGGCATTGATATTGATTAATGATACGATTCGTACAACCGCTAAAGCAACGTTAGATGAATTTCAAGCCGCTGGGGTTGGCGTCAAAGTCATCAGTGGTGATAATGCCTTAACCGTCTCTGAAGTCGCTTCAAGAGCTGGGGTTCCAAAAGCGAATAAATATCTATCCTTAGAAAAAATCGATGATGATCGCTTAAGAGAAGTGGCGATGGATTATACGGTGTTCGGTCGTGTTAGTCCGCATCAAAAACAAGTTTTAATCGAAACATTCAAACAAAACCATCATAAAGTTGCGATGATTGGCGATGGGGTCAATGACATTTTAGCTTTAAAAGCTTCCGATTGTTCCGTCGCGCTCGCATCAGGTTCTGAAGCGGCGAGAAATATTAGTCATTTGGTTCTTTTGGATAATGATTTTGCTTCATTGCCAAAAATCGTCAAACAAGGAAGACAAATTGTCAATAATATGCAAAATGCCTCGGTTTTGTACCTCGTTAAGACGATGTATACGATATTATTAACTTTAATTGTGTTAGGAACTGCCAACATTTATCCGTTTGAACCCGTACAAATGTTTGTCATCGAAACCTTTATCATCGGTATTCCCTCTTTCTTCATTGCTTTGGAACCTAATGACCATCGTTTTGAAGGAAAATTCCTAAAAAATGTTTTCAAAAATGTGATTCCTGGAACTTTATTTGTTGTCGCAAATTTAATAGCTGTTTATTGGTTTGCGAGTGCATGGCCAGATATTACACAAGGTGAAATATCAACCGTTGGTATTATTGCCGCAACCTTTGCTTATTTATTAGTATTAGTTAATGTAAGTAGCCCATTAAATAAAAGACGTTCTTTGATTGTTATAAGCGCCGCTGTTGTTTCAGCTTTCTGTTTTGTGGTTTTAGGGGTACAGTTTTTCAAACTTGAGCGTTTAACGATTCCGAGTTTGCTCCTCTTAATGCTTTTAATGCAATCAACCTATTTAATCATGTCAATTTTCAAACGTAACTTAATTAAATTTTGGGTTTAAAAGTCGTGAAATGGCTTTTAAATCCTTTTTATTTTTGGTATAATGACCTTGAAATTATGAAATGAAGGGGGAATATCATGAATATATTATTCATTGCGGCCGAATGCACACCTTTTATGAAAGTTGGCGGCCTCGCTGATGTGGTCGGTTCGCTCCCACAAACGTTGAAGCAACTAAAAAATGAAGTTCGCGTCATTTTACCAAAATACAAGAAAATTCCTGATCGTTTCAAGAAAAAAATGGTTTGTTTGAAAACTTTTAACATCGAACTTGGGATGAAACCCACCGTGTATGTTGGGGTTGAAACTTTAAAGGTCGGATCCATCCGATATTACTTCATTGATAATGAATTTTATTTTGGTTCGCGAGATAATGCTTATAACTATGGAGATGAATCTGAACGGTTTGCATATTTTCAAAAAGCTGCCCTTGAAGCTATCAAATATCTCGATTTCACGCCTGACGTCATCCATGTTCATGATTGGCATACGGCGATGATCCCATTATTAATGAAAACAAAATATCTTGAATTATCTGCGATAAAAAGTGTTCTGACCATTCATAATTTGGCTTATCAAGGTATTTTTCCAATCAATGATTACCATTTTTTCAATATCGATTATGACAACCATTTTGAGTTTGAAGGGTATCTTAATTTTCTGAAATGCGGTATCGTCAGTGCGAATGCCATTACGACCGTATCGGATACTTATGCCAAAGAAATTTTAACCGATTATTTTGGTTATGGCATGCAACGTCTATTAAAATGGCGTCAAGGCGATTTGAAAGGTATCATCAATGGAATATCTTATAAAGAATTTAATCCGGAAACGGATGACTTGATTGCTCAAAAATACACCCTTGAGACTTTTGAAAGCGGAAAAGCGGCGAATAAACTGGCGCTTTATAAAGAACTGGGTGTTTCATGGGATTTAGATTATCCATTGGTGGGAATCGTATCGAGACTCGTCAGTCAAAAGGGATTTGATTTAATTAAGCGGGTCTTTACCGAAATGCTTGAACAAGATAATTTTAAGTTTATTCTTTTAGGCGATGGGGAAGGCGAATACGTTGATTACTTCAATGATTTGCAACAACAATTCCCTCATAAAGTCAAAATCTATGTTGGATATAGCAATAAACTCGCTCATTTAATCTATGCGGGTGCCGATATGTTCTTAATGCCTTCGAAGTTTGAACCCTGTGGGTTAGGACAATTGATTGCCTTAAAATATGGTACTTTGCCGATTGTACGAGAAACTGGGGGTTTGGTGGATACGGTCAAACCTTATAATGAATTCACCAAAGAAGGCAATGGCTTCTCTTTCACACATTTCAATGCGCATGACATGATGCATGTCATCCGCTATGCCTTAAAAGTTTATTATCAAGATCCTGCCGCTTGGAAGCATCTTGTAGAGCAAGCTATGTGTGCTGATTTTAGTTGGACTGTTTCGGCTAAGGCTTATAAAAAACTGTATCAAAATCTGATTAAAGGAAAGCGAGGATAAAACCATGGAAGTACTAGCGTTGATTTTAGCAGGAGGCAGAGGTTCTAGACTGGACATTCTCTCCGAAAACAGAGTTAAACCATCCGTTCCTTTTGCTGGAAAATACCGTATCATTGATTTCACTTTAAGCAATTGTTCTAATTCAGGTATTTACAACATTGCAATTCTAACCCAGTATTTGCCTTTCTCTCTCAATGATCATATCGGTAGTGGAAAGCCTTGGGATCTTGACCGTCGTGATTCTAAAGTCACTTTATTACAACCGCATAGCGATTGGTATAATGGTACGGCAGATGCATGTCGAAAAAACATTCATTATATCGAACAAAGTCAATCAAAATATACCTTAATTTTATCCGGTGATCATATTTATAAAATGGATTATCGCAAGATGATTGATCAACACATTAAAACGAACGCCAGTTTGACGGTTGCCGCAAAAGTCATCGATATTTCTGAAGCACATCGTTTTGGAATCTTAGAGGCCGATGATCAAAACTTGATTACACGATTTGTGGAAAAACCGAAAAATGCGACTTCGAATCTTGCCTCAATGGGAATTTATGTCTTTAATACGGATGTATTGTTAGAAAAATTAAGAACGATGGAAATGCCTGACCTTGATTTTGGATCACATATTATCCCATCGATGATTGGGAAAGATTCGGTCTATGCTTACAAATATTACGACTATTGGAAAGATGTTGGAACTTATGATTCTTATTTACAAGCGAATCTTGAGTTAATTGAAACGGTTGATAAGATTCCGCTCGATATGTATGATTCGCGTTGGAAAGTTTATACGAAATCAGAAGAGCTCCCCGCAGTTAAAGTTGGTTCAAAAGCCGTTATCAAACAAGCGTTGTTATCAAATGGTTCAATTGTAGCGGGTTCCGTTGAAAGAAGCGTGCTTTCACCAGGCGTCATCATTCATCCTTTCGCAAAAGTCATCAATTCAGTCTTGCTAAACAATGTTGAAGTCAAACCAGGTGCCATTGTTGAAAATTGTATCATTGATAAAAATACCATAATCGGTGAAAATGCTTTTGTTGGTTTTGGTACTGATATGACGCCAAATAAAGAAAACCCCTCGCTGTTAGCGAGTGGAATTACCGTGTTAGGAAAAAGAATTTCGGTTCCTAAAAATATGGTGATTGGGAGAAACTGTCGTATTTTTAATACCGCAAAACTCAATGAAATTGAAGATAACATTGTGATTTCTGGCTCAACGTTAAGATAATGATAAAAGCCACCCGATGAGGGTGGCTTTTCATTAAAATCAATCTATAAAAAGAGGCGTCATGATGACAAAAAAGCAAAAATTTTTTCTTATCTTCAGCGGATTATTGATGGTTACCGCATTGACAATGTTTATGAGTTCTGTTTTTGGAAATCGTACAATATTTAATTTATGGGGTCTCCTCATTTTAATGTTTTTTGTTGCTCATGCATTGTTATTTTTGATGGCCAAGCATAACAAAAAAAAGCGGTGGGTGATTTATCTTCCAACCATCGGTGTTAGTTTGATAGCTTTATTTTTTGGAATCATCGCCATAATCAATTATGAATCAAATTCACAAGGTATGAATGAAGATTACTCTGGCATATTCGCTATTATTTTAACGGTTGTGAGTATTTTTAGTGGAAGTTATGCTTTTGTATTTGATCGACTTTGGCTCAAGAACAATCAATAATTAAGAAAAGCCACCCTGATTTATCATCAAAGTGGCTTTTTTCTATTACCAAGGTAATGGATTTTGGGCAATTGAATCCTTGTATAGTTGTATGAAAGCTTCTTTAAAATGGTCATTTAAAGGAAATTTTAATGCTTGAAGATTATCGTCTAAGTCATGGATGGAGCGAGTACCGGGTATAACGACACTGACAGCTGGAAAGGACCAAATGAAACTGAGGGCATAAGGGGTAAGGTGCTCATCATTGACGATCATTTTTAAGTTTTTGACAAGTTGAGCCCGACGATGGATGTCTGCTTTCGTCCAACGCGAGCGAATGCCAGAAAATTGACTTAATTCATGATGCTTTCCTGTTAACCAACCTGAATCCAGTGGAACTTTGATGATTAATAAGATTTTTCGTCGCTTAATCTCATCAAATAAAGGAAGACAAGCTTGAGAAAACACATTAAATAACAATTCGATGACGGTAGAATCGGTATTTTCGAGCGTTGCTTTAAGTTCATCATAACTGTCAATTGAAACCCCATAATGATGGATTAATCCGATGCTTTTTAATCTTGCCATCTCTTTAAAATGGTCCGTTTTTCCTTCCAAAATATAAAAAGCTGGATTATGTAAAATCACGCTATCGAGATAATCGGTTTGCAAGCGATTTAAAGAGTCTTTGACGGACGCTTCGATGGATTCAACACGAAAATCAGAAGAACCGTCGGCCTTGTGCCCAAATTTAGAGTTTATAAAGATTTTTTCGCGATTCTCGCCGATGGCTTTTCCGATAATCATTTCGCTTTTCCCACTTGCATATCCTGGAGCTGTATCAAAAAAAGTAACCCCTCTATCCATGGCAGTTTTTACTAGAGTAATGCCTTCGTCTTCACTCATCTCTGAAAAGAATTCGGCATTACCTAGTTGCCAAGCGCCAAAACCTAGACGTCCATCAATCTCAGGAAGGTAATCGCGTTTCATGAATTGATATCCCTAACGGGTTGGAGTTGAAGCGCTTCTTTACCATATTCCATCAATTCAATGCGATTGCCATCGGGATCTTTGACACACGCTTGAAAATTATGATCAAGTCCAAGGATGATGGGAGCATCGAGTGGGTATCCTTTTTTTTCGATGCTTTCACAGTATTGTACAAGATTATCCGTCTCGAGGCAAAGATGTTGATAGGAAGTTTCTTGTGTAGGAAATAACGTTTTAGAATCTGAATAGAATAATTCAATGAAATGACCTTCAGCAATCTTGATGTACTCAATCCATGGTTGTTTTTGATCATCATATAAAGTGAAAGCTCTTTGAAATCCCATGATTTCTGTGTAAAAATACATCGATTTTGCCATATCTTTAACACCAAATGCTAAATGTGCAATCCGTTTTATCATCTGAATCACTCCTTTCTTTTATTATAACATGAAAATAAAAAAAACACCGCTTGGGTGTTATATTCATCTGGTGCTCCTACCAAGAATCGAACTTGAATTTCAGCATTACCATTGCTGCGTTTTGCCACTAAACTATAGGAGCGTGTGCGGATATTATTATATCGAACGCTTCAAAGAAAAGCAACAAATTTCTACTGAAAAAACAAATAACCCTTAATTATTAAAAATTATGAACATTTTTTAAAAATATTTTTATTATTTTACATATTTTATATTATAATAGAAGTGAGTTAAAAGGAGGCTTACGATGCTTGAAATTAAAAATTTCTTTAAAAGTTACGATGGGAAAAATTTTGCATGTAACAATGTATCCTTAAAAGTTGAATCAGGAGATATTTTCGGATTTATTGGTCATAATGGTGCCGGAAAAACAACTTTACTTCGATCAATTGCGGGAATTCTTGACTTTGACAAAGGCGAAATTCTTGTTCAAGGTCATAATATTAAAACCGATGCTTTAGAAGCCAAAAAAGTGATGGCTTACATTCCTGACAACCCAGAAGTTTATGAATCACTCAAAGGGATTCAATATCTAGATTTTATCGCTGATGTTTATGGAATTGAACATGACATTCGGCAACAAAGAATCAAAAAATACGCAGAAATGTTTGAGATGCAAAATGTCTTAAATAATCCAATCGGATCTTATTCTCATGGCATGAAACAAAAGATTGTGATTATTGGTGCTTTAGTTCATCATCCTCAAGTTATGCTTTTAGATGAACCCTTCGTCGGACTTGATCCGAAGGCTAGTTATCTTCTCAAAGAAGTATTTAAAGAACTTTGCACAGAAGGCACGGCTATTTTCTTTTCAACGCATATCCTTGAAGTTGCAGAAAAACTTTGTAATAAAGTCGCGATAATTAAGCAAGGAAAAATTGTTGCTTCTGGTGACACGGTTTCAATCACGAAAGATCAGTCATTAGAAAGCTTATTTTTAGAGTTGATTGCATCATGACCGGTTATCGGATTTTAATGCGTGTTTTGTTGCGCGAAAACTTTACATTAAAACGCATATTAGGTGCGAGTGCATCAAAGTCAAAAGCGAAGATGATTTTAGTCATCTTTGCGATTATTTACGCGCTGGGAGTTTTTTTGTTTTCATTTGGTTGGATGTTTTTTAAACTCGGAGAAGCATTTTCAATGATTAATTTTACCGAAATGCTATTACTTTATATCTTCTCATATATTTCCGGATTTATGATTATGATGTCTTTGTTTCGTGCAGATGGGTACTTATTCCATTATAAAGATTATGATCTCATTGCCTCTTTACCTTTAAAACCTGTCGCAATCATCGCAGCTAAAGCAACCATCATGATGATTAATCTGTATATAATCGCATTTCTTGTTTGTATTCCCATGATTTTTAGTTACATTTATTTTACGCCGATAACAGTATTAACAATCGTCTATTTAATCATAGCTTTATTCGTGTCTCCTTTAGTACCAATTATTCTTTCATCGTTGTTAAGCATGATTGTTGCACGCATAACGGTTCGACTCAAACATGCTCACATTTTCAAAATATTATTGATGCTGATTTTATTTTTTGGAATGATGGCTTTATCCTTTTCGTTTAGTTTTACTGGTGGCGATAATCCTTTAATTAATCAACAAGAATTTATTAGTGCGCTTGGTCAAATTTATTTACCAATGCAATGGTTTGTGCAAAGCGTTCATCAGACAAATATTTTGAGTTTGTTATTGTTAATGGTGACCCACCTTGGTTTGTTTACATTATTCATTTTCGGGATTGCGAAGATATCCATGAAAATCAATTCTCAAAGTGGTATTAACGTCGGAATCCAGAATTATACGCCTATCACTAGTCAATCTCGAACAGTCTTCAAATCGTTGTTAGTCAAAGAATTCAGAACTTACCTTGGCATAACTTTTTATGTTTTGAATACGGGTATTGGTATTATTTTCATGTTAATTGCGGGCATTGCGAGCTTATTTTTTAAAGAGAAAGTCGTTGCATTTTTAAATGATGCCGTGGGAGTTAGTATGGCTTTAGAACCTTTATTATTGTTATTCATCGGTTTTTGCATGAGTACAATTTATACTTCGGCTATTTCACTATCCTTGGAAGGGAAAAAATTTGCTTTTTTAAAGAGTTTGCCAATTCGACCTCAAACAATCATGAGCGCTAAAATTGTTTTTAATATCTTACTTGGGTTACCCGTTGCAATTTTAACCTTAATTCTTTTCACAATCACTTTTAATCTTCCCTTCGTTTCATTAATTTTTATGATTCTAACTGTCATCAGTTTTAGTTTGTTATCATCTTCGTTTGGTAGTGTTCTCAACCTTTATTTTCCAAAATTTGATTTTATCAATGAGATTGAAGTCATTAAACAAGGTTTGTCATCCTTATTAGCTATTTTCGGAGGTTTTGGATTTTTGGCCATCAATGGTGTTATTTACTACCATGTTGGCCAAGCCTCCACATCCGTGATTGCCCTGCTTTCCATCACGTTTATAAATCTTACTTTAGCCGTTTTGGCCTATCTATTGATGAAGAACAAATGCGAAAGCCTTTTCATTAAAATGATATGATAATTGCCGTCTAGATATGAAAAATATGCGCTCAAATTGTTTGTTTTTTAAACCCATCGATGGTATAATTACCATTGGGATTTAAACCTATTTTTAATAAGAAAGGATCACACTATGCCAAAATACGTATACCTGTTTAAAGAAGGTAAAGCTGAAATGAAAAATCTTCTTGGCGGAAAAGGTGCAAACCTTGCGGAGATGACCAATCTCGGCATGCCCGTTCCAGAAGGTTTTACCGTTACTACCGAAGCTTGCACGCGTTACTATCAAGATGGAAAAACCATCGCTAAAGAAATCGTTGATGAAATTTTCAATGCGCTTCACGCCACTGAAAAAGTCTCTGGAAAGACTTTCGGTGACCCAAAAAATCCATTCTTAGTTTCAGTTCGTTCTGGAGCCCGCGCTTCAATGCCTGGAATGATGGACACCATTTTGAATCTCGGTTTGAATGATGTCGCTGTAGAAGGTCTTGCTAAACTGACCAACAATCCAAGATTTGCTTATGATTCCTATCGTCGCTTCATTCAAATGTTCGCTGACGTTGTTATGGAAATCGAAAAAGTAAATTTTGAACACATTTTCGATGCAAGAAAACATGAAAAAGGTATTAAAAACGATACTGAATTAGATGCAAATGACCTTAAAGAAATCGTTGCGAAATTCCAAGCTAAATACTTAGAACTCAAAGGCGAACCTTTCCCACAAGATCCAAAAGTTCAATTAATTGAAGCCATTCAAGCAGTTTTCCGTTCATGGGACAATCCACGTGCCAATACTTACAGACGTTTGAATAGCATACCTTATGAATGGGGAACAGCTGTTAATGTTCAGTCCATGGTATTTGGTAATATGGGCGAAGATTCAGGTACGGGCGTTGCTTTTAGCCGTAACCCTGCGACTGGTGAGAATGTTTTATACGGCGAATATCTTTTCAATGCACAAGGAGAAGACGTCGTTGCCGGCATTAGAACACCGAAACCAATCTCTGAACTAAAAAGAGACAATCCAGCACTCTATGATCAATTCTTCAACATCTCTAAAAAACTTGAAGCTCATTATCGTGATATGCAAGATATGGAATTTACCATTGAACGTGGTAAATTGTTTATGCTTCAAACCCGTAATGGCAAACGTACCGCTCAAGCTGCTTTGAAGATTGCAATTGATCTTGTCAGTGAAGGTGTCTTAACTGAAAAAGAAGCTGTCTTAAAAGTTGAACCCTCACAACTTGATTCACTCCTTCATCCTCAATTTGATCAACAATCCCTTAAAAATGCGACCATTATTGCAACAGGATTAAACGCTTCCCCAGGCGCTGCAACAGGTCGTGCAGTTTTCACTGCTGAACGCGCTGCAGAAATGGTCAAAGCGGATGGCAAACCCGTCATCCTTGTCCGTCAAGAAACTTCTCCTGAAGATATTGAAGGAATGGTTGTTGCTAAAGGTATTCTTACCTCTCGAGGTGGAATGACTTCTCATGCTGCGGTTGTTGCCAGAGGCATGGGCCGTTGCTGTGTTGCCGGTGCAGGTGAAATCAAAGTCCACGAAGAAGCGAAATACTTTGAAGTGGGTGGAAAACGTTATAACGAAGGTGATTGGATTTCCTTAGATGGTTCAACGGGAAGAATTTATGGCGAACAAGTCAAAACTGTTGATGCAACCGTTTCAGGTGATTTTAAAACCTTGATGGATTGGGCAGATAAATTCCGTTCACTCAAAGTTAGAACCAATGCTGATACACCAAGAGATGCCAAAGTTGCTTATAATTTTGGTGCTGAAGGCATCGGTCTTTGCAGAACAGAACATATGTTCTTTGATAGCGATCGTATTGGTGCAATGCGCGAAATGATTGTCTCAAAAACTTTAGCTGAACGTCAAACTGCTTTAAATAAATTATTACCGATGCAAAAGAAAGATTTTATCGGTCTTTATGAAGAAATGCACGGTTATCCTGTAACGATTCGTTACTTGGATCCACCCCTACATGAATTCTTACCCACCGAAGATGATGATATCATTGCCTTAGCAAAAGAAATGGGCATTACCTACGAATCTCTCAAAGCGACCGTTAATGATTTACATGAAACGAATCCCATGTTAGGACATCGTGGTGTTCGTTTAACGATTACCTATCCTGAGATTGCAGTAATGCAAACGACGGCAGTTATCGAAGCTGCTATTGATGTTAACAAACGTGGTGGCAATGTTGTTCCTGAGATTATGATTCCACTTGTTGGCGATGTGAAAGAACTTAAATACGTTAAAGATATCGTTGTCAAAACGGCTGATGAAATCATCAAAAAAGCGAACGTTAAACTGGAATATAGCGTTGGCACGATGATTGAAATTCCAAGAGCTGCTTTGATTGCTGATGAAATTGCTAAAGAAGCTGAATTCTTCAGTTTCGGAACGAACGACTTGACGCAAATGACCTTTGGTTTTTCGCGTGATGATGCTGGTAAATTTTTAGCTGATTATTATGGTAAAAAGATTTTTGAATCCGATCCATTTGCTCACGTTGACACTAAAGGTGTTGGCAAATTGATGAAATTGTCCGTAGAACTCGGTCAATCTGTTCGCCCTAATATCAAACTAGGTATTTGTGGTGAACATGGTGGCGATCCTCAAAGCGTTGAATTCTGTCATTCAATCGGTTTATCTTACGTGTCTTGTTCACCCTTCCGTGTTCCAATTGCACGTTTGGCTGCAGCACACGCAAACATCAAAAATCCACGCTAATTTTATTCATTAATTTACATTGGACCGACAACATTTGTTGGTCCTTTTTTCTTATTCGATTATTCCTTCGATGCCGTTGACTTTCCAACTCTTATTATTTATAATAAAGGTAGATACATCAACAATCGGAAATCACTCATCCGCGAAGCACTGAATTTATTTTGGAGTTAAGGTCTAACCTGTGTTGAATGCCTATTAATTTAGGACTCCTAAAGGTTTTGGCAAGAGACTCCCCCCTTGGCGTAAGATGTTTGTCCGCCCGAGTGATTTCCAATTGTTGATGTGTTTTTTTTATGGTCTCATGATTGAAACAATCGCGAAAACATGGTATAATCAAACAAAATCATTCATTACGAATCGAGGGTATTATGAATCCATTATTATTTGATTTAACGATGCTCAATAGCATCCCTGCAAACGAAAAACAAGTCAGAGTCTATTTTGAAAAAGCGGTCAAAGGTTTAGCAGATGAAATCACCTATGACAATTTGGGATCCATTATTGCTAAAAAAATCGGAAATCCCAATGGTCCACGCATCATGGTCGCAGGGCACATGGATGAGATTGGTTTCATTGTTTCTGAAATAACCAAAGAAGGTTACGTTAAATTTATCCCTGCAGGCGGATGGTGGGGGCATGTGGTTTTGAGTCAACAATTTACAATTACGACCCGCACAGGGAAATGTATTACCGCCGTCGTAGGATCAAAACCACCACATATCTTACCTGCTGAAGAACGAACAAAAGTAGTTGATGTTAAAGATATGTATATGGATTTAGGCGTCACTTCAAAAGATGAAGTGATAAACTTAGGTGTTCAAATCGGGGATATGATTACCCCTTTTATCGAATCAAAACCTTTAGCTAATCCTAAATTTTTATTAGCTAAGGCTTTTGATAATCGCATTGGCATCGCCTTAGCCATTGATGTTTTAAAGAATATTCAATCGCAGCAACATGAGAACATTTATTATGGTGTTGGCACCGTCCAAGAAGAAGTCGGCGAACGCGGAGCAATCACCGCATCTTATAAAATCGAACCAGACATCGGCATCGCACTCGATGTTACAATTGCCCATGATTTTCCCGGCGGTTCAAAAGAAACCGAACTTGGAAAAGGTCCTTGTTTAATGATTTATGATTCTTCCATGGTGGGTCATGTTGGCTTGCGTCATTTCGCTCAAGCTATTTGTGATGAATTAAAAATACCGTATCAACTCAGTTATTTGCGAGCAGGTGGGACGGATGCTGGAAAAATACATCTTTCAAAAAGCGGTTGTCCTTCCATCGCTGTTTGTTTGCCGTGTCGTTACTTACATTCTCATACATCGATTATTCATGAAGATGATTATCAAAACGCCGTCTTGCTGGTCACCGAACTTGTCAAACGCCTTGATCGGAAGACTGTCGAAGACATTACCTTCAATCATTAATCCATGCGCATAATTGCAGGAAATTATCGGAGTCGCATTATTTTAGAAGTTCCGGGTGAATCGACGCGACCAACCACCGATAAAAATCGCGAGAAGATTTTTAATATTCTTGGGCAATTTTTTTCAGGCGGACAAGCACTTGATTTGTTTGCTGGATCAGGCGCGATGGGCATTGAAGCTTTATCTCGTGGCATTGAGTCGTGCATTTTTGTCGATATTAATCATAAAGCCATCGCCACAATTAAAGAAAACCTTAAAAAACTTGGCATTACCTCTGGAGTAAAAGTTGATCAAAGTGAAGCGATGCTTTATCTAAAAAGATATCTCGGACGACCCTTTGATCTGATTTTCTTAGACCCCCCTTATCAACAGACAGTTATCCCCTCAATCTTAGCATTCATTGATTCGCGAGTGTTACTGGCGCAGGATGGTGTGATTGTTTGTGAAACCGATCGAAATACTCTATTGAATGATCAATATGGGAAACTTATAAAGCAAAGAGAAACTGTGGAAGGCATCTCTAAATTCACATTTTATATATGGGAGGTACAGCAATGAAAATCGGTTATTATCCTGGCAGTTTTGATCCTATTACCTATGGTCATACCGACATCGTTACCCGTGGAGCACATTTGTTTGATAAACTTTATGTAGCTGTCTCACACAATCCAACTAAGAAGACGATGTTTTCCGCTGAAGAACGCTATCAAATCGTTAAAGAAGTTTTAAAAGACATACCCAACGTTGAAGTCGTTCAATCGGATCGCTTAACCGTTGAACATTGTAAACTCTTAGGGGCAACGCATATTTTAAGAGGTTTACGCGCTGTCACAGACTATGATTATGAATTTCAAATGACCAATTTCAATCGCAAAATTGATCACGAGATTGACACCGTCTTTTTAATGACCGAAGGTCAGTATTCATTTCTCTCAAGTTCATCGGTTCGAGAACTTGCCTATTTTGGCGGCGATGTCACTCCTTTTGTGCCTGAGTTTGTTAGTTTAAAAATCGCAGAAAAATTAAAACAGAAATAAAAGAAGCCTTGAACAAAATCCATGTTCAAGGCTTTTTAATTTGAAACTAATTAAGATTTTCCGTTATAATTCGTTTTTTCGGGCGGAAGAATA
>DILB01000015.1 GCA_002424815.1 Caryophanales bacterium UBA5603
GTTCTTCTCTTCAAAAGGGTCAACTGTCGAAAATGACTGTTGTATTTACCCTATACAGTCCACATGGCGGAGGAAGGGGGATTCGAACCCCCGCACCGGGTTAACGATCTACTAGCTTTCCAAGCCAGCCCCTTCAGCCACTTGGGTACTCCTCCGTACTAACATAAAAAGTATACAATATAAAAGTCTTTTTATGCTACTTACAATACAAAAGGCGAACAGTATCGCCTCTTTTTAAAAAAATGGCGGAGTAAGAGAGATTTGAACTCTCGCGTCGGTCACCCGACCTACGCCCTTAGCAGGGGCGCCTCTTCGGCCACTTGAGTATTACTCCACAAAGACAGTCAGCCATATAATATTACATTATTTTTGGCTGACTGTCAATATTTATTAACTAGCGTAAGGTTGTTTTTCTTCGGGTTCTTCTTGTATAGGTTTGGGTAATTCTTTTTCAACTTCTGGCTTTGTTTTAGCTCGTTTTGTTTCGTTTAATGACTTCGAAATTTCGCGATATTTTCGATATCCTCCATATCCATCATAACCTAAATAAATACCACCACCAACCGAAATAAATAGTACAATCCAGCCGAGCGTGGAGATAATATCAACATTCATGATGGTCAAAACAAAAATGACGGGGCCTAAAGTAATACATATAATGTGAAACCAGAATTTGAGAGGTTCTGATTTCTCTTGAAAATAATAAAGTGAAATCATATATATTAATCCTCGCGCATAGAAGAAAACTGCTAGCAAATATCCATAGATGCCAATCCAGAACGGATCAGTTGATTTACCTGAGAAAACAACATAAATCATTACCCCGCCCATGATTGTATCAAAAATGATTTCAATCAAATTAATGGTTCTGAGCACTTCTTTTTTTAACGTCTTCATTAATGGCACTACACGTAAAAGCGAGAACAACACGATGGCAATACCTGTCGTTGCATATACCACTTCTTCTTGATACAATTTCATTAAAATGCCGCCCGCCAGTAGTATGGATGCCAAAACCCATTTAACCAACCAGCCATAACCCATTTTTGGTTTATTCATATGAAATGTTGCCTCCTTATAAATCAAAGCTATTGATAGCTCGATGTATCTCTATTATATAACACTTTTGACAAAAACAATATGTTACGTCCTATATTAAGAAAGATCATTTGTATAAAAAACCTGATTTTTACCGTTACCTTTAGCACAATATAGCATATCATCTGCTTCTTTAATATATGTCTCCAGAGATTTATCAATTCTTTTTTTCGCCCCACTCACACCAAAGCTTGCGGTAAGATGTATTTTTCTGCCATCATAAATAAATGTATGTATCCCTAAGAGAGTGCAAAGAAAATTCACATTTTCTTTGACTTTTTCAATTAAAATGTCGGTTTGCATTATAATGAATTCTTCTCCACCATATCGAGCAAAAATAGCATTATCACCGGTATGGTCCTTAATGCGTTTTGCCATTTCTGCTAAAACATAATCACCAACGAGATGGCCGTATATATCGTTAATAACTTTGAAATCATCAAGATCAAACATAATAATAATCAAATTATTATTCTCAATTTTAGCTTTGTCAAATTCATCCGTTGCCAATCGATAGAAAAAACGACGATTAAATATACCGGTTAGTTCATCATAAGAAGCCATATGTTCCATTTTTTTCAATTCTTCTTTTTGGCTTGTGATATCATAGAAGACTGCACAAAATCCGTTGCTAAAATGACTGAAGTATTGATTAGTTAAGGTTAAAAGCTCTAGCAAGAAATATTTTTTCGAATCTTTATATTCATATTCTAATTCTACTTTTGACCCATTTATAAGTAATTGATATATATCTTCTTGTGTATGACATAACTCGGCAAGATTGACATGATGCAATCCCTCTGTTTTTGTTTCAAAAAAATCAATTGCAACCCGATTCATGTTTACAACGTTAAAATTAGAATCAAGAATGATTGTAGGAGACAAAGATTCTTGAAAAATTAGTTGATAGGCTTTAGGAACAAGGTCAAATAACTCATAATGGAATAGAGCAAAAAATAAAACAAACGCAAACAGACTCGTGAAAAATGGTGTAAAGTCTATAATGCTTGTTTCATTATTTAGCAGTGCTAGAGTAATTAAAATGAATCCAACAAGGCTAATCAAAAATAAAATTAGAGACCGTGTTTTCGCTAGAAAAACATTTTTTTTGAAGGATTTAAAAAAATTAACTGTAGCAGCTGATAAAAGTAATAAATTCAGTAGATTTTGTGTGTAATATAAAGGTCCTTTTGTAAATATTATGGCGGTGAATCCTTCCCATCCGGTTTGATTAAATGAAAAAATACGATGATTGGTGAAATAAAGCAATTGATACCAGTTGCCATTTTTTTGATATATGAAATTAGCAATTAAAGTCAAAATAGGAATAATAAAAAGCACAAAATACAAATACCATTTAAATTTCTTATTTCGATTCTTCAATTTTAGTGATATTAAAAACCAAAGTGGTGCTAGAAAAGGTATAGCAAAATATTGTATATTATTAAACAGTAATTTAATATTTTCATAATCATTAAGGATGAATCCCGCATAAAAAGTAGCGTAAACCGCATTCGCCAAAACAAAGATACCGGTCAATTTAAGACCAGTTAATTGCTCCTTACGAGAAAATAAAAACCATGCTCCAACAAACATAAATGCAGAAATAATAAATAACGAAATCGCAATGATAAAATCATAACGCATTAGCTTCACCCCAAAATCGCATTTATTTTTTTAATGGTTTTCGGCTCCTGGTGGTAACATCGTTAATTGAAGACGTTTTCGATCTTTATCAACGGATATAACCCAAACTTTAACTATATCTCCAACTGAGACAACTTCCATGGGATGTTTAATATATTTTTTACTCATTTTAGAAATATGGACTAATCCAGCTTCTTTAATTCCACAATCAATAAAAGCGCCGAAATCAACAACATTGCGAACCGTGCCTTGTAACTCCATTCCCGGCATCATATCTTCAAGTTT
Source organism: Caryophanales bacterium UBA5603 (assembly GCA_002424815.1). Taxonomy (GTDB): domain Bacteria; phylum Bacillota_I; class Bacilli_A; order Izemoplasmatales; family Hujiaoplasmataceae; genus UBA5603. Next base: position 3,031 of record DILB01000015.1, read on the forward strand.
TAATAGTTCGCTTTTTAACAATGGTTGAGGATAATTATCGCGCAAATCACGCATAGGTGATACAAAAGCATCTAAAAGATCATCTAATGTAATTGGATTAATATTCATCTTTTTTGCTATTGCTGTTTTATCAGCAAAACCAACTTTAGCTTTACAGATTTCAGTTCCGATATCATTTACATCGATGGACAGTTGTTTAAGTACATTGAGTGCCAAATCGTAACTTTCAGGATGTATTGGTGTTTTATCAAGCGGATTAACCGAATCTGGAATTCGTAAAAAACCAATGGCTTGTTCAAAAATCTTCGGACCAAGTTTAGCTACTTTTTTGATTGCTTCCCGATTTTTGAAGGGGCCTTTCTCTTCGCGGTGTTTAACGATATTAGTCGCAACCGAAGCTGATAATCCCGACACATATCGAAGAAGAGATGATGAAGCTGTATTGACATTAACCCCTACTTGATTGACTGCCGTTGAAACGACAAAATCTAGTTGATCTGCTAACTTACTTTGAGAAACATCATGTTGATATTGACCGACGCCAATGGCTTTTGGATCAATTTTGACAAGTTCAGATAGCGGATCTTGCATTCTTCTGGCTATCGATACTGCCGATCGTTCTTCAACTTGAAAATCAGGAAATTCTTCTCTTGCTAAGTCAGAAGCAGAATAAACTGAAGCTCCTGCTTCGCTGACAATAACATAAAATACTTTTCTTTTCAGTGATTTAATAATATCAACGATAAAGGCTTCTGTCTCTCGAGATGCCGTACCGTTGCCAATCGCAATAATTTCAATTTCATATTTTTCAATCGTATCAATTATCTTGTCTTTTGCATCTTGAATACGCTTTTGATTAACGTGTTCTCCAATATATGCTTCGTGTGGATAGATAACACCTTTATCGATAAATTTTCCAAATCGGTCAATAACCGCAAATTTACATCCTGTTCTAAAAGCAGGATCAATTCCAAGTACCATTTTTCCTTTCATCGGTGGTTGAAGCAATAAATTTCTTAGATTTTCAGAGAAAATGTGAATTGCTTGATCTTCTGCCTTCTCTGTATAATCGCTCCTAATTTCTCGTTCAATTGCACCTGATATCAAACGTTTGTATCCATCTTGAATTGCGCTTTCAATCAATGGCACAACGACAGAAGTCTTATTACCAATTACTTGACGGAATAAATATTGATGAATGTCTTCTTCTTGAACATCAATAGATACAGAAATAACTTTTTCATTTTCCGCACGATTCATTGCCAAAATCCGATATAATTTAATGGCTTTTAAAGGTTCATCATACTCATAATAATTTTGATAAGTTGCATATTCATCTACCGCGTCTTTTTTCTTTTTCGCGACTATTTTTCCGCTACGCATAGTATAATCGCGAATCCATTTACGGTAAGTCGCATTATCCGAAACAAATTCAGCAATGATGTATTTTGCGCCGGTAAGCGCTTCTTCGACCGAAGTCACCTGTTCATTCAAGTAAGGTTGCGCAAGTTCTTCTAAAGTCGCATTCTGTGGAAATGAGAGAATTGTTTTTGCTAAGGGTTCAAGTCCTTTTGCAATCGCTTCGGTTGCTTTTGTTTTTTTCTTTTCTTTATAAGGACGATAAAGATCCTCTAAATCGACTAATTTCATTGCCTCATTGATTTTGTCTCGGAGTTCGTCAGTTAGCATCCCTTTTTCATCAATTAATCTCAGAATGTCATCCTTACGTTTTTGAAGATTTTTACCATATTCGTATTCTTTTTCTATAGAGCGGATTTGTTCTTCATCCAACTCTCCCGTTACTTCCTTACGGTAACGAGCAATAAAAGGAACGGTATTACCTTCTTCTAACAATCCAAGAACCGTTTCTATTTGACTGACTTTAATGTTGAGGCTTGCGGCCACTTTGATTAACAAATCGTGATTGACATATTCCATAATTGCATCCCCCATTCCTGTTTAATCTATTTATATCATAAATTTGTGTTGATTTAAACTGAAAAAGAAAAAAACCCTTATGGGTTTTCGTTTTATAGACTATTAATTAATTGAAAGGAGTATATGTTCCTGCATCCACTTGAGAAAGGATATTGGTCACATTGGTTGTTCCTACATATTTTTGATAAAATACTCCATCGACGATTGAAATCAACATGGGTGTTCTTAGGGAATCAGCTTCGTTGATAATATCGATAAAAGCAGCCTTGTCTCCTGTCGTCGTTTCCGCAATAGTTGTTGCATTAACAAAGAAAATAATAGTATCTTCACCATTAATGTTCTTAGCATAATTTAAAACATCTTTTTTGATATCAACACAATTCGTGCAAGTATCAGAATAGAAATAAACAAGATAATTCTGTAATTGCACATTGGATGCATCTTTTTGTGTAAGAATCAAATCGTATTTGTCAATATGATTATAATCATCATATGATCCGGTGTCTGTTGCTAGATCATATATGAAAACTGCCGCCACGATTAAGAGCACAGCACCAATGATGCTGACTATTGTAATTAGTAATGTATGCTCGCTACTTTTCTTTTTAAAACCTTTTACATATGTTGCCATATTTATCACCCCAGTGTTAATAATTTTACTCAATTTTCATTCATTTTGCAAGCAAATATTTCACAACTCGATATTTCCTCACAAATCATCATTCTCAATCACACAAAAAGCAATGGCGAACAGTCTTTCATGAGAAATTGATATTTTGATACGTTCGTTTTTTAATTTATCACAAAGCAAATATGGACAACCATATTGATCATTTAAAATGATTAAATCCGTCATTGAAAGTGAAAAATCAAGATGTCCAAGCGCTTTATAAATTGCTTCTTTAACGGCAAATCGTCCAGCTAAAAATTCAGATTTGCGTGACTCTGACTTAAAGTTAGAATACTTTTCAATTTCTGGCACGCTTAAAATTCGGTCAACTAACTTGTGATCAATACGAGCAATCTCAACGATGTCCGTTCCTATCCCTTTAATCATTTTCTTTCTCCTGATATATTAATTGTTCTGCCATTTCTCGAATCGCTCGAAAACGATGGTTTAATGCCGATTTTGATATCATATATCCATAATGCTCAAGGGCTGCAAAAGAAAGTTCATTTAATGTAGAATCGGGATACATCTTTCTGAGCTCTATAACTTCCTGCATCCCTTTTGGCAAATCATTTGTATTGAGTCTTTCAATAATGGCAATATGATCGAGTTGATGTTTCGCAGCATCTAGAGCTTTACGTTCATTGGCAATATCACAATTAATAACTCGATTAATAGAATTTTTAAAATCTCTTTTAATTCGAGAATCTTCAAATTCAAATAATTGATTTGTTGCTCCGGTAACTCTCAAAAAATCAGATATTTTTTCAGCTTCTTTGATGTACATAATAAATCCGCGTTTGTTTTTAGCTACTTTTGCATTCAATTGAAATTCTTCTGAAATCATCTTCAAAACTTCTGCCTGTCGCTCGCTTGCAGTCTGTATTTCAAGATGATAAGTTGCGGTCTCAGGTGAATTAATGGATCCTCCTGCCAAAAAAGCACCTCGAAGATAAGACCTTTTGCAACACTCTTTATGGATTAACGTTGGGTTAACATCTTGAAAAAACAATGCCTGTTTATTCATAAGCGATAATTCTTTCATTATTTTTTCAACATCTTCTTGAATATATATTTGAAACAAATCATTTTTTTGAAGGTTAAGTTGTTTTTTTGAAATGACTGTCAACTCGACACCATACCGTTCTTTAACTAATTTCAAAAACTTTCGAATGACTGCATTGTTTGTCGTTTGAAATACCAAGGCAAGACCTGTACTTTTTAGTTCAACTGCTCCCCCAATATGAAGGAGTGCAGATAGTTCAGCTTTTTGACAACATTGATTGCTTTTAATATTGGCTAACTCCGATTTGACTTCACTGGTATAAGACACCTTAATCCCCCCCTTCTTGCTTTATTTATCAATATATTTAACTGCAGATAAGGCAGCAATGGCTCCATCAGAAATAGCGGTTGCAATCAAGCGATAATCTTTTTTAGTAACATCGCCACATGCAAATAAACCCGGAATTTTCGTTTGCATTTCAGAATTAACCGCAACAAATCCCATTTTATCTAGTACATTAACGTGTTTCAAAAATCCAGTTCTTGGAAGATTACCAACATAGACAAAAACGCCGTCAATTTCCATCTCAGATTCTTTATGTGTTCGCATATTTTTTATAGTAACTGCAGTTAATGTTTTATCACCATGAAACGCTACAATTGATGTATCTGAAACAACATCAATCTTAGCGTTTTGAGAAACTCGTTTCACTAATCCAGCTGCCGCTGTAAGTTCCGAAAGATCATGAATAATAGTCACACTATTAGCGATTTCCGCAAGATAAAGACTTTCTTCAAGAGCAGAATCTCCACCCCCGACGACAATTACTTTTTTCCCTGCAAAAAAGATACCGTCACATACAGCACAATATGACAATCCGCGACTAATATAATAACTCTCGTTAGGAATTCCTAAGGGTCTTGATTCGGTTCCTGAAGCAACAATGACAGCCTTTGAGGCATATACATCAACATCACTTCGCACGATGAAGACGCCATTTTCATGGGTAATATCCAAAACATCTCCATAAGTATCTTCTATTTCTAAATCATGAAGATGATTAATCATTTTACTGACCAACTCTTCGGCACTGACTCTACTAAAACCGAGATAATTGTCTACCTTATACGTGGAGAGGACTCTTCCACCCGGATTACCTTTATCAAGAATAATGATATTTTTGTTTGCTCTTTTAGCATAAATCGCTGCCATCATACCCGCAGGACCGCAACCAACAATGAGTAAATCACACTTAATCATTGCTGTTCCTTGCTTTCTTGTTTATCAAATTCTATGCATCCTGGAACACTACCATAAGAATCGCCTTTAAATTTTATTCTAATCAAGAGCGACAAGGTAATGCCCCCAAGAATCATTAGAATTGAGGTAGTCGTTGCTGACTTCAATGTTAATCCAAATAATTCATAAGTCAATGGATCGGTTCTCATCGATTCAATAAAAATACGAACGCCTCCATACCAGATTAAGTAAAAGGACATTAAATCACCAAAACGAATCGTTTTAATTCGTCTTAACACAAGCATGATTACAAAACCAATAACATTTAACATTGATTCATAGAAAAAAGTTGGGTGATAGAATCCTGTTAAGGGTGTTACATGATATCCACCTATTCCAGCTCGAATGTACATATTATTTACGATAAATTCTGGCAAACCAACTGTGTGTCTCAATAAGTTGAATTGTTCTTCCAAAGATAAGTTTGCAACACCTTCGGTAATACCTCCTACGAGACCTCCGTGAGCTTCTTGATTAAAGAAATTTCCCCATCTTCCAAAAGCTTGAGCAATGATGAATCCAATCGCTAAAACATCAATTATTTTCCAAAGATTCATTTTGCGTTTACGAGTATGAAAATAAGCACAAATAAAAGCTACAAAAAACGCTCCATGAATAGCTAATCCAGATAAGCCGAATTGTGAGAAATCAAGTGTTCCGCTTGAAAATCCAAGGACTCGAAGTAATGAAGGAAAAAATTCACCATAGACAAATTGATCCCACTCAAAAACGACATACCATAGTCTCGCGCCAAGAATTGCGACCGGTACAATCCATAGAAATCCATCAATCAAATCATCTTCTTTCACACCAATTCTTTTACTTTCTTTTAATCCTAATAACAACGCTGTAATAATGCCTAGCATTATAAAAAAGGAATAAAATACGACTGATCGTCCGCCAATGGTGACTAGTCGATTATCAAATGTGTAAATAGCGTGAATCGTCGTATTTTCCTGAAGTGATGAGTATTCGCTTTCCCAGACACTCCAACGTGTAAAATAAGCATTATCTTTATTATTGGGATTGGCAGGAGGTGTGATGATACATTCAGATCCTACACTGCAATTAATGGTTTTTAAGATGGGATTTTCAGCGTACTTATCATAAAAAGTAACATTAAACGTGCCATCACCATTGGTAACCGGTTCTTGAGAACATGAAAATAATCCGAAAACAGTTAAAAAAATTACAAGGATCAATATTGGTTTGATTCGCTTAATCATCATTTCGTTCACCTGCTATTTTTGAATTGTGTATGATTTTTGAATTCAATTGCGAATTAAATGTTTTTGCGGAATGATAGCCTAACTCTTTTGATTTGAAATCATATGCTGCCGCCTCAACGAGTGTTGCTGTATTACGTGCTTCTGTAATAGGCAAAGACAAGGTTGTGATTTCAGTATCAAAAATTAATTCTTTGTTTTGAGTTAAGCCGAGCCGGTCAAAAGCTTTATTGTCATCCCATTTTTCAAGTTTTACAATTAAAGATATCCTTTTATTTTCTCGATATGCCTTTGCACCAAATAAATAAACGACATTGACAATTCCAATTCCTCTAATCTCCAGATAACGTTTTAGAATATCCGGCGCTTCACCGATGATGACACCTTTTTCTTTTTGATAAATTTCAATAAGATCATCTGCAACAAGCATGTAACCGCGTCGAACAAGCTCAAGAGCAACCTCGCTTTTACCAATACCGCTTTGTCCTGTTATAATAACGCCAACACCATTAATATCTAGTAAAACCCCATGGATAGAAGTTCGTTCAGCTAGTTTTGCTTGCAGAAAAGTAAACATTTCGCTAAATAATGATGAAGTTTTATATGAACTTTTTAGAATTGGTATTTTGTATTCGTTCCCGAGATTTATAAATAAATCTGGAACTTGAACGTTTTTAGAGAACACAAAAGCTGGAGGTTCTTTCTCAAAAAGCATTTTCACTCGGATTAATTGATCGTTTTCATTTAACCAATGAAAAAAAGTTCCTTCTTTAGATCCAATGATTTGAATTCGGTCGTGTTCATAAAAATCAAACATCCCTGCAAGTTCCAATCCTGGTTTTGATAAACTAGGATTTTTTACCTCGCGCAGTAGTCCGGCTTCACCTGCAAGAACTTCAAGTTTTAGTCCTTCCATCACATCTTGAATGGTGAGTGTTTTGTTCATAGCTACCTCCATTAATTAAGAACGTTTTTTTAGTTTATTGTTTAATGTTTTGACACCGTAAATATATATTTGTTTTATAAACATACGAGTAAATTGAAAGATTGCGACAAAAACAATGGGATAAATAGGATTAACAAACGAAAATATGTTTAATGGAATAATCAAATCGGCCGAATAGATAAAAACAATATTAAACAAGAAAAAAATGAGACCCGATGAATAGATAACCAATTTAACATGCCGTTTTAACAAATATTGTTTCATTAATATTTCAAAAGAAGTAAATAAAAGCGCCATCAATAAATAGATAAATTGATTATCAGAAGTCGCAAGTTTTAATCCTTCTATAATCGTAAAAAAAAGAATGAAGTTGACTAAAAACCCAACGACATAATTAATTAAGGGCGTATTGGAATAATCCAAAGCTAAGTTAATCTTAATTACGTTAGGTTGAGCTTGTTTTTGCTGTTTTTTCAGTTCTTTTTTTTCTTCAGCATTTTGTTTTTTGACATCTTCAATGAGTTTTTCTAACTCTTCAATGTCTTTTCGAATATCTTTGTTATTTTTGTCCATTATACCTCATCCTAATTTCCAGGATAAAAACATGATATCACAGAAGATGTGATAAATCATTATAAAACACGCTTCAGATAGTTTCCAGTATAACTTTTATTGTTTGAAGCAATAACCTCTGGCGTTCCTAATGCAACAATCGTTCCTCCGCGATCTCCACCCTCAGGTCCAAGATCGATGATATAATCTGCAACTTTTATGACATCCAAATTATGTTCTATGACAACAACCGTAGCCCCTTTATCAACAATATCTTGAAGTACATTGAGTAAATTAACTATATCATGCGAATGAAGCCCGGTTGTTGGCTCATCTAAAATATAAATTGACTTATCCGTAATGCGTTTGTACAACTCGCTTGCTAATTTCACCCTCTGAGCCTCTCCGCCAGAAAGCGTGGTAGACGATTGTCCAAGTTTTATATAGCCTAGTCCAACATCATTAATCGTTTTCAATCTTGTAACGATTTTTGGAACATTCTTAAAAAATTCAACAGCATCTTCAATTGTCATATCCAATATCTCAGCAATCGTCTTACCTTTATATTTAACATCCAATGTCTCTTGATTATATCTAGTGCCATGACACTGTTCGCACACGACATAAATATCAGGCATAAAATGCATTTCAATCTTAATGACACCATCTCCTTGACAGTGCTCACAACGTCCGCCTTTAACATTGAAAGAAAAACGTCCTTTGTCATACCCTCTCATTTTGGCTTCGTTAGTTTTACTAAAAAGGTCCCGAATATCATCAAAAACTCCCGTGTAAGTCGCGGGATTACTTCTTGGAGTTCTACCGATTGCAGATTGATCGATATCAATAATTTTATCAAAAACTTGATATCCAATCAAATCATCACATTCACCAGCGACTTCATTTCGTTTTGTGATTCGATTAATCAATCCCTTATAAAGAACTTCATTAATCAGTGAAGATTTTCCTGACCCTGAAACACCGGTTACAACGGTAAAACATCCGATTGGAAAATCGACATCTAAGTTTTTTAAATTATTTTGTCTAGCGCCTTTGATTGAAAGATATCCACGATTATGCGATCTTCTTTTGGTTGGTATAGCTATTTTCATTTTGCCAGAAAGATATTTCCCAGTTAATGATTTTTCATCTTTCATTAAATCTTCAGGTGTTCCTGCAAAAACAACTTCGCCTCCATGGATTCCTGCACCTGGACCGATGTCGACCACGTAATCCGCTTCTGAAATCATTTCCATATCATGTTCGACAACAATCATGGTGTTTCCAAGATCGCGCATATCTTTTAAAGTATTTATTAATCGGCTGTTATCTTTTTGATGGAGTCCAATCGATGGTTCATCCAATACATACAAAACCCCTGTTAATCGTGATCCTATTTGGGTTGCTAAACGAATACGCTGTGATTCTCCGCCTGATAAAGATCCTGAAGAGCGAGACAACGACAAATAATCCAATCCAACATTGATGAGAAATTTTAATCTTGTCGAAACTTCTCTAAGAATTGGGCGTGCAATTTCTGTTTCTTTAGGGGTTTGTTTCATATGTTCAATAAATTCGGCTAAATGAAGAACACTTTGAGATGTAAAGTCATAAATATTCATATCGTTAATCTTTACCGATAATGCAGCTTCATTTAATCGCTTTCCGTGACATATTTCACAAGGGATATCATTCATCATCGTTTCAATCCAGTCACGTATCATTCGAGAAGTTGTTTCTAAATATCTTCTTTCTAGGCTTTTCACAACGCCTTCGAATGTTCGTTTTTGATTATGTTCAAATTCACTTGATTTTGCGGTAAATTTGAAATGAACAATTTTATCTGAGCCATACAAAATGAGATCTTGGTCCGCTTTTGAAAGATTTTTGAACGGTGTATTGACACTTACTCCCAAAGCTTTACAAGCCTGAATAACTTGTTGTAAATATATTGACTCTGTATTTGCATATTTATCTAAAGCTCCATCCATGATGGAAAGTTCAGGATGTGTAATTAATAAATTAACATCGATTTTACGTTTAAAACCAAGGCCGGAGCATTCAGGACAAGCGCCATAAGGATTGTTAAATGAAAACAATCTCGGTTCAAGTTCACCAATTTGAAAACCACATTCTGGGCAACTAAAATGTTCGCTAAATATCATTTCAGCGTCATTAACTAAGGCGATAATTAACCCCCCAGACAGTTTTGTAGCAGTTTCAATAGAATCATATAATCTTGAACGAATGCCATCTTTGACTATCAAACGATCGATGACTACTTCTATATCATATCGATGGGTCTTCTCTAATTCGAATTCTTCATCTAAATCTCGATCCACTTTATTAATTCGGACGCGTGTATATCCTTCTCGGCGTAAGTCATTTAAAATTTTTTCATGCGACCCTTTTTTTCCTCGAACGACAGGAGACATAATAACAACTTTAGCTCCCATCGATTCCATGATTTTATTTGCCATTTCTTGTATTGTTTGACTAGTAATCTCAATGCCATGTGTCGGACAATACGGTCGACCAATACGAGCATATAATAATCGAACATAATCGTAGATTTCTGTCACTGTTCCGACTGTAGATCGAGGATTATTCGAAGTTGTTTTTTGATCAATTGAAATGGCTGGAGATAATCCTTCAATGGAATCAACATCAGGTTTCTCCATATTACCAAGAAATTGTCTGGCATACGTCGAAAGACTTTCGACATATCTTCTTCTACCTTCTTCATAGATTGTGTCAAACGCTAAACTGGACTTCCCTGATCCGGAAAGTCCTGTCATAACAATTAATTTGTTTTTTGGTAAATTTAAATTGATGGCTTTTAAATTATTTTCTCTGGCACCCTTAATTATTATTTGCTCATACATACTGATGTACACCTCGCTAAGAAAAAGCCCTAGTCATCTATTTTTGATTCACTATTTACTCCGCTTCTTTGTTAATTAATTTAACAAAATCGTTTTCATTTAAAATTGTGATTCCTAATTCGTTGGCTTTCGTCAATTTTGATCCAGCATCGGTTCCAGCAATCAAAAAATCTGTGTTTTTTGAGACTGAAGATGATGTTTTTCCACCCATATCTTCGATAATCTTTGCGGCTTCATTCCGAGAAAAACTTGTCAATGATCCGGTTAATACAACTGTTTTTCCAGTAAAAATATTGATGTTTCCTTTGGAAGAAGATTGATATTCCATATTGAGTCCTAAAGATGTTAAGGAATGAATTAAACGAAGGTTTTCCTCGTCTTGAAAATAATCGACGATACTTTTGGAAATAGCTTCTCCAATTGCATCGATTTCGTTAAGAGTCTCAACATTGGCTTCTTTTAATAATTGCATTGAAGGATGATGTTTTGCGATTGTCTTAGCAATCTTTTGACCAACATGGCGAATTCCTAATCCGAAAATTAATTTATCGAAATTATTCGATTTACTTACTTCGATGGCATTTAATAAATTATCAATGCTTTTCTGACCAAATCCTTCTTTATTCATTAATTCTAATCGATGATCTTTTAATTTGAAAATATCATCAATTGAGGATAAATAACCATCATTGAATAGTTCGGTCACAACTTTATCTCCAAGACCTTCTATATTGTAAGCATCACGAGATGCAAAGTGAATTAAACCTTCTATTTTTTTAGCATCACAATGCGGATTAAGACAATAATAATCTGCTTCCCCTGTTTGTCGGACTAAAATAGAATCACACTTTGGACAATGTGATATCATTTTGAAAGGTATTTCATTTCCTGATCTTCGTTCAGTGAGGCAACGAACAACTTCTGGTATAATCTCTCCAGCTTTTCGAATGATGACATCATCACCGATATGGATATCTTTATCCAAACAATAATCTTCATTATGCAAAGTTGCCCTGCGAACAACGGATCCAGAAACTAAAACGGGGTCAAGTTCTGCAACAGGAGTAATAACCCCAGTTCTTCCGATTTGAAATGTAACTGCGTTCAAATGCGTAATCACTTCTTCAGCAGGAAATTTATATGCTGTTGCCCATTTGGGGGACTTTGCTGTGTATCCAATCTTTGGATAAAGAGGCAACTCGTTGACTTTGATGACAACACCATCAATTTCATAAGGCAAAGTATGTCTGATATTTTCAATTTTATTTATGTAGTTAATGACATCATCGATGGTAAGACATACTTGCGTTTCTGGATTAACTTTGAAACCTAGTCTTTTTAATTCGCTTAAGGCTTCCCAGTGTGTATTGGTTAATTCACGGTTCATTAAGTAATAAATATATCCATCAAGATTACGTTTTCCAACTATTTTTGGGTCTAATTGTCTCAATGTTCCGGCAGCGGCGTTTCTAGGATTCTTAAATGCTTCTTCTCCAATAAGGTTTTTTTCGGCATTAACCTGGGCAAATGCTTTTTTACTCATGAAAATCTCGCCCCTGACTTCGATGGGTGTTTTAACATCAATCTTCAATGGGATTGATTTAATTGTTTTAACATTTTCAGTTACATTTTCGCCAACAATACCATCGCCTCGAGTTGCGGCCATTTTTAAAAAACCATTTTCATAGTGGAGTGCAACGGAGAGTCCGTCAATTTTTAATTCAGCCACATAAGTGTAATGCCGGACTTCTTTTTTTATTTTATCGTCAAAATCACGAAGTTCATCTTCATTAAATACATTGCCAAGCGATAACATCGGAGATTTGTGTTTAACTTTAACAAATTTATCGAGGATTGTACCTCCCACACGTTTTGTGGGTGAGTCCATTGTTGAAAGTTCTGGATACTCATTCTCGAGCATCAATAATTCTTGCATTAATCGATCATATTCTTGATCAGAAACAGATGGATTATCAAGTAAATAATACTCATAATCATATCGTTTTATCAATTGTTTTAATTCATCAATGCGTTCATTTATTCTCATACTGATTCACCTATACTTTTTGAATGCTTGGATGATCTTTCATTAATATTTTTATTCCGTACTCTGCTTTGAATGCAATCGTAGCTTTATCTTTATCAATCATGACAACAATGCCTTCTCCAAATGTCATATGTTTGACCTTATCCCCAATGGCAAATTGGTTTCTTGTTGGGGTGTAGTTTTGAACAATTGGCTCATCTGGAATATAACGAGATTCACGTTTGCTAGGGCCAATAAAATGACTTTTATTCTTAAAGATGCCTTGGTGATCAAGAAGCGTTTCATCAATTTCTAAAAGAAATTCTGAATCCTGATTTTCTTGATAATGACCATACATATATCTACCTTTAGCGTTCGTAATAAAAACTTGATTTTTTGCCCTTGTAAGTGCAACATAAAACAGTCGCCGCTCTTCTTCAATATCGGCTTTTTCAAGTAAACTTTGACTAGATGGAAATAATGTTTGTTCAAAACAAGTCAGAAAAACAACTTCAAATTCCAAACCTTTTGCTGAATGCATTGTCATTAAACTAACATATTCATCGTTTTGAAGTTGATCTTCCGCTTCGGCTCTTAAAGCAAGTTCATTAAGAATTTGAACCAATATATCATAATTTTTGGCATTTCCAAATTCTTTTATTTTTTCGAGAATAATCGTTTTAAACTCTTGTAAATTTTCCATTCTTCGTTCAGCTTCAAGCATTTTTTCGCCCGTAGTTGCTTCTTTTTGAAGCGTTTCTAGATAGCCGCTTTGCGACAATAAATCTTCATAAGTGACCATAAGATTGACGTTTTCTAAATTGCTAGATAACTTTAAAATCATATCTTTGAATTCTAATAGTTTGTTCATGGTCGATTTGCCAACTAAGGATTCAATATCTCTGTCGATAATATCCATCAATCGGAGCTGATGTTCTTTAGCGTAATCGCTAATTTTTTCATAAGATGTCATGCCGATTCCTCGTTTTGGTTCATTGTAAACTCGAGAAAATGCATAATCGTCCCCATGATTAACTAAAAGGCGCAAATAAGCAATCATATCCTTTATTTCCTTGCGCTTATAAAAAGAGATATTGCCAATAACTTTATAAGGAATGTTATATTTTAATAATACATCTTCGAATTTACGACTCATTGCATTATTACGATATAGAACCGCAATTTCTCGATAATTAGTTCCGTTTTTAATTAATTGTTTGATTCGATTATAGATGAAATAAGCTTCTTCTTCATCATTCTCGGCCTTATAATGAATGATTTTATCGCCTTGGCCGAGTTCACTAAATAAATCTTTGGGAATTCTATTACGGTTGTGTTTGATGACAGCGTTTGCTGCATCGAGAATTGTTTTCTTTGAACGATAATTTTGATTAAGGATTACTTTTTGATAGGTGGGAAAATCCTTCATAAATTTGCGAATGTTTTGAATGTTTGCTCCTCGAAAAGCATAAATACTTTGATCTTCATCACCAACAATAAACAGATTTTTATGCTTTTTTGCAAGTAGATACACTATATCGTACTGAAGATCGTTTGTATCTTGGAACTCATCGACAAGTATGTATTCAAACCAAGTCTGATATTTATTTAAGACTTCAGGAAATTCTTTGAATAATTTCAAAACTAGAACAAGTAAGTCTTGAAAATCTACCAAATTATTATCCTTTAAATATTTTTGATAAGCTTCATAAGTTTCATTTAAAACTTTTTTGAATGGATTAGTATGAATTTCCAAAACAATGGGATCAGCTTTTGCGGCTTCTATTAAATTTGCAATCGCTTTGGGATTATATTGTTTTGGGTCGTAATTAAAATTCTTAAGAATATTTTTAGTGATAATAACACAGTCATCATCATCGATGATTTGAAAATTATTTTCATATCCTAAATGATGAATATCATTACGCAAAATTTTCGCTCCCATTGCATGAAATGTTGATATCCAAATGCCTTTTAACGGTAGCTCTATTAACCTAAAAACACGCGCCCTCATTTCTTCTGCGGCGCGGTTTGTGAAAGTAATAGCTAAAATTCTATTTGCGGGGATACCAATCTCATCAATTAAATAAGCTACACGATTGGTTAAAACACGAGTCTTGCCGGATCCGGCTCCCGCTACAGCCATAACTGGGCCGGAAACAATTTTGACAGCTTCAGTTTGCTGGGGATTTAGTTTATCAAATAGTTGGGAAGCCATTGTATCACCTGTAAATATTATACCATAAAATAGCATCAAATTATTGAATATGTCTGATAATTAGAATAAAAAAAGACGGAAATGTTCCGTCTTAAAACACTTATTCTTTTTTTATTTTAATATCTTTTATCAATCGGATAATCCAGATTGTTAAGAAAAATAATGACAATCCAAGTGTAAATACAAAAGCAAGAACAAAGATAATAATTTGCCATGTTTGCCAAACTGAATCAATCAGTGAATCTTGGTTTGTCAAAGTAAGAATATTGGAGGCTAATCCAATCGCACTTGCTATGACCATTAGAGTGAATCCAACAATATTGATAATATGTCTCTTCATAATCACTTATAACTTGACTTCAATTCGACAGTGCGATTGAAAATCAAATTCCCCTTTTTTGAGTCATAATCTGCTGAAAAATATCCCATTCGCACGAATTGATATTTATCTTCAGATACGGTATCTTTCAATGATGATTCGACAAATCCTTTAATGGTTGTCCACGAATTTAAATTTAATCTTTCTTCAAGCGGACGATCACCATCACTATCAACTAACAGTGGTTCAAATAGATTAAATGTAGCAGGGATTGCACTTGATGCTTCAACAAAATGAATGTTCCCATTTGGTTTTCTTCCTGTAAACCCAGAACCAGACCGAGTTTCAGGATCATATGTGCAATGCAGTTCCGATATGGTCCCATCCGTATTTCGAACAACATCAACACAACGAACAAAATATGCATGCATCAACCTGACCTCTAGACCCATAGCTAGACGTTTCCAGCCTTTTTCAGGAACGCCATCATAAAAGTCATCTCGATCAATATATACTTCTTTTCCAAACAATATTTTTCTCATTCCAAGCGCTTCATTTTCATTGTTATTAGGTAATTCCAATTCTTCAATTATGCCTTCAGGATAATTTAAAATGATTACTTTTAAGGGTTTTAATACAGCATTCACTCTACGAAGTTGAAGTTTTAAATCTTCACGTAAAGAGGTTTCAAGCATTTCATTTGAGACGGTAGAATTGATACGTGATAATCCGGTAGACAATATGAAATTACGAATTGAATTAGGTGTGTACCCTCTCCTTCGCAAACCCACGAGAGTTGGCATTCTAGGGTCGTCATAACCTTTAACTAGCTTAGATTCGACTAATTGTTTCAAATAACGTTTTGACATAATCGTATTCGCTATGTTTAATCTTCCAAACTCATATTGATGAGGAATATGTGGCATTTCACATTTTTCTACGAACCAATCATAGAGAACTCGATGATCATCATATTCAAGTGAACACAGTGAGTGAGTAATTCCTTCAATCGAGTCTTGTAAGGGGTGAGCAAAATCATACATCGGATAAATACACCATTTATTGCCCGTATTGTGATGATTAATATGAATAATTCGATAAATGACTGGGTCACGCATGTTAATGTTAGGACTAGACATATCAATTTTAGCTCTTAAGGTCTTTTCTCCGTCTTTATATACTCCGTTCCTCATTGCTTTAAATAAGGTTAAGTTCTCATCGATCGTTCGGTTACGATTCGGTGATTCTTTTCCGGGTGTATTCAAGGTTCCTCGATAATTTGACATTTCTTGTGCACTAAGATCACACACAAAAGCAAGGCCTTTACGAATCAATAATAATGCACGTTCGTAAGACTCTTCAAAATAATCTGATCCAAAAAGAATTTGTTTGGGTTCATAGCCCAACCATCTTATATCCTCTATAATAGCATCAACAAACATAGCATCTTCTTTGACTGGGTTCGTATCATCAAATCGAAGGTTGGTGCTTCCGCCAAACATTTTTGCTAACTCAAAGTTCGTAATAATAGCGCGAGCATGGCCGATATGTAAATAGGCATTTGGCTCCGGAGGAAAACGCGTCATGATTGATGATACTTTGCCACTGGCGAGATCTTCTTCCATGATTGTTTTTATAAAATTTGATTGCATTTCCATAATTAAAAACCTCCGTTAATGTGATTCAATTAGTTTAATTTTAGACGTGAATCTGCATTGAGATACATATTATCCGCTTGTTGAGTCTTATTATATTTAAAATAACCTGCCGCTGCAATCATTGCTGCATTGTCAGTACAGTATTGCATTGCTGGAAAATATACAGGAACAAATTGAATCTGATCTTGCATTTTAGCTCTTAATCCGCGATTAGCGGCCACCCCACCAGCGACAATTACCTGTTTGACCTGATATTTTATCGCTGCGGATTTGGTTTTTCTAACAAGCACATCGGTAACAGCGTCTTGAAAACTTCTTGAAAAATTGGCTTTATCAATTTCCAAATTACGTTGTTTCATATTGTGGTGAAAATTTATAACATGTGATTTTAACCCTGAAAAACTAAAATTAAAATCATCCGTATCTATCATCGGCCGTGGAAAATGATATATATCCATGCCAAGGCTAGCTAATTTATCGACCTGAGGTCCCCCGGGATATGGTAATTCAAGTATCCGCGCAATCTTATCATAAGCTTCTCCAACCGCATCATCCATTGTTTCTCCAAGTTTTACAAAATCATAATGTTCCTTCATCAAGATTAATTCTGTGTGACCACCCGATACAACTAATGCCAAACAAGGAAATTCAATGGATCTTTCAATATTGTTTGCATAAATATGACCAGCTATGTGATGTATACCAATCAATGGTATTTGATAATTCATCGCTATAACTTTAGCTGCGGATACGCCAATAAGAAGCGAGCCTATTAATCCTGGTCCTTCGGTAACAGCAACTAAATCAATATCACTATAAGAAATTCCAGCCTTTTTAATCGCTTGGTCAAAGACTAAGGTTACCCCTTTGACATGTTCCCTTGAAGCAATTTCAGGAACAACTCCGCCATATTCTTTATGGATATCTATTTGACTTAATACCACATTTGATAAAACAGTTTTACCATCAACGACAACAGCAACACTTGTCTCATCACAACTTGTTTCAATTCCCAATACAATCATTTATTTCACATCACTTCTGTTAGATATTTTTTAGCATGAGATCGGCATCTTCGCCATTCTCATAATATTGTTTTCTAGTTGCAACTTTTGAAAATCCAAACTTACTATAAAATTGTTGAGCTTTAAAATTACTAGGCCTAACCTCAAGCGTTAGAGTATTAACCTCGTTATCCTTTAAAAATTTCAATATGAAGTTCATCAACTGTGAACCAAGTCCAGAACGTTGTTTTTCAGGAATAATATAGATATTAAGAATTTGCGCCACCGGCGAATCAACCCAAAGACTAACATGTCCAAGAAATAATGAACTTTCTTGTTCTTCCATGATAAGGTAATAAGCAAATGGATTTTGTCTCAATTCATTGATTAACGTTTCTTCTCCTAAGGATTGACCAAGAATCCGACGATCTTGATATACAATCGCAGGGACGTCTTTTTCCTCCATAAATCGAATACGTGTATTCATTTATAAAGCTCTATTCCTTTCAGCCTCAGTGATTTGAAGATAATTAGGGGTTAATCCATGAACATCAGAAACCACTTGATATAGTTTGCTTTTAATTATTTTTAAAATATCTGGTTTCCCTTCACTTATTTCTATACATGGCTGTTTGGTTTCGATGCGAAATTGGTCAAGATTCATTAAGATATCATTTTTCTTAATCTTCAAAACACCACTATTTTGTTCGTACTGTGCTAAAAACGCGTTGCCTCGACGGGCATCTATAATAGCGACAATATTCTCAGCATCTGATGCGGTTGCCAATAATGCCAAGGATGAAAAAGAATATATTAATATCTCGTTGAGATAACCAATCATTTTAGCAATTGCAACCCCAATTCGAACGCCCGTATAACTTCCAGGTCCAATACCAACCATAATACCTTGTATATCTTTTAAAACTAATTCATTTTTTATAAGAATTTCTTCAATCAAAGGCATGATTGTAACCGAATGATTGCTCGAGCCCTCTTGATAAACCGAATCTATAACCTTACCATCTAGGATTAATGATAAATAAATATATTTAGTTGCCGTATCGATCGCTAATACTTTTGATGGCAAATTCATATGTTCCACTCCCTTCAATGGTAACGATTCTATTTGTTTCATTGATCACTTCAATTAAAATTTCCATCATCTCATCTGGAAGCATGGCTCTAATATAGGTATACCATTCAATGACAGCAATACCTTTGCCATAAATAAAATCATCTAGTTCATAGTCATATCCGATGTTTTCTAACCGATAGACATCCATATGATATAAAGGAATTTCTCCTTTGTAAACTTTTAAAATCGTGAAAGTAGGTGAATTGACATTGTCTTTGATGCCAATATGCCTAGCTAAAAATTGGGTGAAGGTTGTTTTCCCACTCCCAAGAGTACCTTGTAATCCGATAATATAACCCGGTTTCACTGTTTTAGAAACCAACTCGGCTAAGCGATTCATATCGTTTAAATTATTTATCAAAAAGCTTTTTTTCATGTTTTTCTCCACATCATTAATATCATAAAAATTATAACATAAATTAATTTATTCTATCTTCTATATTCATGTAAATTTGAAAGTTTTTGTATCCTACTATCGAACTTAAAAGTTGTATGCTATAATTGTCGAATAAGGAGTATAGTCAAAACCTTGTACTTTGTTTTTAAGACTATAATAAGTTTATATCATGTATTTAATCATACACAATCCGTTATCAAATAACAAAAAATCTAAAAAAACAACCGCAAAAATCGTTAAACATCTGCAAAAAAATGATATAGCTTTTAATCTGCGATCTACTTTAAAAATTGATAATTTGAATGATTTTCTCGACAATAACCCACTTATTACTGATATTATTTATTGTGGTGGTGATGGCTCTTTCAATTATCTTGTCAATAACGTTGATGTCTCAAAAATCAAACAAAATATTCATCTGGCTCAAAGTGGATCTGGAAACGATTTTTTAAGAACTCTGAAACCTTTGAAAAAAGCCAATGTATCGGTTGGTGAAGCGATAACGAATTCCAAATCCGCAAGTTTTATTAACGGCTGTGGAATGGGTGTCGATGGTGCCATTTGTCATTATGTCAATTCAGACACCAAAAAAAATAAATTCTCTTATTTTGTAAATACATTTAAAGGCATTTCGTCTTTCAAGCCGACATCGATGGATATCACTGTTGATGGAAAAAATTACCCTTTTGAAAAAACTTTTTTCGTTGCAGTTCAAAACGGTCGCTATTTTGGTGGAGGAATGAAAGCTGCTCCTAAAGCCGACGTGACTGACGATCTTTACCAAGTTATTATTGCGCATACCCTTTCAAAAATGCTAATAAGTGTCTTATTTATAACCGTTTACTCTGGGATACATCGCATATTTAAAAAATGGGTAACCATTCTTGATGGAAAATCAATTCAAATTACATCAAAAGATCCACAGTATTTTCAAACGGATGGAGAAGTTATCGAAAATGTTCGCTCCGTCACCATATCAAAAAAAATCTCTCGAGAATTTTATGCTTATACTCCCAAAAATATTAAACAACACTTCAAAAAATCAGAAAAGAATAAGTTATAATGAAAATGGATAGCTCGTATGCGCTATCCATTTTTTTATGAATGAAGTTTCGCTTCTAGTTCAGCCTTTAATTTTTCATAACCCGGTTTGCCGAGTAAGGCGAACATATTTTTTTTATACGCTTCTACGCCTGGTTGATCAAAGGGATTTACTCCTAATACATACCCACTAATACCACATGCTAATTCAAAAAAATAAACAAGATAACCAAATGAAAATGCATCAATTTTCGGGATAGTAATTACCAAATTTGGAACATATCCTTTTTCATGAGCTAGTAAAGTACCTTCAAAAGCTTTTTTATTGATGAAGTCAATGGATTTTCCAGAAAGATAATTTAATCCATCTAAATCGGTATCCGTTTTTTCGATGGTTAAATCTTCACAGGGAGTTTCAACCATCATGATAGTCTCAAACATCAATCGTCTTCCCTCTTGAATATACTGTCCAAGAGAATGTAGATCCGATGAAAAATTAGCGCTTGCAACAAATAATCCTTTGTGATCTTTTCCTTCAGATTCTCCAAACAATTGTTTCCACCATTCTGCAAAATAAGCTAATCCGGGTTCATAATTTACTAACATTTCAATGGCCTTATTACTACGATACAGCATGTTGCGAATGGCTGCATAAAGATATGCATCATTTTTCATGATATCAGCCGATTTATACTCTGATTTGGCAGCTTTTGCCCCTTTCATCATCATCCGAATATCGATTCCTGAAGCTGCGATTGGAAGAAGTCCTACAGCAGTTAATACACTGAATCTGCCACCAATATCATCAGGAACAACGAAAGTTTCATAACCATTTTGAATCGCCAACGTCCTTAAAGCACCTTTTGAAGCATCGGTTGTTGCATAGATACGGTCTTTTGCGCCTTCCATACCATACTTCTCTTCAAGCAATTTTTTAAATAATCGAAAAGCAATAGCTGGTTCTGTTGTTGTTCCCGATTTAGAAATAACATTGACCGCAAAATCTTTTGTTTTAACATACTCGATTAACTCGCTTAAATAAGTTGATGACATCTGATGTCCAGCAAAAATGATTTCTAACTTTTTTTGACGAGAAAAATAAGGAGTTAGCATTTCGATTGCCGCTTTTGCTCCAAGATAAGAACCGCCAATACCAATAACAACTAAAACTTTCGCTTGTCTCCGTATTTTTCTTGATGCCGACAAAATCCGTTTGAATTCATCTTTATCATAATTTGTCGGTAAATCAATCCATCCGAGAAAGTCGCTACCTTTTCCGTTTTTATTTTTTAAAGCCTTGTGGGCTTCATTAATTTCTTTTTGAATTACATTTAACATTGAAACATCAATAAAAGGTAGTGCGTGCGAAACATCAAATTTTACATATTTATCCATAAAATATTCCTCCAGAAAACAATCATATTATATCATAGATTGAACATTGAAAAAAGCGGGCTCTCAATCGTAAAAACGTTTTCTTGTATAAAAAATCAAAAGCGACGATACTATTCGTCGCTTTTTCCATAGTTATCGATCCATACTGGCAACATTGTCGCAAGCGGTTTGAAACCGATTTTTAAATGGATGTTCATATATTTTTTTCTGTTTGTCTGGTTGACCTTCTTGAAGCTCAAACTGACCTTTTCGTCGGCATTGATGCCAAGCACTTCCAATTTCACTACATCTCCGATTTTAAAAAACTCTTCAATGTTCTTGACGTATCCGTCGCTGACTTCTGAAATATGAATCAATCCATCGATATTCTCATCGATTTTGACAAACGCCCCATATGGTTTGATCCCGGTTATTCGTCCTTTGACGACATCACCTTTCTTCATATCAAACACCTCATATAGATTGTATGAATTTAGTATATCACATTACTTTATATTATTCATAGGGAAACAGTGGATTATCCTTAAAAAAAAACATTCGCTTTTAACGAATGTTTACGAATAGGTGTATTTATTCAACTGCAGAGTTATGAGCGACAGAACTCGCGGCAGCCGCCGCAATTGCACCAATAATATCGTCCATAAATGTGTGACATACATGATCGTTTTTTCCAAGTTTATCTAAAATACCAATAATTCCAGGTTTCACTTTATCAACATATCCAAAATTAGTCAATCCAATCGAACCGTATATGTTGCATATCGATAAGACGAGAATTTCATCAATACCATATAAAGGGTTGTCACTATTAATTAAAGATTGTAATGGTTCAGAAAGTTTTTTCTGCTCAGCGAGCATATCAAGTTCAACGCCAGTCAAGATTGCATAATGAACTTCACGTTTTGACAAAACTCTATCAACGGCCTCGGCACAAACATCCATGGTTAGATCAGGAATATATTTTTGTTGTAAAAAATATACAATTTCAGTAATGTCACTTAATTCAACGCCACGTTTTTTAAATAGATTGATGCAAGTTGTTTTCATTGATTCCTTTTTATTTTCCATATAAACCCCTTAAATATGATCGACCCCGATAACTCCGGGGACTCTTTCTAGTAAAGTATCTTCCACAATTTCTCTTAGTGTTGACTCAAACCCTCCACAACCAACGCATGCGCCAGTCATATTGATATATACTATACCGTCTTCAAATTTGATGAACTCTACATCGCCACCATCTCGCTGAATATAGGGTCGAATTAGATTTAAAACGGATTTGATTTCTTCTATAATTTCTTCGTATGTCATATTTTCACCTCTTCAAAAACTTACTGCTCCCGCTTTTTATTTGGGTTGAAGTTTGGATTTTTCACAATAAAATAAGGACAATTCATCGAACAAGATTCTAGAAGATAGTCCGGAATCAAACGATAATTATTGGTTTTTCCATTTTTTGTAAAACCCTTAAGTCTTAAAACGCCTGAAGCATAATCCCCAACGATGTAAGGGTAAATATCAAAGATATCCAAATAGCGTTTATTAAAATCATCTAATACAAACGCATCGCGATAATCTTTCACTAATTCAAAGTCTCCATGCATTGTTTCCAACATATAACCAACTCCTGTCGCACTTAATATTGTATCATATTTTCGATCTTTACAAGCATTTTATGTCCTCTCAAGTCTAAAGTGAAAAAAACGGGCTCTAAGCCCATCTTTTATAACATTATGATTACATCTGATTCAAGTAAGACGATGGCCTCACAAATAATCGCTTTCTCTTCACCGACAATTCCAAGTCCTTCGTAGGTTGTTGCTTTTATAGAGACATCTGAAGTATCTATCTTTAAAATCGAAGCGATATGCTTTTTGATATCATCAACATAGGGTCTTAATTTTGGTTTCTCTAGTGATACCATACAGTCTAAATTTTTAACGATATATCCTTTGCTTTCAATATAATTATAAACCTCTTGCAAAATAAGAGAAGAATCATAATCTTTGTACTTCGGGTCGGTATCAGGAAAAAATTTACCTAAATCACCCAATGCCATAGCCCCGAGAATTGATTCAGCTACTGCATGTAACAAACAATCGGCATCAGAATGACCAACCGGACCTTTATAATGGTCGATGTGAACCCCACCAAGAATAAAAGGTCTACCTTCAGCTAAAGGATGAACATCCTTAGAAAAACCAATTCTAATCATAACAAATCCTCCAATATCATCAAATCAAATTTAGTTGTCACTTTAATGTTCTCTTCATCACCTTCCACAATCATGACTCCTTTAGAGAAATGTTTCTGGAAAATTGAAGTATCATCAGTCAATGGAATAGAAATATTCTTGAGTGCCTCGTGTGCTTCTCTTATCGCTTCAGTAAGAAAGACTTGTGGTGTTTGAAGTAAATAAGCTTGACTACGTGGAATATCGGCTGTAATCATATTATTTTGAACAATTTTTACCGTATCTTTGGATTGAATGGCCAATGTCATTGCTTTGGTGTCGCATAAGTGTGATTTTAATTTCTCCAGATACTCTTTTTTTATATTGGGTCTGGCTCCGTCATGAATAAAGACTACCGCATTAGTAACCGCCTTAAGGCCGTTATAGACACTTGCTTGTCGGTTAGCCCCGCCTTCCACAAAGATAATTTGCGGATCTTTCAAAATGGTTTTCATGCGCTCCAACTCTTCTTTTGCATGGACCACAATAATTTCAGAAAAATCAGGATCATGCAAAAAATTTTCGACACAATAGGACAAAATCGATTTGCCTTTCACTTCATAAAAAACCTTGTTGTATCCCAATTCAGTTCTTGTTCCACTCCCTGCGGCAACAATAATTGCTGTATACATAGGCCCTCCCGAATCATTAAGATTCATTGTATTATAGGTAAATCATTCACCGAATATCGAATAATTTCGTTTCGTATTGCGTATAGCTTCATCTAAAGATTTGGTTGCGAGTCCAATAAATTCATTAAGTGAATAGGTAGACCAAGGTTCGTGTTTGACAACTCCAAGTTTGGGATATACAACTTGTTGAATACCTCCAATATTAATCGCGAGATTAATCAGGTCTCCTCCACTTTGAAGTGCTCTAAGTAATACATCGTATTTTTTTTGCTCTTTTATTATTAAAGCAAATTGAATGCCTGTGATTCTAAAAATACTATTTAAATCTTTAGCGAAATGATATCGCATTTTCCGAATGTACTCTGCAATCATCAAATTACCGACATCGCGACCAAACCGTTGATTGATTTCGGGAATATTTGTTAGATGAATCATTACAAGATAAAAAGCTTCCGGTTCTTTACTTGCTTGAGTTAAGAATTGAACTAAGTGTTGTTCACTCGGTAACGAATCAATTTCATGAATCATTGTATCAGGGAATAACTTAATATCAATCCCATGAATGATTGAGATGACTTGTATTTTTTTATCATATTCAAAGATTTTAGCTCTTTCTTCAACCCAAACAAAAACACCATTTCGATTTAGTCGATATTTTAAATCAAATGCCGGGGTTTTTTTATTGATTTTTTTAATCGTCGATAAATATTGATTTCGATCATCTACATGAATCAGAGCTATATATTCATCCATAGTAAATTCAGTCTGTTTTGTATCTATAATCTTCTGAAATTGTTCGGTTACAAAGAATCCATCAAGTTCATCATTGTAAAATAAAAGCGCATCATTTACTAAACCAATCGTTGAAATGTAACGAAGGCGAAGCAGTTCGGAATCTGATTTTATTTCATCTAACTCTTTTTCCATTTCAAAAAAATCATAATCTGTCAAATTTTGTGTAATTTTAATCTTTGATTTAAATCCCATCGCAATCAACACAACGATTGCATATAGTATATACCCAAACACTTCTAAAAATTCTTCTGCTGTAACAACCGGAATCCATTCGGGTTTAAATAAATAAATCCCATAAGATATTCCCATGAATAATAATAGTAAAAATTTCCAAATTCTCCACTTTCGATAAAGTATCGAACTCAATATTGCAAGAATAGCTCCAATGCCAAAAGATGCATAGATCAAATAAATATTCATATTGTGTTATTCACCTCTTTGTAATCCTTAACTCTTGATGTTGGTTCGAACATAAATTGTAGGATAAAAATAAGTTAAGAAAAATCCAACAAACACTAAATTATATAAAGCCGAAACATATCGTTCTCCAGTAATGTAAGTAAAAATAAGAATGGTTGAAAAGATAATAGACCAAACCAAAGTTAGTCCGTTATTAATGACTTTAAATAAAGTTGTTTGTGCATAATCTCGTTTAAAGTCATACTGATGAAAATCATAAACAATCGGTTTATTGATAATCCAAGAAAGCAAGAAAATAAACGCTATGATCCCTAAAAACAGATCATCAGAATATAGATTGTTGAAACTTGGCCACAAAGCGGCCATTAATGTAAAAGCAGCCAGTAATCCATCATTGAGATATTCAAACCAAGAGGTTTCACGATATTTGATGAATTTTACATATGTTATAATACATGAAAGCAAAAGAGCAAACGGGGCAAGCCAAATCACTTTTAAATAATTGCTTAAAAACGCCATGATTCCCCATATAAAAACATATGCAAATAGAAATTTTACTCCCATAAAATAAATTTTCGATTTAGGTTGAAACGAGGTGTCTTCTTCTCTGAAATCATCAAGAATAAAAGCTTCAGCAATTTCGTATAAATCATTTTCTTTTCCTTGGTACTTAAATCCTCCACTTTTTAATACATCCTCAAGGGTTGTTTTCTTTAAAAGCAGGTTGGATAATTTATCATTTGTTGTGTAAATTGAGAAATCTGGACTTAAATATTCTCCGCGATGAATCGTTATATTCTTTCCTTTGGTTCGGATAAAATAATCGCTTTTTCCAATGTGTAGGTTTATATGCTTTTCGATGGGACCCAATAATTTTTTTCCATAATTATGTCTAAGCATCATCATGATTTCATCGTTTGATAAATAGAAAAATTCATCATCGTCATCACCATAATACAGTCTTTCTTCAATCGTGTCTCCATAAATGATTCCGACTTGAAATAAACCAAAAAGTCCTGCTTCTGGTCGTATCCATTCACCAACAAGATATAGATTATCGAACATCTTAAGGTAACTTATCGATTCAATTGAAATTTGTTCATCAATAGATAATCCTTTTCGAACTTCTGGAAGCGAAAGCATTGAGAGATATGGTTTCGATTTACCAAGGCGATATGACGTTACTGATTTTTGCAGTTTAGGAAATACTTCATATAGTTTGTCAAGAATGATTTCAGGGTTGATTTCAGTTCCCTCTTCAAAAACAAACTCGATATAAAATGCTCCATTTTTTGCGGAAGAAACTTCTTTATCAAATAATTTTTGATTAAAAAGTCTGATTATTTTAATTGGGTCGTCTGGTTTTGTCTCAAAAAAATAGTTGAGATTAGTTATTCCAGCCGTTTCAACCTTCTGATTTAACCCTATGTACAAGGTTTGAATTCGGGTTTGAGAATCAAGATTAGGATAAAATTTTAATATATCTAAAAGTTCATTTTCCAATTCAGGAAAATAAGCTTTATAGAAATTTTTAGGATTATCTTCTATAACAAAATGTTTTGCGCCATACTCATTCCCTTTTTCATCAATAGCTTTGAGAATGGTGTTGTCATCGTCCAAAATATATTTTTTAATGTGTTTGGTTTGAATAATATTACGATTAATGGCTTGAAGTTTAGTGATTAAAATTTTTCTAATTTCATCATTACTATGGTAAAGATAATATTCACCAGAATATAATCCAGTAAAAAATTTAATGAAAAAATGATAACAAGATACTTGGTCAATCGCTAATCCGTTGACAAGCGAGTTGAGCATAAATTCATTGATAAGTGCTTCGTCAGAAAAATACTTTGAGAGTAAATCAAAAAGACTATAATCTCCCCATTCAATCATCAGTGATGAAATGGTATAGCCGCGATTTGCAATCATGTTATTTTGTTGCAAAATGTAATTATCGTAATGTCGTAGCAAATCACGGAAAAAACGATGAATTCGATCACGTTGTTTTGGATAATATCGTACTAGATAAACTAGATACTGATCAAAATTACGGACTCGATTAGCTTGAGAATGATCGTTTCTTACAATGATATCATTGATGGATTGAAGTGATGTAATATCGGAGTTCATACCACATTGATTAAAATATTGATACATCAATTTCCCTTTTTCAAGTCCCGGAACCGATTCACGTATATAATCCTTAAAAACAAAACGATTACCTGTTTCATCAGTAAAATCATTAACATCTCTTGAAACGCGTAATTCACGATCTTGAAAGATAATTACTTTACGCATTTTACGTGCTAAAAAAAGGGCCGTCACTAACGATCCGATGTCATTTCCAACAATGAGAACATCATACTGCTCCATCTTCAAACACCCCGATTCTTCAATAACATTTATTCACTATCATAAGTTATAAATGGAGTGTCACGCTGAGAAGAAAAAAAGTGCGTGGCACTTTAGTGTAGTTTTAGATATTTTTCAAAATATAAATTGAGAGTTTCCTTGCTGACATTATAATCAATCTGACGATTAATCGTCAGGCTTATATAACCCGTTTCCTCAGAAACGACGATTGTCAAAGCGTCTGTCTGCTCACTAATCCCTATCGCTGCGCGATGTCTTGTTCCAAAATGAAGCGGGAGGTCAGTGCGTTCAGTCGATGGATAATAAGCTTTAGCACATACAATTGTATTATCGCGAATAATGACAGCACCATCATGAAGTGGTGTCGTAGGTATAAAAATTGATGCTAACAATTCGCTTGTAACGGGAGCGTTAATCATCATGGCTTTGTTGACATATCCCGATAATTTTATTTCTCTTTCAATGGTAATTAGCGCACCAATCTTCCTGTTAGATAAAAACTCTACAGTTGAAATTAATTTACTTGCGAGCTCATTATTTGTTTTTGTTCCTTTTAATTTTTTCTTATTCGATAATCCCATTTTTTTTAATAATGAGGTTATCTCGTTAATAAAAATCATAAAGAAAGCATAAAGGAGCGGTAGCATGACCGAAAGACGAACAACAAGCGTTAATGAAGAGTCGTTTGCTTCGAACATGTAGTAGATGCTTAAACCAAAAAGTACAACTAAAAACACTTTGAAAAAACGAATCGCCTTATGACTGACTTTCGTTCTAAGTGTCAAGAGAAATATTGCATATAAATAACTAACAATCACTAATAATTCAAAATTTTTCATCCAAGCCCTCTCTTTCGTCATCATTAAATTTACTCTCTATATAAACTGGAAATCCCCAAATATAGAGAATTGACATGAAAATGTTAAAACAAAGACTAAATGATATATTCCTAATGAACCATTTCTATTTTACGATAAATAAACCTAAATGAAAAGACAATAACGACTATTCTTTTGATTGTTTGATTCCGTCTGTTGCTTTAAAGACATATTCAAGCGAAAAGTAGGCGATGGGTATCAAAAGCGCAGATGCAACAAATGGTGCAATGATTGTCGTCCATGAGTGTAGTGAGTAATCAACATTCAACCAGTTTTGAATTATATAGTCAAATCCCCAGGTTAAAACATTGCTTGTCAGTAATCTTGCGAGAAAAACCATCATTACGGCACTAAATTGCATCGGTGTCTTATTTTTGGGTTTAAAAGTGTAGATAGCGTTCGCAAAATATGAAAACGTCGATGCTAAGATAAATGCTGCTGTGTTAGATAGAAAGGGTCCTAGCTTAAACTGGTTGTAACAAACCCAATAAACAAACATATGTATCATGGTATTCACAACACCAATAATTGCGAATGTCAGAAATTTTTTAGTCAATATTTTTGAAATCAAAAACATAAAAATATTTTTAATTTTTAGAATCATCAGAACCCTCGTCAATTAAATAGATTGGTCGATTTAGTGTTTGTCTTCTCAACCCATATATTAAATAAAAACCACCATAAGCCAAAATAGATAAAATAATCCAAAGTAGATTAATTTCCATAGTCACAATAAAAATCGGCAATGTAAAAATATTAAAAATAAATAAAATAATATTGGCAAATAACAAAATGATTCCTGTCAAAATAGATAAAATCGGTAGAACCATCATGATATTAGAAAATTGATTCATACCATTAAATCCGTATTTAAACAGTGTTTTAAAACTCCAAGTGCTCTTACCGTATTTTCTTGGAATGAAATCATATTCAAGGCATTTACGTTTATACCCTACCCATGAAAAAATACCTTTCATAAAACGGTAATTATCCTTAATACTCAAATAAGCTTTTACAACCTGACGATCGAGCAATTGAAAATCTTTAGCCCCATTGTCTAGCGGTTGATCGGTATAAGTGTTATAGAAACGATAGTATAGATTTGCAAAAACGGTTCTTAGTTTAGGCTCTCCTTTTCGACTTCTACCTTTCGTATAAACAATTTTATATCCTTCTTCATAACTTTTAATCATTTCTGGAATCAAAAAAGGTGGCTGTTGAAGATCACAGTCAATAATAACTACCGCATCGCTCTCTTGAGAATGTTCTAATCCCGCATGCATTGCGGCTTCTTTGCCGAAATTTCTTGAAAAACTCAAATATCGAACTCGCGAATCCATCGCTGCAATTTTTTTGATTTCAGACAGCGTTGAATCTTTTGATCCATCATTAATGTACAGAATATCATATTCATATTCGTGATTATTCAGAAATAAGATTACTTCATCATAAAAAGGACGAACATTTTTTTCTTCATTATATGCTGGTACAATTACTGTCAATGTCTTCATGGCCGATGGCCTCCGTTTCTACAAATCCTTTTGAATTTTTACGTTTTTGATGCTGTATCCAAAGAATGGGAACAAAGATTGCAAGATAAATAATCACGCCGGACAAGGAGACAAGCGCACCTTCTTTTAACCCTTTAGGTACAAATTTCATCAAAATTTCAATCTCCGTTTCCTCTGCTGGGACAATAATACCCAAAAACCCTCCAGATACAGATAATGTTTGATATGGTGTATCAGAAATCATAACCCAATCATCAGAGTATGCTACAGGAATCGTAATAATTTGATCTTTGTCAGTTAGACTTGTTCGTGTATATTTTAAATGTATTTGTCCTTTATTAATCGTCAAATAATGATTGTTTGAGACTTTTGAAGCAACGTGTTGATCATAAAAACTTAAATTATCATAAAGATATTGAAAATCCAGAGCAAATAGATTATCACTGTTGTACATGTCTCCTGTTTTGAACAAAGAAACTTTAATTGGCTGAGACTCAGTAAAACACACTTTGTCAAAGCATTCAATTTCATTACCTAAAGCATCTTCGAGGAAGACTCGTTCAAGATTCATCGTTCCCATTTTGTAAGTTATCATGCCAGAGGACTGCATATTTGGTAGATCATATACAAGATATGCGGCACCATCGATACCTCGTTCAAATCGAAAATCTGTTTTTCCAGAAACAGTGAAACGTTGATTCGTTTCGAAAAAAATAGCTTCTAGATTTTGACCAAGTTCACATTTTACTTTATGAGCTAATTTCTCATCTTCCATGATTTCACAGGATCTACTTGTGCCGTCTTTTAAAGTCACGTATACTTCGCCATAATCAGCGATTGATAAATTGGTCGTCCCTGTCGATGAACGTATGTATGTCCATAGATAACCATTTCCTATGTTAAGTTGTTCAGCAGTGAACATTAAAAACGTCCGAGCCGATTGATCTAAGATACCTGTTCTTGTGACCAAAGTTGCACTACTATGATTAATGGTTTTATAAGATCTTGCTGATGAGTAATAGGTTGATGGAACCGTTCCTTCTTGTGAAAGGTTTAATTCTTCAACACTGTAACGTTCCGAGTCAATCAAGGCAGTCATTAGAAGGACTTTCTGTCGAGTATATTCACTCATATTTTTAAAATGCGTGTACGTCATGTAAGACTCATAAACTTGGAAGGATTCTGCATCTACAATTTCATAAAGCTTATATTTTTCGTTTTCGCTATGTAATGTATAATACTTGCTCGGTAAGTGATAATCCTTCTCAGCACTGATTAATATGTATTTATAACCCAAAAAATGATTGATGTGAATGGATTGGATATCTAATCTATCTTTACTTTGATATTCACTGGCGCTAAATAGAAGTTGACTAATTTCGTTTGTTTCAGCATCGGTCCATGAATGGAATATTTCCGTGTTTGTTGGGAAGATGGTCATTCGATTAAAATTGATATCTTCAACGTCAAAACGTTCAAAATCAACATAAACACGATAGAACTCATTCTTTGATAAATTGGTTTTTAAAAACTCATTAATTGATGCCATTTCTTGGAAAGTATCAATTTT
This sequence comes from Caryophanales bacterium UBA5603, assembly GCA_002424815.1. Lineage (GTDB taxonomy): Bacteria > Bacillota_I > Bacilli_A > Izemoplasmatales > Hujiaoplasmataceae > UBA5603. Next base: position 35,161 of record DILB01000015.1, read on the forward strand.
ATTTCTAATTGAAAAAGGGCCAGAGTAAATATAGACAAAAGCGATGATAAACTCAACCCAGAAGAAACGTTTAATCCATTGGTATCGCTTCAACCAACCCACTATCAAAATAAGAATCATGAAAAGAGCAGCTACTCCCATTAGGACAGTATCAGCGGTCATCATATCGCGAGCAACATATCGAACATCTGTTTTCAATCTTACAATATAATAATACATAAGATATCCAACAAGAGCAATCATAGGAACAATTGGAATTGTCAGCCACTTCATTTTTATTTTTTCGAAACCAAATTTATCAAATACGTGTGCTAGAATCATAATTTGCACAATTGGAAGCATATTAATCCACCGGGTATACGGCACATCTGTCGTTCCAGAAAATACAAATGAGAAAATGGGAAGAATCATCATAATAATGCCTAAAAAGATAAGTGCCTTGTAAATACGAGCGATTTTATCGCGCATAAAAAAGATATAATTCATATACACAATTCCAACAATTGTAATAAACAAGGACATATGTTCTTGACCGTAATGGTTTTCAAAACCATAGAATCCGATTGGTTTTTGTTCAACAAATATTTTTGCGAGCATTCGGATGTAAATGGTTGGTTGGAATAGCTTGAGATTATATGTTCCAATCGGTACAATCCAAGCGTTAAAAGTGTTTTCCGGTCGATAGGTTTCCTCTAAAATAAAAAGTATGCTCGGATAAAGAATCACCATCGACATTAAAACGCCAAGAAGGATTAGTCCTAAAAAAATCATACCATCTAACAAAAAACGGAAAAATTTAAAGTTTGACCGTTTAATAGCTTCAATAATATATAGAATTGATACAAAAGCAATAGCGGTATATCCTAGATAAAAATCATAGAATATTAGTGCTAATACGTACAATGGAACAATCCATTTTTTCCCTTTAAAAAACCATTGGATCACGACTAGCCCAAGAGGGAGATAAAAAGTTAAAGACAAAAATCCAGGGAACGCCATAAAACTTACTGTTCCACCGCTGACAAAATAAAACATTGCCATCCAAAAAATCGTTCGATTTTTCATACCACAAAGATACATGTAATAAGCAAAAACCATGACACCGGCCCAAATTTTAATCAGTTCGGTGATTGAAAATGCTAATTCTGTTGGAACAATATAACTTAATAAAAATGTGATTGCAGTAAATATATCAATCGGTATATAGTAAACATCAGAGAAATATGAAGCCCCGAGATAATTGTTTAAATTAAAAGAAGATAACGTTCCTTCTTTGATTTGGGCAACAAAATCAACCATAATAGTATAGTATTGAAGAATATCATCTGAGAAATTATTATAAAAACTATTATTTATGAGAATTATCCCGACTTCGATAAAAAATAAAATTGAAAAAACAAAAATCGCCAAAAACAAAAATGTCTTTTTCGGGGATTCAAAATATTCTGTAATTTTCTGATTGAATTTTGATGTTTTCTCAGAATACCAGTGTTTGAACTTTGTCATCGCAACATTCATGTACGGACCTCATTTGTGAAAAATGGCGCTTATTATTATACCATAATAAAGCCCATGAAATCTACATTATTTAAATATTGAAAAGAAACACGAAAATTGAATTTATATTATATAATAGTACTGGGTGAGATAATGGAAAAAGCAATATTGGTGGGACTTGAAACTCCCGAATCAACAAACTTCAAAGAAGCAATGGCAGAACTAAAAAACTTGGCTATAGCTTGTGATGTCGAGGTTCTCTCTACCATCACACAAAAACTTAGCGGTCCTACCGCCAGTCATTATGTAGGAACAGGAAAAGTTGATGAAATCAAACAAGCAATCACGACGCTCGATGCGAATTTGGTTATTTTTGATGATGAATTATCGCCTTCTCACATCCGAAATTTAGAAAAAGCTCTTGAGACAAAAGTGATTGATCGCACCATTTTAATACTTGATATTTTTGCAAGGAGAGCAAAAACGAAGGAAGCAATGTTACAAGTTGAATTAGCTCAATGTCAATACATGCTCCCGAGAGTCATTGGACTTTATTCCTCTCTGTCTCGACAGAAGAGCGGAACTGGTTCAAAAGGACCTGGAGAAACTAAACTTGAGTTAGACCGACGCATCTTAAAAGATCGTGCACACCATCTCAAAGAAGAATTAAAAGAACTGGTGACTATTCGCAGAATTCAAAGAGAGAAACGCAAAAAAGATGAGGTTTTTACCGTTGCGCTTTGCGGATATACTAACTCAGGAAAATCGACGATGCTCAATAAAATATTAGAATCTTCCATTCAAAACACTGAAAAATATGTATTTGAAAAAAATATGTTATTCGCAACGCTTGAAACTGCCACAAGGAATATTCTTTTGCCTAATAATCATCAATTTTTAGTTACTGACACGGTAGGTTTTATATCGAAATTACCCCATCATTTAGTTGAAGCTTTCAAATCAACTTTAGAGGAAATAACCGAAGCGTCTTTGATTCTACATATTATTGATGCCTCTAATCCCGAATATAGATCCCAATTGGAAGTGGTGGATGAAGTCTTGCAAAAGCTGGGGGTCCATAATATTCCCATGATATATGTGTTTAATAAAAATGATTTATTAACGAACTCGATTGATTCAGATAAACAACCTCAAATCAGTGTTTCTGCTCTAAACGGAATGGGTATGAATGAATTAGTTGACTTAATCGATAAGACTCTCTATTCAAAAACACACCATGTAAAAATGATTTTACCTTATGATAAAGGCCATATCTATGGTGTACTTCGTGAAAATTCACACATTAAAGCGACAAATTATGAATCTGATGGAATCCATATTGAAGCTGAATTATCCGACCATTATTTAAATCTATATCAATCGTATGTCATAAATAATAACATGCAATAAAAATAATCGCCTTAATGTCAAAAACGTTGGACATCAAGGCGATTTGTCTTTTTAGTGTTCGTTTGATTCGGATGTTCTCAGTCGATGAAAATAATCCTCAATTATTTTTTTCATGTCCGATGATGTTTTAGCTTGCATAATAAGATTTTTGGCATACGTTGAATTTTTCAATCCTTTAAGATACCATGCTGTATGTCCTCTCATTTCTAAAACAGCAATTTTTTCGCCTCGGTCACGAATTAATTCTTCTAAATGCTTATAGATATATAATTCTTTGTCATCATTCGAAATGATTCGATTGTAATATCCTGTTTCTAGATAATCAATTGTTTGCTTAATTAACCAAGGGTTCCCCATAACGCCTCTGCCAATCATGATTGCGTCACACCCGGTTTCATCAAGCATTCGCCTTGCGTCCTCAGGCGTTAAAATATCACCATTCCCAATCACTGGAATTTTTACAGCCATTTTAACCGATTTTATAACTGCCCAATCGGATTTTCCTTCGTACATCTGCGTACGAGTTCTTGGATGAACCGCAATCGCTGCTGCACCTGCTGCCTCAGCATACTTAGCTACTTCAACAGCAGTCATGTGATTATGATCCCAACCGCTTCGAATTTTAACTGTCACTGGCTTCTTAACTTGACTAACAATCATCTTAACCAACTCATAAACTTTTTGTGGTTCTTTCATCAATTTTGCTCCTGCATCTGAGCGAATGACTTTTGGGACGGGACATCCCATATTAATATCGATGATATCAGCATTCGTTTCTTGATCAACAATGATCGCTGCTTGTACCATGCTTTCAATATCACTGCCAAATATTTGCAGACTGATTGGTTTTTCATCGTTATCAACACGTAACATTTCTCGTGTGCGAACATTGTTATGACCAAGACCCTTGTCAGATACCATTTCAGTATAAATTAATCCTGCCCCGAATTCTTTAGCTATTTTTCTAAATGCCGGATTTGAAACACCCGCCATCGGAGCGATTACAACTTGATTTGCAATTTCAATATTTCCAATTTTCCACTTCATTATATTCACCTATTTCATCAAAGTCATTATATTATAAACGGGTTCAAAACACAAATCAAACTAAAAGAACTCCATTGTGTTATAATATTTTTCGGAGTGTGAAAAAATGAAAGATTATCTCGTAAAAGCTTACGCATTTGATGGAACTGTTCGAATATATGCTGCAAAATCAACAGACCTTGTTGAGGAAGCGCGACAAATACACGATACTTGGCCAGCAGCAACAGCTGCTTTTGGAAAAGTTCTAACCGCTTCGGCTATTATTGGAGCAATGTATAAAGGGGATCAAAAATTAACAATTAGAATTGATGGTGGCGGTCCCATTGGAGGCATTGTAACAACCACAAATTCTAACGGACAAGTAAGAGGATATGTTGGCAATCCACACATTCATATGTCGACCAACAATAATAAATTAGCTGATGCATTCGCTGTGGGTAATAATGGCTTTATTCATGTGACAAAAGATCTTCAAGTCAGAAATATTTTTACAAGTAGTTCCGAAATTAGAACTGGAGAAATTTCTGAAGATTTAACTTACTATTTTGCATTGAGCGAACAGATTCCTTCCTCAGTGGGTCTCGGTATCTTAGTCGATGAAAATAACACTGTTAAATCGGCAGGCGGTTTTATTCTTCAAGTTATGCCAGGAGCTAAACAAGATACCTTAAAAAAGATTGAAACCAATATTCGTGCGATGAAGCCAGTCAGCGAACTCATCTGTGAAGGCTTTACGCCAGAAATGATTATTGAAGAAATTACCAAAGGCGATCATCAGTTTATAGAAACCATGAGTGTGACTTATGCGTGTGACTGTTCAAAAGATCGTTTTGCAAATAGTCTCATCGCTCTTGGAAAAACAGAACTTACATCTTTGATAGAAGAAAATAAAACCATTGAGACCGCCTGTCATTTTTGCAATAAAAAATATAATTTTACTCAAAATGATTTAATCAATCTTCTTGAAGACGCAAAATAAAAAATTAAAGGCAAATCGGATTATATCGATTTGCCTTTTAAAAATTAAAATATTACATCATCTTAATATAACGTTTAATTTCCCACTCTGTAACTGCGGTCCGGAAATCATTCCATTCCAGTTGCTTTAATTCAATAAATTTATTATAGATATGTGGTCCTAATGCTTCTTTGACGATTTCATCTTCGCCCAGAGCTTTAATCGCTTCATATAAATTATCTGGTAAATTTTTAACACCCAGTTCTTTTCTTTCTTCCGGTGTTTTTTCAAATAAATTTTCATTGACAGGGCCAATCAATGGAAGGTCATTTTCAATGCCATCAAGTCCACTAGCTAGTAAAACTGCTATGGCTAAATATGGATTACTTGCTGCATCTACACTACGAATTTCTGTTCTAGTTGTTTTGCCTCGAGTTGCTGGAATTCTGACCATGACAGATCGATTGTGTTCTGACCATGAAATGTAACATGGGGCTTCATATCCGGGAACCAGTCGTTTAAAGGAATTGACAGTGGGATTTGTGATAGCACAAAATCCACGAGCGTGTGTCAATATTCCTGTTAACCATTTACGACAAACTATCGACAATCCCATTGGATCTTTAGGATCATAAAAAGCATTGTTGCCATCCATGTCGGCCAGAGAACAATTTGTATGCATACCAGAACCATTAATCTTTGCAACAGGTTTGGGCATGAATGTAGCGTGAAGGCCGTGTCTTCTAGCAATATTTTTTACAACCGTTTTAAATGTTTGAATATTATCACAAGCTTCAACGATGTTAGAAAACTCAAAATTAATTTCATTTTGTCCGTCAGCTACTTCGTGATGACTTGCTTCGATAGTGAATCCGATTCTTTCTAATTCAAGTACGATGTCTCTACGGCAATCGCCCGCCCCATCGATAGGTGAAAGATCAAAGTAACCGCCATGATCGGTAAATTCAAGGGTTGGTTCGCCTTTTTGATCTAATTTAAAAAGAAAAAATTCTGGTTCAAATCCGATATTAAGTGCCGAAAAGCCTAATTTTTCCATTCTTGCTGCAATTCTCTTGAGATTTGAACGAGGATCTCCTTGGAAGGGACGACCATCAGGTGTGTAGACGTCGCATATTAATCTGGCGACTTTACCATAACTTGTTTCTTCCCAGCTTAAGATAAGCCATGTATTATAATCGGGCCTTAAATACATGTCTGCTTCAAGAATTCTCACAAAACCTTCAATGGATGATCCATCAAACATTACTTTTCCATCCAAAGCCGTTTCGAGTCGTTTGACAGGAATTTCAACGCTTTTGATTGTTGAATTGATGTCTGTAAACATCAGACGAATGTAGCGAACATTCTCTTCCTTTGCATTTCTTAAAATCTCTTCTTTTGTATATTTTGCCATGTTTCTTGTTCTTATCAATCCTTTTCGACCATGCAATGCACTCGGCAAGAAATGATAACCTCTCTTTTTTGGGGCGCCATTGCCCTTTTATATGCACATCATTATACTGATGGACGCATCATTAATCAATATCTTTATGGTTTTTTTTACTAAGAATTTTTTGGCAGGCATCATATTTTGAAATATGATCATTCATCGCTTGCTTAAGAATCAATTGATGAGCTTCATTTTCGCTCAATCCTTCTTCCATGAGGACATTTTTACATAATATCATTAGTTTTTCCAGTTCCATTTGGTTTTGAATTTTACGGTTCTCTAATTCTAACTTTTTTAACTCGGAAGAAAACTTTCGCATTAAATCAATCGTTACAGGTAATTCACCATCTATTTTGTCTTCGTCGACAATAGCAAAAAATGAATTATTCATAATATTAACAAAAGGAGCAATTGTTTTTTTAGGAGAAACATAAATAATTGGAATGTTCTTGGTAATAACGGCGTTTTCTATAAATTGATAAATATTCGCCAATCGCCAAGAAGTATGAATAATCAAAATACTATACAAGAATAGATCATCCCGTCGAATAGGGGTTCTATTCAATTCAAAATTGATATTTTTGGCAGACAAAAGACGTTCAATCCGAATGATTGACAATCCATCTTCTGCACAAACCAATATTTTTTTCATTTTAATACGGGAGAGGGTATTCGTCCGTCAACACTTTGACGGCTTCCCTAACTTGATTCAAAACAGTTTCATCTTCTGGATTAGTCAAGGTCAAGTCAATCAATCTTGCAACCTGTCTAAAATCATCTGCTTTAAAACCTCTGGTTGTCATTGCTGGTGTTCCTAAACGAATACCACTTGTAAT
>DILB01000016.1:0-1450 GCA_002424815.1 Caryophanales bacterium UBA5603
ATGGTATGATTCCACTTTCACCGCTTGCGATTAAATCCCTTGTGATTCCATCAAATGAATATGGGTGTGAAATCTGTGATGTTTTATATCATCAACTCAAACTCACCCATCAAAAACCAAAAACATATCGTTATTATACGAGTAATCTTAAAGATTATAAAAAGACATATGGCATCGCTATATTTCACCGACTTGATGTTCATTTTGATGGCTTGACGACCTTGCACATTCAATTCATGGATATTTTGTGTAACTTTGATAAAATCATTGACATCAATAAGGATCAATTTTTGATGGTTGCTAAATCTTTTTGCAATCAATTTAATCAAGATATCTTTTTATTACTTCATAAATTAATCGGGTATCAAAAGAAAGACATTGCATTTTTGTCTCAAGTCTTAGATTACTTTAGAGTAGAGCATACATTATCAACACTATTATCAAATAGATCTTTATACAAAATTCCTCTTTGGAAGTGAAAACGCGAAAACTAGATTTTACTAGTCTCGCGTTTTGTCTATAAGTCATTTTAAATTGAAACACGAAAATCTTATTTTTCGAATTACTCTTAGGTATGGTCTTTGAGGTTCTTTTGGCTTAAAGAAAATTGTGTCTCTGATTTCGATAGTTTAGAAACTTCCATTTTCAACTCCAACCATTCTTCGCATGAGATTTAGTGTATAAAACTGCTGTAAAGCTTCTCCGTTGATAAACCCTAATAAGTTATAGTATTGTGACAGTTAATATTTGACAATTCTCAAAAAAGTATTATAATTTTGATGCAAGGTCGGAATGAAGACTTAAAACTAATTTCCATTGGATTGCTGAAGCGATCCTATTTTATATACTGAAGATATAGTAAAAATCAAAAAATAGCAGGCACTCATTACGAGCTACCTGCTTTTGTGTCTGATCAGTTATTCTTTTTTGTGTTGGTGATAGTTGTATTTATAATTTTTCATTTCCACATCTTTAATCTTTTCATACTTATGAGTTGTTTGTTTCTTTACAGGTTTGCGATCAACCTTATAAATAATCGCGTCACTTAATATATTTTCTAGGTATTGATACTCACTATATTCGTCTAGACTTGCCATGACGAGAGCATTTCTAAAGAATGCAGCATGGGTCTTTAAGAGTTTTTCATCCATTGAATAATTATGTTTTTTAAGAAAGAAATACAAATAGGTTGATAATGTTCTCGTATTTCCTTCTCTGAAAGGGTGTATCTTCCAAAGTGATGCTATATATCTTGTCATCTCGAAAATAAGTGAATGTTCGCTCATGGACTTCCAAGGTTTGTCAAAATAAAGTTTATGAATCGTGTCAATTGCTTTTATTATTTTAGATTTATCCTCATATTTAACACTAAGCCCATTTAATACAATTTCAGATTTTTCAATGTTTATGGTTCGAGGTATCCCCGCCCATTCGTATATGTCACTAAATA
>DILB01000016.1:1476-1618 GCA_002424815.1 Caryophanales bacterium UBA5603
ATCTTCTTTAAACAGTTTTAGTAGTACAAGGTTAACAACTGTATTTTCATAAGCTTCCAAACTATCCTCATCTTTTATGTCCAATATATTTCTTAAAACATGACTACTTTCGTATAAATATGGATCAGACATTGATGAACTC
>DILB01000016.1:1843-6929 GCA_002424815.1 Caryophanales bacterium UBA5603
TTGTTTTCTCATCAACACGAACATTGATATAAGCATCTTTTTTCATGATAATCACCTCAACTATATTGTAACACAAATGTGTTACTTTTACAATAGATTGTTATGATTAAATATATGTTTTATTAGTCACTTGAAAATAGCTTCCAACTGCTTTTTCACTCCCCTTATATTACTACACCTAAGCCATTAAGTATGTTTTTCTTGGGGTAGATAAAGTATTGAATTGGGTTTTTATGTTCTGTATCATCAAATTTCTACATTTTGAAAAGTTTTCAATCATTTAGAGCATGATTATGTGTATAGGATGACACACGCTTCATAAGGACATACAAAGGATAGACAGTCCTAACATATAGCTACCTGTGACGATCACAACATATTCCAATAATAAAATATTTATTACCTCCTTCTCCATGTTTTGATTCAATTTAACAAAAAAAAGAGATATAAAAACATAAAGCAGTCTTTATACCTCTACTTCTATTATTTTCAATTCAATGAGATTTATTCAGTATTTACAATATTTGAAAGGCCAAGATATAATAAATGCCTAATAACATATTGATAATTGCTGGTGTTAGAAGCAATAAATAATAGGGCGCATGTTTTATTGGAATAAAAGGTTCGGATTTCAAAATTCTTCTGTTAATATATAAAATCACAATACATAAATATGCTTGAAAAACATTAATTATTATTTGCATTTCTAACTGCTCAAGTTTATACGCTAAAACAACGGTTGGAATAAACCACAACCACGGCGGCATAATCCATAATATTTTTTTGCGTCTTATGCCAAATCGTTTTTTATAGATTTTATCACTATAATTTTCGAATATCCATAATATAATTAACAAACCGATGATATTCACACTAACCGGAATAACTGAATAATCACGCCAACTTAAAATAATGGCTAAATACGTCCCCAGTGCGAGGATAATACTGAAAGCTACATAGATTATTTTATAGATTTTTTCTGTCCTATCTTTAGCTTTATATTTGATTGGATGAAATTCATTGACCACATGACCCATGGGTGGATGATCATTTTTCTTGATGGAGCGAAGTAATTCATTAACTCTTGTTTTTATTATTGCATAACCGCTATCTTGATTCGTATACCCATCCACCCACTTAACGCCTTCAAAAACATGTTTGAAATAACTGGTATGGCTGGAATCATCTATTTTATATTCGATTTTTGGTTTGTTGTATTTAATCGCTAGTTCCATCTCAAACTGAACATCTTTCGAAAGCATCGCATCTTGACTAGATATAACCACAAAAATTTTACATGCCCGCAAAGCTTCTTCAATATTCGTCCAGTAGTTGTCCATGTCATTGGGACGTAAATTGCGCGAAGAAATCCAACATAACATGCCATCTCTTTCTAAAATCGTGATGATTTTATCCGCAATAGGTTGATCAGTCGAACGATGACAGATAAAAACATCTCTGGGTATTAAAGCATAATCATCTTCTTTTAAAGCCCTTTCTTTAAATAAGCGTAAAAATTCATTGCTACGATCTTGATCAAAATGATTAATGAAATTGAAAACCATTTCTTTATCTCTTAAATCCGAATGATGAAGAATATGCTCCAAAATGGATGATAATTCATCATCGGTCGTTTTTATATCGAAATGCTCATAAAAAGCTTTAATATATTTGGGTTTGCCCAGTCTTTGTAAGGCAAAAGCCCGATAATACGCTGCTGAAAAGTCATCAGGGATAATTGATAAAATATCGGTTGCGATCTTTTGAATCATTAAATCATCAAAAACTTTCACCGATTCTCTTAATAATCGTCTGAGATTCAATAACTCTTTGGTTTTATCGACTTCAACCGTATTTAAATGGACCGCATTTTCGATGACAAACTTTGATTGGCAGGCGGGACAAACACCTACTTTAGAATCTAAGTCAACTTCTAATCCATACCCACAATTCGTGCAGATAGCTCTACTGAGTTTCATAACATGATTTACCTTTCTTTTATAGTGCGCACACTGAAAAAGCTCATATCATCGATGAATGATTATCAAAAATACAATAAAAGAAACTCGATAGTCTTTTAATATTCTAGATATAAAAAGAAAACTTATAATACTTCTCTTTTAATGTCTTCGATTAAATCAAGTCTTCTTTTGATGCGATTGCTATTCCATAACTCATGATTGAGCAGATTATCAATTTCACTCAAGGTACTCATTAATTTCTTTTCAAAGCGAATATGGATGGACTTATTATTGTTAACAGTGAAACGAAACTCATCTTGGAGTTTCTTTAAGTATTCAATGAATTTATCTTTCGTTGCTTTTTCTTCTAATTTTTTCATTTTTTCGACGATATCGAAAATCGTCGTATACATCTCTTTACGCGTTTCTTCTAAAGAATTTTTCTTAAACCATGACATAATTATAAGTCCGCCTGACATTCTGAACATTTTTTGTTCGTTTTGGGATTAGCCGTGCCACAATTCGTACAGAAAATCTTTGTTTGCGTTTCGATGCTTTTATCACTTTCAGATGCCTTGACGATCACTTTTTCTTTTGGCATACTTTTATTGATTTTTACGGTTGCTTTGGTTTGCATCTTAAATTCAGCTTTTGCATTTTCTCTTTCGGCTTTTTCACTTTCAAATTTCATCTTATTAAGAATAATCTCTTTTTTATAATCGCGAATTTGATTTAAGAATTCGTCATCAAACTGAAAACGAGCAATATAGAACTTATCCAGGCTAACACCATACTCTAAAAAAACTGGCATTAAAACTTGATGTATTTCTTGCGCAATCTCTTTTTCACGCAAGGTGATGGTCGCAATGTCTTTTAATCCGAATTTATTTTTATAAAAGACACTGGCAATCGCGTTTCTAATTTCGGTAGATAATTCTGAACGGAAAAAATCGCGCACCATGTCTTGCGATAAATTTAAAGCGGCGCCTTTGACTTTGGAAAACAATTTCATCGAATTATTGATGGAAAATTTGTAGGAACCATTTGCGCCGATGGTTGTATGTAAATCATAATCTTTATCATAGATATCAATTCTGTCTGCGGTTCCCCACAGATTTTCAAGTTGCACTAACCGATTAATATAATAAATTTCGCAATCATCGCTGGTTTTTGAACCATGAAACAGTTTATCTAAGAAACCTTGCGTTCGATCATTGGCTAAATAGTATTCGTCGCGGTCATTAAAGGCACCCAAAAAAGCACCTTTTCTAAGAAAAATAATATCGCAATCTTTTCTCGAGTAAATTTTGGCGTTTTCCGTAATGTTCGTAATGTCACTTTTCCAAATGACAGCTTCAGGCATCCCTCTGAAGATTACTTCATTGAATACTTCTTTCTTCACCCTAACTTTCCTCCCTATCTATAAATATCATGTACTAAAATTCTTACATAATAATCCTTAAAGAAAAAGCCAAGCAAATCATGAAAAGTATTGATAACTGAACTAAAACACATTAAAAAGATGACATGGCTCTCAGCAGCGATGTCATCTGGAATAGATGAAATTTATGAATGGGGAAAAGTTCAAGATGAATTCTTCTTCTGAGTGACAGAGGATCACTTAGGAAGAAGCATCTGACAACTAAAACCCTTTATTACAACATTTTTTATATCATTAATTTTATTATATACCTACGATATTCGATGTTCAAGGGTGAAGAATAATAAAAATAAAATAAATATATTTAAGTCATATCGCTTTTCATCACTTTGGAATATACTTGTGTTAGATGAACATATTTACATTGATTCTTTTCAGGATTATAATATAGATATCTTGTTCAATTAAATACTCGGTTAAAACTTGCTTTTTCAAAATGGAGGTAAAAAATGAAAAAAGTAAGCTTTTTAGCTATTTTATTTTTCACAACAGTGACGTTACTCGGTTGTGATTTTTTTAATTTTACCACGAGCACCTTATTCACAGATTCTATTACCACGACAACGATCACTTCTGATACTTATGAAGGACCGTATTTTATTGGCTTAGATGCTAACTCTACGCTATGACATAGTATTAAGGGAATACCATGGTTATTTTGAAAATATGGGGTTATGGTGGTCTCTCGCTAAATATGCGGAATTTAACGATCAACGAAAAAGTCAAATTAATCAACGGAACCAATGTAAATTATGACTTATTTACGCATGCACCAATCACTGCTTTTACATTAATTAATATCAATTATGTTGATTTAAATGATTTGTAAGTCAAATGTAATGATATTAAGATTTAGATACATGCTTCATACTCGATGGAACGCTCAGTCTTTATTGGGAGGCTAAACCATGTTTCGTCATTTATTTAAAAACATCATTTCTTTCTCGCTTTTCTTCATCCTTCTCTTGCTTTTCGGTTGTCAGAATACGCCTTCATCTACGAGTACTAATTCCAATTTAGGCACCGTTCCGATTTATCAAGGCATGGAAATTGTTTCAAATGAACTATTGAGCTATCATGAGCCGCCTATGCTTTCAAATATGGCTTATGTCATCAACGATCCAACCAATCCCTTTAATAGACCTATTGGGTCGCGGATTGAAGACTTGATCGCTAACGTTTTGCCAATCAATTCAACCAATCCATCCGCTGATTATTTTGCTTCTCTCAACGAAGAAGTCATTTTACGCATCCGCATCGAAAATCCCGACTCCTATGAAATACTCTCTTTCACACTCAATGCGACCAAATATCAATCCTATCAATTCCAAGAAGGATCCGATTCTGAGAATCTCTATCTAAAAACTTCGGTTGGCAGTCACCCTGGAGTTATCCAATTCACCATCGATCAAATCAAATACATTGAAGGTACGGAAATTAAGGATGTTGTGATGGGCGGCAATCAAACGATTTCAGTTGGCATTCAATATCCTAATTTCCCCGCCATCAATGTAACTTCTACACTTCATACCCAATCCAGTTTTACCATTCAATTCAATCAAAATGACCCCCAAGATATTTTAAATCTTGAATCTTCTGCCCTCAAAGCTTTTTTATTTGATGGGGAAGCCCTTGTCCAACAAATCGATATAACCCATGACATGACTTCCGTTACTTTTTCAAG
>DILB01000028.1:0-134 GCA_002424815.1 Caryophanales bacterium UBA5603
TCTAGAGCCCTGGTATTTGATAAGTTAGGAAAGATTGTTTGCAAGTCTCAGCACGAGTTTACACAACATTTTCCTGAACCAGGTTATGTTCTTCATGATCCCCAAGAAATTTGGGGGTCTGTCTCAGTTTGTAT
>DILB01000028.1:156-14548 GCA_002424815.1 Caryophanales bacterium UBA5603
ACCAATCAACGAGAAACAACCGTAGTTTGGAACCGAAAAACAGGAAAACCTGTTTATCACGCTATTGTTTGGCAAAGCAGACAAACCAGCGGTATTTGTGAAGCTTTGAAAGAAAAAGGATACGAACCATTATTCAGGCAAAAAACGGGATTGTTATTAGATCCTTATTTTTCGGGAACAAAAGTTAAATGGATTCTTGATAACGTCAAAGGAGCTCGTCAGAGCGCCGAACAAGGGGATTTGCTTTTCGGTACAGTTGACTCATGGATTGTTTGGAATTTAACGAATGGGAAAAAACACTTAACTGACTATTCAAATGCATCAAGGACATTAATGTACAATATTCATGATCTTTGTTGGGATGATGAATTATTAAATATCTTGAAAGTTCCAAAGTCGATGTTGCCGGAAGTTAAAGATTCATCAATGATTTATGGAATGACTTCAAAAAACGCATTTTTCAACGTTGAAGTTCCAATTGCTGGCATCGCTGGAGACCAACAAGCTGCACTTTTTGGACAAACATGTTTTAATAAAGGCGACGTCAAAAACACTTATGGGACAGGCTGCTTTCTATTAATGAATACAGGGCTCAAACCCACTCAATCTCAAAAAGGATTGTTAACGACCATTGCTTGGGGATTAAATAATGAGATTACATATGCGCTTGAAGGTTCTATTTTCGTTGCAGGATCCGCGGTTCAATGGTTAAGAGATGGACTAAAAGTTATAAAAAATTCTGCTGAATCTGAAACCTATTCAAAAGCCGTTGAAAACAATTTAGGTGTCTATTTTGTTCCTGCCTTTGTTGGACTTGGCACGCCCTATTGGGAAAAGAACGTAAAGGGAGCAGTTTTTGGATTAACACGAGGAACCAAAAGAGAACATTTGATTCGAGCCACTTTAGAAGCAATAGCATATCAGACAAAAGATGTTATTAATGTTATGGAAGAAGAATCTAAAATCAAATTGAATCGACTCCGAGTGGATGGAGGAGCCTCAAACAATGATTTCTTAATGCAATTTCAAAGTGATATTCTCGGTTCTTATATTGATAAACCATTAACAAGCGAAACCACAGCGATGGGAGCTTGTTTTCTTGCAGGATTAGCCATTGGATTTTGGACAATATCTGATATTCGATCTATGTGGGGGATTGACAAAATTTACAAGCCTTTGATGCCTGCAAAGTTAAGTGCAGAATTATATAGCGGTTGGCAGAAGGCTATCAAAGCATGCATGTTATTTAAATGAAAATTAGATACATTCACTTTTAGATTTTTGCGATATAATGGTACTAAGAGATTTTTGATAAAAACTTTATTATAGAAAAAGTTAATCAACCTAGGAGGAATTACATGTTCGCAACGATATCAAATACTTTAGCACTCGTTCTCTTTTTAATTGCATTGGTCTTAATGATAATTTTTTGGTACATTGGGACAATGAATAAACTGCGTCAACTTGAACTAAAAGTTCATGAAGCAGAATCAGGCATCGACATCGCCTTAACTAAACGATATGATATGCTTACAAAACTTCTCCAAACTACAAAAGCCTATGCATTACATGAAACTGAATTATTAGAAAATGTTGTGAAATGGCGTAATGGAATTCCTGATAATGCAACTTTGAAAGATAAAGAAGAATTTACTCAACAACTTAGCACCATCGCTTCAGGCGTGAATGTCGTTGTGGAACATTATCCAGAATTGAAAGCAAACACCGTCTTTAAGGAACTCCAAGCTGCGGTCACGAACACTGAAGAACATCTTCAAGCAGCTAGACGATTGTATAATGCGAATGTCACGCATATTAATCATATTATTGTGTCTTTTCCACAATCGCTTGTCGCTAATGCGATTCACATGGAACTTAAATTGTATTTTGAAGTTGAAGAGCAAAAACGGAAAGATATTGAGTTTAAATTTTAATTTTTCTGAATTAAAAGTTTGAAACATCAAGTTTCAAACTTTTTCATTTATATAATCATATTTATAAATATGAATAGTTTCATTATATTTATTGAGTCTTAACACCTTAAAAAGAAGTCATTTAGAATTAATTTAAAACATTTTTGAGAACAAACATCGATTTTTGTAATTATTAATATAAGGGAGTATCATGTACAATGTTTCTTAAAAAGGAGAATTGACATGTTAAACCAAACCATTTTAGTTGGAAGATTGACTCACGACCCAGAATTAAGAAAATCAGAGGAGGGCAGATCTGTAACAACCATTCGCATAGCTGTTCAAAGATCATTTAAAAGTGGAGAGACCAATGAGTATGAAACAGATTTCTTTAACTGTACCCTATGGAGTGGAATCGCAGAAGCAACGGTTGATTATTGCAAGAAAGGTTCAATCATTGGGATTAAAGCACGCTTAGCTCAAAGAGATTATATGGTCGAAGGACAAAAACTTTTCAGTTATCCAGAAATCATCGTAGAAAAGATATCTTTTATTGGCAACGGCAAAGACTAAGATACATTTTGTGTATCTTTTTCTTTTTAAAAAATCGCTTCAATGTTATAATTTTGAATAGGTGATAGGAATGAAACAATATCTAGATTTTATAAATTCAATCCTCGCAAATGGAACTCAAAAAGATGATCGAACTCATACTGGGACAATCTCATACTTTGGTTATCAAATGCGATTTGACTTAAGTGAAGGATTCCCGCTTTTAACTACAAAGAAAATCCATCTTAAATCCATTATCCATGAATTATTATGGTTTATCAAAGGCGACACAAACATTCGATATTTAGTTGAAAATGATGTTCGAATATGGAATGATTGGCCATATGCTCGATATCAAAAATCTTCAGAATATTCAAACGAAACGATGGACGAATTTATCGATAAAATTCGAAATGATAATGAATTTGCGGCTAAATTTGGTGATCTTGGTCCTGTTTATGGAAAACAGTGGCGAGGATTTGAAGGAAAAGAGAGCACAATCGATCAACTGAAAAATGTTATTTCAGAGATTCGTACTAATCCTGATAGTCGTCGGTTGATTGTCAATTCATGGCACGCTGCTGACATACATAAAATGGCTCTTCCACCATGTCACGCAATGTTTCAATTTTATGTCAGTGATGGAAAGTTATCGTGTCAATTATACCAACGAAGTGCAGATGCTTTTTTAGGTGTGCCTTTTAATATTGCATCTTATGCTCTATTGACCATGATGGTCGCTAAAATATGCAACTTGATTCCAGGTGATTTTATTCATACATTTGGAGATTGCCATATTTATTTAAACCATATGGAACAAATTAAATTACAACTTTCAAGAAACCCTAGACCGCTTCCCAAAATGTTAATTAAACGAGAAGTATTGTCCATTGATGACTTTAAGTATGAAGACTTTGAGTTAGTCGGTTATGATCCCTATCCAGCTATTAAAGGAAAGGTGGCAGTCTAATGATTTCTTTAATTTGGGCCATGGATGAAAATCAATTGATTGGTAAAAATCAAGATTTGCCCTGGTATTATCCTGAAGACCTGAAGTATTTTAAGGCTTTGACGCTAAACAAAACTATCGTGATGGGGCGAGCTACCTATGATTCAATTATTCGAAGAAATGGCAAAAAGTTACCTAAAAGACATCATGTAGTTCTTTCGCATCGAAGCGTTGAAGATTCTGAAGTTGAAGTAATTAATGACTTAGAAAAATATTTAGATATCCATCACGACGAGGATATTTACATAATTGGTGGAAAAACTGTATTTGAGAAAGCATTTCCTTATGCTGATCGACTCTATATCACGCATATCCATCAAATTTACGAAGGAGATATCTATCTTGCTCCAATTGATTTGAATGATTTTAATTTAATTACGAAAATTGATCAAACAGACCTAAGTTTCTGCGTCTATGAAAGGAAGTCATGAAATGCTTTTGTTATTAATCTTAGTTCTGGTCTCGCTTGGAACTACTTACGGATTTACTTTTTTATTTAACTATCCTTCAGGAATGGCAGGAGCCTTATTATATCTGCTTACATTGATTCTCTCTATCATTGTCGTAGCAATTTTATTATTCCTTTTTTTTATCTTTTCTTTTTATATAGCGAAAGAACGAAATCCAAAAGGCATGTTCAAACACCATCTTATGACTTGTTACAGCCGGTTGATTTATGGCATTTTTATGCGTGTCAAATTAATCGTTCGGGGCAAAGAAAATATTCCCAAACATTCAAATTTCGTTATTTACGCTAATCATATTGAATACTGCGATCCCGTTTATATGAAAATGGCATTTCATAATCATCCCGTTGCTTTTATCTCAAAAGAATCCTTGTTTAAGCATAAGTTGGTGAAAATGGTATTAGGAGGAATTGGATGTATTCCAATTTCACCAGGAGCCGATAGAAGCGCTTTGAATTCGATTGTTGCCGGAATTAAAATCGTTAAAAATGGCCAGCCATTAGCTATTTTTCCGGAAGGAACCCGAAGTTATTCACACAATCTACTACCTTTTAAAGCAGGATCATTTAAATTAGCAACTAAAGCAAAGGCGGAGATAATTCCAGTCTGTCTTTATAACATGCATGAGGTCTTACGTAAAGGAAGATGGAAAGTCGCTCGAGTAATTCTTACTGTTTTACCAGCAATTAAACCGGAAGATTATGAGCATATGGATACTTCGGAAATTTCTGATAAAGTTTTTGTGACGATTGATGAATGTTTAAGAAGTATTGAAGAAAAGCAGAAGTAATAAAAATAGAATTTTTAATAAATAGAGCAATGATTTTTTAAGGATTTAATAACGAAGCTTCTAGAGTTAAACACTATTAACCCGTTGTTAATGAGATAATGTTATGCTATATTATAAGAATAACCAACGTGGAGAAAATTATGAATTATCAAATGATTGTTACGGATCTCGACGGTACTCTACTAAAAAGAGGCGCAATTCTTTCAAACAAAACAATCCAAACTATCGAGAAGATAAAAAAAGAAAACTTAACAATTGTGATTGCCTCAGGGAGAACCTATGGCGAAATTGTTCAATTGACTGAACCTTTGAAACTAATGGACTATAAGAAGGCATATTTTATTTGTTATAATGGGGCATTAACGGTTAGAACTCGTCCCTTTTCAGTCATTACAAAAACGATGATCCATCGAGAAGACGTCATAAGTATTATTGATGCAATTGGAACACAAAATTATAAATATCATATTTTTACTGAAAGAACTCTTTACCTTTCTCACGATATAGAAAAGAGTTTAGAAGCTTATCAACCAAAAACTACTAAAATTGTACGATTAAATATGGAAAACTATCATCAGCAAGAAGAAGTATACAAAATGCTAATCTATGATGAAAAAGAACATCTTGATTATCTTAAAAACAATATGCCTGAAGTCGTTAAAAACAATTATGGATATGTCAAAAGTAATGATCAACTTCTAGAAATTTTCCATAAAGAAGGTTCAAAAGGCAATGCTTTAAAACAACTATCATTCATCCTTGGGATTAATAAAGATCAAATTATTGCTTTTGGGGACGAGGAAAATGACATTAGCATGCTTGAATACGCAGGAATGGGTATAGCCATGGGGAATGCAAAAAATGATGTCTTAGCAGCAGCAAAACATATTACACTTTCCAATGAGTTCGATGGTGTAGCTGTTGCATTAGATAAATTATTATTTTTTCAGAAAGGATAGATAAGTATGAGTTTTGAACTTGAGATTATTGTTTGGCTTCAATCGTTTAGAAGTGGGTTCTTCGATGCATTATTTCAATTCTTTACGATGTTTGGTGAAGAGTTAGTAATCATTGGTATATTAGGATTTATATATTGGTGTTATGACAAAAAAATGGGAGAGCAAATCGGAATTACAGTTTTTATTTCTCTGGTTTTGAATAGTTTTATAAAAAATATTGTTCAACGTTATCGTCCTTATGTCGTCGACACAAGAATAGCGAATGTCCGTCCACAAACTTCTGGGGGTTATTCATTTCCAAGCGGACACACGCAAGGCGCAGCGAGTGTATTTGGTAGCTTAGCAATTTGGATGAAGAAAAGATGGATTACCATTATTTCCATTATCATCATCATTTTGGTTGCGATCAGTCGAATGTATCTAGGAGTGCACTTTTTATCAGATGTTATTGTCGGTGGTCTATTAGGAATAGGTATATCATATTTGGGTTATCGTTATTTTTCAAAGGATCCAGATACTAAGATATTCTATAAGTATTTGATTATTATCGCCGTTGTATTTGGTTTAATCTTATATATTATGACTTTGTTTACAATACAAGCAACCAGCACACTTAATAATGCTTTAAACTTATATGACAAGCTCGAAGGCACGCTGAAAATGCTTGGTACGGTCTGTGGATTTGTTGTTGGAGTAACTTTCGAAAAGAATAAGGTTCAATTTCAACAACATCGAGTTAATTGGAAAAATTTAATTCGATTTGCTTTAGGTGTTTCAATAGTTATGGTTGTACGAATCGGTCTAAAAGCTATTTTCGGATTGATAATCAATCCAGAACATCTTCAGGAAGGGCAATTGTTTTTATCCTCGTTAGCATTATTATTTGACACAATAAGGTATTTTGCAATGGTGTTTGTTGGAATTGGATTGTATCCAATGTTATTTAAGAAATTCAACATTTAAGAGGTGGCATAAATGCATATAGAGAATCATACTTTGTATGATAAAGATTTAATATTACGTTATAATAAATATTACCTTATTGATTTTTTAAAGAAAAATTTCTTGATAATCGCATTAGTTACGATCGCTTTATCGGCTTATATGTTTATCATTGGAAATTGGCAGAATGGTGTTATATTGCTGGCAATCATTGTAGGATACTTCATATTAACGGTAGTTATCCAAAAATTAACGACTGATCGAGCATTGAAACGCAGTCCAATTGTTCAAAACCCTGTGTATCAACATTATATATTCAAAGAAGATCATATAGAGATATCTAGATTAAAAGATAAGATCATTACCTACGATGAAGTAATAAGAATATCAAGTAACAAAGAGTTTTTTATAATATATGATATAAATAAAAAGACCCATATCGTTGATATTAATAAATTTGAAAATTCAGAAGATTTAACAAAATTAAAAGAGTTTCTAAATGCAAAGCTAGGAAGACGATTCAAGTAATTTAATGTATATAAACACTAAAGGACAGCATAAAATTGCTGTCTATTTTATTATATAAAGAGAAAATATGATGTTTAATAAGATTGGACTTGACGATTTTCAAAAGTAGTATTATAATTATACCGAGTGGTCTAGACTAGTTGGTATAAAATAATATGGGTGATAATAATGATAGTAGACGATAAAACTTACTTTTTAAAAAGTAATATTGCTTTATACATAGAAACTTTAAGAGAATTTTCGGCTAAACCTTTTGAGGTTGCTTCTTTGAATAATATTATAAAAAACAGCGAGTTTAATAAAGGTAGTTTCTATTACAGGTTCAATGATAAATTTGACTTGTATTGTGCATTATTAAGTGATGTTTTACTAAAACAATCAGATTATTATGATTTAGTACTCAAGACTAGTTCCGACAACCATTATTTGAAAAATATTCTTGTCATTTTATTTAACTCTAATTATTCATTGATGCAAGAAAATAAAATGTTTATAGATTTTTTGAAGTTTTTTTATGAAGAGGATGATGATTTCAAAAATAAGGTTTATATCAATACAGGCAAACCAATTTTTGAGTCAATTAAAGACCTAATAGTAGAATCTCTAAAAACACAAGATCATTTTGAATTATCAAACTCTATTATCTTTATGAATTGTTTATCCTATATGTACTTCGGCTTAAATAATTATTTTTCTAATTTATCTACTAACGACAATAATATTATTATAAATATGGTAAATTTTTTATTATCTGGATTATCTCCCGAATCGAATTATCCAGTCGCTATTTCTGCAGATAATATTTCATTCACATATAAAGATAAGCCAGATTTTAAAATCAATTTAGACTTCAACCTAAAAAATAAGGAAATTTTAGTGTTTGTTGGACCTTCTAATGCGGGTAAAACTACGATATATAATCTTATTGTTGGAAAAACAACTTCTGATACCGGAAACATTTCATATTTAAATAATGCTTTAAAGCAGGATTTATTAAAAAAAGAGAATAAAATGTCTTTTATTTCATCGCCTAAACTAAATCGTCGCAAGAACGGTAGACAAAATCTAGCATTTTATGCTAAACTGTATCATAGTATGATTGATATAAATGTATTAATAGAATCATTAAATCTAAGTGACTTGTGTTCGATTCCTATAAGAAAATTATCTGATTCATCAATATTCCTCTTGGAAATTTTATGTTCTTATATTGCTTTTCCTAAATTACTACTACTAGATGACCTACATTCAAAACTTATTGATAAAGATCTGAAAATTCTAAATAAATTTTTGGAAATGATTCGGGCTAATGGAACCTCAATTGTGATTTTTTCATCTCACCTAAAGAATGTTTATGAAATCTCTGACAGATTATTCTTTTTAGTTAATGGTAAAATTGAAAAATCATATACAAAAGAAGAATTAAAAGCTAAATATGATTCATTGCATTTTATAGTGAAATATAAGGAATTTGGGATTGAAAGAAATATCATTGTTTCGGAAGAAGATTTAAAACAGAAGAAGCTTCAGATGATTATTGATCAATATGATATTATAAGCATTGAAACTCAAAAAAGTATAACAGATGAAGTTTTTAAATATGAAACCGGAGTGTGTTTAAATTGAAAATATTTTTTGTTTATTTGAAGAACGATTTACAACGGCTATATGAACATCGAGTTGTTCTATTTGTCAGTATATTAACATTTGTTTTTTCGATGGCAATTGCTGTTTTTCAAGATTTAGATCATACGAATTTCATTTATTTTAATATATTTATATTACCAGTTATTGTATTTTCGGTGAGTATGTACATTGGCAGAGAAGAAAATTCACTGCTTCCAATTATGATGGGATCTGTTAAACCTATCGTAATTGCTCTCTCAAAAATTTTAGCTGCGGTCATTATTGAAATGATTCCAATCATCGCATTTACTATCATAATGCGTTTCATTGGAATAGAAACAAGTTATTTACTGTTATTTCTTGCTTATTTATTGGGTGTAACACTTCATATAATTATCGCACTATCCTTAACCATTATCAGTCGTACATCATCAATCCTATCCATTAGTTATTTGGCCTATATATTGGTTTTTTCTGCAACCGCTATTCTTTATTCTAATGGCCTTATTCCACTTTCCTTTCAACCAATAATGATTGTATCTCCTGCTTTTCTATCAGCCGTTTTAATCGATAATATTTTAGCAATTTCTGTGTTCAGTGAAACTTGGCTGATAATTGCGGCGGTTGTTCTTCAAATGATATACGCATTTCTCCTAGTTTGGTTCGTTATTAGACCTTTTTATAAAGTATATTTATTAACCATTGAATAGTAGTTTTTTATGCCATACAATATTTTATCTTAGACTGGGTGATTGAATGATTAAATTTAATGAACCTGATAAGCATTTTCACATAACTTCAGATAATTTATCATATTTGTTCCGGATTCTTCCGACCGGACATCTTTCACATTTGTATTTTGGTAAAAAAATTGCTGATATGGATACCATAGATTCACTAATAATTAAAAATCAAATTGAAGTTGGATCTCAAATTCTATATCAACAAAGTGATCGTAATTTTAATCTAAATCTTGCGCTTTTAGAAATATCGACTTATGGAAAAGGAGACTATCGCGATCCAATGTTTCATTTTCGATTGCCAGATGGATCTCGTTTAACCGATTTTTTATATATTGAACATGAATTTATTAAATCGAAGCCCTCATTTAATGAAATGCCAGAGACATTTGGCTCTGATTCTGAATGTGAAACCCTAAAAATCTCATTAAGAGATGATGTTGCAAATATTAATCTTGATTTATATTACACTGTTTTTCCAAAGCTTGATGTTATTACTCGCCGGGTTGTTATTAAAAATTTAAGCAATGCATCAATTATGATTGAAAAAGCGCTGAGTTTTCAAATTGATTTTGTTGATCACGACTTTGATATGGTCAGTTTAGATGGTGCTTGGATTAGAGAAAGACACATCCATCATCGGAGTTTAACTTATGGTCAAGTTAAAATTGATAGTAAACGAGGGGTTTCTTCCTCCGATCATAATCCTTTTATTGCTTTAAAAAGACCTTTAACAAATGAACAGATTGGCGAATGCTATGGATTTTCTCTCATTTATAGCGGTAATTTTGAAGCGACCGCTGAGGTCAATCCTCATGGATTATTAAGATTCATGATGGGAATTAATTCTTTTGATTTTTATTGGAATCTTGATGCTATGCAGTCTTTTGTAACCCCAGAAGCCGTTTTGACTTATTCAGAAAACGGGCTCACAAAACTCAGTCAAAATTTTCATAATCTTACAAAAAAACATATTATTAATCCTCGTTGGCAAGATAAGGAACGACCCATTTTAATTAACAATTGGGAAGCAACTTATTTTGATTTTTCAGAAAGAAAACTTCTGAAAATTGCTAAAGAAGCTAAAAAATTAGGGATGGAATTATTCGTTTTAGATGACGGATGGTTTGGCAACCGAAATGATGACACTTCATCTTTGGGAGATTGGTTTGTAAATAAAAAAAAATTACCTTCGGGTTTGCATGGGTTGGCTAAAAAAATCAACCGAATGGGTTTGGATTTTGGCATATGGATTGAACCTGAGATGGTTAATCCCAATAGTGAATTATTTCGAAACCATCCCGATTGGGCAATCCAGCACCCTAAAAGATCGCCAAGTTTAGGTAGAAATCAACTTATTCTTGACCTAACCAGAACCGATGTAAGAGCTTATTTGATTGAGGTCATCTCCGACCTTTTTTCAAATGCGAATATCTCTTATTGTAAATGGGATATGAATCGTAGTTTTTCTGATATCTTCAGTCTTAACCTTGAAGCAAAACATCAGGGTGAATTCTTACATCGCTATATATTGGGACTTTATGCTATCCTTACGGATTTGACATCGAAGTTTCCTCATATTTTATTTGAATCGTGTGCGAGCGGTGGCAACCGTTTTGACTTAGGAATGCTTTACTATATGCCACAAACTTGGACTTCGGACAACACAGACGGTATTGAAAGACTTTATATCCAATATGGAACTTCGATGATTTATCCACTTTCTACCATGGGCTCTCATGTCAGTCAAGCGCCGAATGCTCAGACTTTAAGAAATACTCCCCTTGAAACGCGATTTAACACAGCATCATTTGGTTTGTTGGGCTATGAACTCGATTTAACAACATTAGCGTCTTACGAGAAAAAAGTCATTCATAATCAGATTGAATTTTATAAAAAACATCGTAAATTATTACAATTCGGATTGTTTCATCGACTTGTTTCACCTTTTGATACTAATCATTGTCTTTGGATGGTTACCAACGAGGAACAAAACGAAGCGATCGTGGGTGTATATCAAATCCTCTCAAGACCCAATGGAGAACTTGAAAAATTTCGAATAACCGGATTAAAATCCAAGGGTATTTATCATATCACTAACCGCAAGCAATTTATAAATCTTCGAACCTTTGGTGATTTAATTCGACACGCTCTACCCATTCGAATTGCAGCTAAAAGCAGCCTTTTTAATTGGCTTACAAATTTCTACTTAATGCCTTCAGAAATGGAAGATATCAATATTCCAGGTGATGTTTTAGTAAATTCTGGATTTGCTCCAAAGCAACAATTTATCGGTACCGGAATCAATTCCGAAGTCCGCTTCATGGGGGATTTTGGATCAAGACTATATCATATAATTAGAAAGGATGTTACATTATGAGGCAAACCATTAGTTTGAATTTTGATTGGAAATTTACACCTAATTTCAAAGATGATTACATTAAAAACGATTACCCGCTCGACATTTTTGAAACTGTTATGATTCCCCACACTAACAAAGAATTACCTTATAACAATTTTAATGAGAAAGATTATCAATTTATTTCTTCTTATAAGTTGAATTTTTCGTTACCCGATCATGTTAAGGGACAAACAATCATTCTTCATTTTGGCGCTGTCATGACAACCGCCACAATCTTTCTTAATGAAAAACAGGTTGGATTTCATGAGGGAGGCTATACGCCCTTTGAAATTAATATCACCGATGATGTTTTATATGAAGGCATCAATTATCTCTTTGTAAAAGTGGATTCCCATGAAATTAAAGATATTCCTCCATTTGGAAACGTCGTTGATTTTTTAACTTATGGAGGTATCTATCGTGAAGTTTCTTTGTTAATCAGACCTAATTTATATGTAAAAGACTTATTCATTAAAACGTTAGAAGCCCCCAGTTTAGCTGATAATGAGATGCTTCTAGATATATCACTAAATCTTAACCGTGAATGTGAAAATCAATATCACATTAAAGTTACCATTTTTGAGGAACAAAAACCGATTCTTAATTATGAAATCAATGAGACATTTTCATTAAACCATCGTTTCCAAGGAATGATGACTGAAATAACACGTTGGGATATTGATAACCCCAAATTGTATGTTGTTGAATTGATTTTATATAAAGATAAAGATGAAATCGATCGAATTAGCCAACGTGTTGGCTTCAGAACTGCGGCATTTACTTCTGAAGGCTTTGTTCTGAATAATAAAAAAATTAAATTAATAGGTTTAAACCGCCATCAAAGTTACCCTTATGTTGGTTATGCAATGCCCAAGAGAATTCAAGAAAAAGATGCTGAAATCTTAAAATTTGATTTGGCCTGTAACATTGTTAGAACTTCACATTATATGCAAAGTGATCATTTTATCAATCGTTGTGATGAAATAGGTCTGTTGGTCATGGAAGAAATACCTGGTTGGCAATATATTGGCAATGAACATTTTAAGGATTTATCTTATCAAAATGTATCTGATATGATAACTTGGCACTATAATCACCCATCAATCATATTGTGGGGAGTACGAATTAATGAGTCGCCTGATGATCATGATTTTTATGAAAAAACTGCTGAAATTGCAAGAAAACTCGACTCTGATCGTCCTTTAGGTGGCGTTCGTAACTTTAAAAAGAGCGAAATGTTAGAAGATATCTACACTTATAACGATTTTTCTCATACTGGGAATAATGCAGGATTGGCAAAACCGCGTAAAATTACTGGGAAGTTACTTCCTTATCTGGTAACCGAACACAATGGGCACCTATTCCCAACAAAAAAATTCGATCATGATGAAAAGCGCCGCGAACATGCGCTTCGTCATCTGAAGGTTATTGATGCGGCTTTTCAAAACGATCTTATCAGTGGTGTCATTGGTTGGTGCATGAATGATTACAACACTCATATTGAGTTTGGAAGCGGCGACAGAATTTGTTACCACGGCGTTCTAGATATGTTTAGAATCCCCAAATATGCGGCAAGCGTCTATGCTTCTCAACAAAATAAAAAACCAGTTTTGACTGTCGCATCCAATATGACAATGGGAGATCATGCAAAATCAATGGTTCCACAAACGCTAGTATTTACCAATTGTGATTACATTAAAGTGTATCGTAACGATACATATATTGATACATTTTATTCAGCATGGGATGATTTTCCATCCATTCCTTTTGCACCTATTGTCGTTGATGATTATGTTGGAAATCGAATTTTGACAGAAGAATCATACAAACCACGTATTGCAAATCGAATCAAAAAAGTTTTGATTACGGTCAATCGAAACGATTTAATGAGTAAAATCAAGAATGGATTTAGAATGTTTAACTTAACGTTTTTACACAAGTTGACCTATGCTGATGCCCTTCACCTATATGGAAAATATATTGGCGATTGGGGTCAAGAAGGCGGACAATATTTGTTTGAAGGATATATCGATGATGTGTGTGTCATTTCGGTTAAAAAAGGGTCTAATCAATCATCAGTTATTCAAGCAATTGCCGATGATACATCTTTAAATCATTCTGACACCTACGATGCTACCCGCATTGTTATTCGAAAAGTTGATGAATTTGGCAATGATTTGGTCTATGCAAATGATGTTTTAAACATCGAAACTTCAGAACATCTTTCAGTGATTGGTCCAAAACAATTAGCTCTGATTGGAGGATCGGTTGGTATTTACGTTAAGACAACCGGCATTAAGGGCGAAGGCTTCGTAAAAATATCGGTAGATAATGAAGCACCCATCGTACTTACATTTGAAATTCATTAACCCTTAAAATCGATGAAGATGCAAACCTTCAACTAGGTTTGCATCTTTAATTTACTAAAGAAGAGGTTCAATTATGAAAAAACTCAACATACAAAC
>DILB01000028.1:14646-15767 GCA_002424815.1 Caryophanales bacterium UBA5603
TTTGGCTTTATCATGCTTTATACAATGTCTTGCTTGTATCATTCTTTCAGAAGCGGTTCGAAAGTTAAAAACGTTTTTAAACGTCTCGATCATATTTCAATTTATGCATTGATTGGCGGAACATTTGCACCCATTTTCATTTTAGTCGTTAATAAACCACTCGGTTGGATTTTATTAGCGGTTCAATGGGCATTAATTATTTTAGGTATTGTTTTTAAAGCGGTTAAAATCAATCGTTTTTCTGGAATTCATTTGCTCTTATTTCTGGTTTTAGGTTGGAGTGGATTGACATTAGTGGGTGAATTATATTCATTTTCCATGCCAGCTTTTTATTTTATTTTAGCTGGAGGAATCTCTTATACAATTGGCGTTATTTTTTATGTTAAAAAATGGTTTAAATTCACGCACTTTATTTGGCATATCTTCGTTTTTGGAGGTACGCTTCTCCATTTTATTGCTGTTTTTGGATATTTGATGTAAAAGAAAAGCGGATTCTAAGAGGATCCGCTTGTTTTTTAAAATTACAACAAATCGTGATTAATCAAAAACATATAGACAATATAATTAGGAACGGCAAAGGCCTGTTCATCGGTTTGACTACTGCCCCAAGTGTTAATACCTAAGAAATTACCATCAATATCGACTAAAGCACCCCCACTAGAACCTTCATGGATTGTCGCATTATGATAAATAACTTTAAATGTGGCGTTACTGATGGTTTCCATACTTAAAAATTCGCCAAATGTAACATTATTGATGACTGATAGTGGATTGCCAACTGCCAAAACTAGTTCGCCTGCATTAAACTTCTTAAATACTCTTGAAGTTACATCTATAAGATGTATATCCGTAGTTGTAGTTTTTGCAATTCTTAAAACAGCCAAATCTAAATTTTCATCATAAGCTAATAGTTCAGCAATTAAAGAAGTATCACTGCCAAAAGTTTTGACTTCATAGGAAGCGGTTTTTCCTTTGTTATTGATGACATGTTCATTGGTGAGAATGTAGTAATAAGATTCATCTTGTCGATAAATAACACCGGAACCGGCCATAGAAGAATCCAAAATAGTAGAATAAGGAAAAAATGGTGAAGTTCGGTAGATGGTTGTGACGATTTGAAC
>DILB01000027.1:0-85453 GCA_002424815.1 Caryophanales bacterium UBA5603
CATATTGAAACCGTTTCTCTTCTTACAATCAAATAATTTTTTTAATAGCATTCATTGATATGATTCAAAAATAATACTCAATTGAAGCTATCCTAAACAATATTTTTATCGTTATTATCGATTGTTTCAATTCAAAATAAATAACTAATTAACCAATATTACCTTGCATATTTGAGGGGGCCAATGTTATGTCAGAAGAATCAACTATCCAAATGTCAAGTACACCAATAACAATTGATCGTCTTAAATCTGATTTGTTTCGAATTGGGGTTTGTGAAGGTGATCTTTTGTTAGTGCATTCTTCGTTATCCTCGCTTGGATGGGTATGCGGTGGTGCACAAAGCGTAATCATGGCATTACTATCAGTGTTAGGACCACAGGGAACACTAGTCATGCCTTCACACAGTGGTGATTGGAGTGACCCGACAAATTGGTCAAATCCGCCTGTACCTAATCATTGGATATCTATTATAAAAGAATCAATGCCAGCCTATGATAAGAACCTTACTTGTACTAGAAAGATGGGTAAAATAAGTGAACTCTTTAGACTTCAACCTGGTGTAATTCGTTCTGAACAACCTCAACTTTCTTTTTCTGCGATAGGTCCTCTTGCGAAGACTATCATCAATGGGGAGCAAACATTTCCTCAACTAGGAATGAATTCACCTCTTGGAAAATGCTATGAATTAAAAGCTAAAGTTTTGCTCATGGGTGTGGACTATGATTCAAACACTTGTTTCCATCTTGCCGAAACATTGATTCCAATGATGAAATCTGAACTTTGTGGGTCACCAATTCTAATCAACGGAAAGAGAACTTGGCATGAATTTATCGATTTTGATTATGATTCAAGTGATTTTTTGTTATGTGGAGAAAATTTTGAGATGACCGATCGAGTCTCGATAAATGATATCGGTTGTGGACGTTCCAAGTTATTTTCAATCATTGACGCGGTCGATTTTGCCAAAAAATGGCTATTAATCAATCGAAAATTTTAAATGTGGGAGGAATTCGTAATGAATACAGATAAAGTAACATTAGATTTTGACTCATCTTATATTGGAACCATGACTTCGCCAACTGGGTCGATAAAAATGGGAGATCAAACGGGCGGGATGCAACCCTATCATTTATTATTTGGTGCTTTGGGGTCTTGCTTTTATGCCACTTTTTTGGGAATCGCGAAAAAAAAGCGTTTGACTTTCTCCAAAGCGACTTTGGATATTGGCGGGCACAAACGCGATGAAATACCCCCGACTCTTGATAACGTAAAGATTCACCTTATTATTTTTGATGCTAGCGACGAGGCCCAATTTATCAAATCAGCACAATTAGGTGCTGAGTATTGTTCGATTCATGAAACAATTTCAAAAGTCGCTAAAATCAATCTTGATGTCACTTTCGCGTCAACAAAATAGAATTTTGTTAAATTTTTACCATCATTAAATAATTTGTTTGTTAACGTATAAAATATAGTAATTTAATCCAAAAATGCGAATTGGATATAATTATCTTTTAAATGAACAGATTATTATCAGCGTTTTGATCTTCTTATACTCATTTTTTATATCATCTCAAGTATTATTATATGAACCGATAAAATCAATAAATAATTTGAACCGTTTTTATTTTTATTCTTTTTTTTTGCAAAAATTCCTTCGCGATGGAATTTGAATTTAATTTATATATATCAATGATCTCAAAATAGTGTTGATCGAATTGATTATACCTTGTCACTACACAAGCCAATATCATTGATGAAAGGTCAAAAGCTAAATTTTATAAATCCGCATCGCAACGTATTTATAACATTAATATTGTATTATGAACTCTTCCATTAGTATTTAAGAAATTCATGCAACTTGGTTTATATGTTTTAACAGAATTTTATTAAAAAGATTTTTACTACTATCAGAAAGGCAACATGAATATGTCTAATAAAATTAATAAATTGACAACTGCGGAATTAGGATCCCTATTTCCAATCATTCTGGAAGAGTCAAAACCAGAATGGTTTGATTACTATGTTGAGGAAGAAAAACGCATATTTGACGCTATTGGAGTGTATATCTTCCGAATTCACCATTTTGGCAGTACATCTGTCCCCGGATTGCTAGCCAAACCAACGATTGATATATTAGTTGAAATTGCACTTAACAGCAATGAAGAAAAAATTATCGATGCAATGCAAAATGCTGGTTTCTTATATTCTGAAAAACAAGAAAACCCCGCACCTCACATGATGTTTATGAAAGGGTACGCCGAAACAGGATTTGTCGGACAAGCTGTTCACGTGCATGTCCGCTTTCCAGGAGACTGGGATGAACTCTATTTTTGTGAATATCTTCGCAGACACCCAGAAATACATAAAGAATATGAACAACTTAAAATTGAATTGAAAAAACATTTTGAAAAAGATAGAGAAGCATATACAAATGGAAAGTCATCTTTTATAGAACGCATCACTGCCTTGGCAAGACATGAATTACACCCACATTTTTCCATCTCAGGGGCTTCTTGTTTTCAAACAAAATAAAAATAATTATTATAATCCGTAATCTCTTTACGGGTTATTTTTTTATTTTCATTCGCTTAAATCAAGTTTCATTAAATCGATCCAATCTAAACAAGTGTTTTTTTGCATAACACTTGAAAAATCATCATTCTACTGAGATAATAATTGCGTTATGAAATCATTCATGGAGGATTTATAGATGAAAATAATAATAATAGGTGGAGTTGCTGGTGGTGCTACGGCTGCTACGCGATTAAGAAGATTGAGTGAGACAGATGAAATTATATTACTCGAAAAAGATGAATATGTCTCGTTTGCCAACTGCGGGTTACCCTATCATATAGGCGGTATCATTGAGGATCGTGATGAATTATTTGTCCAGACAATTGCTGGCATGAAAGAGCGATATAATCTTGATATTCGAAACTTTAGTCAAGTTACTGCTGTTGATCCTATAAACAAAAATGTTACTATTAAGAAAGTATTGGACGGAAAAATATATACTGAAACTTATGATAAATTAATTTTGTCAACCGGTTCAAAACCTATTAAACCTAACCTCGAAGGATTATTGGATGCAGAAAACATTTTTACTTTGACCAATATTCCCAGCATGGATCAAATTCTAGACTACATAAAAAATCATACTGTAAAAAAAGCTACTATTATTGGCGGAGGTTTTATCGGTATAGAAGTAGCTGAAAATATTGCTCATTTAGGTATTGATGTCACAATTATAGAAAAGTTACCTCAAGTTATGAGACCATTTGATTTTGAAATGGCGCAAATAATTCATCATGAATTGAACCGACATGATGTTAGATTAATCTTGGGTGATGGTATCAAAGGGTTTAAAGATTCTGGGAAGATAGTTATGCTTGAAAGTGGTAAAACAATCGAAACCGATTTAACTATTCTTGCAATCGGAGTAACACCTAACAATGAATTGGCTAAATCTTCAGGGATAAAAGTGGGTCCAAGAGGTCACATTATTGTTTCAGAAAATTATAATATTTTTGATGCTTCAACTAATTCAATCAATAAAGATATATATGCAATTGGTGATATGATTGAAGTTATTGATTTTGTTGATAATTCTAAAACAGCTATTCCCCTTGCTTGGCCTGCCAATCGTCAAGCTCGATTAGTAGCTGATCATATCAATAATATTTATATAAAAGAGACTAAATTACTTGGGACATCTATCATTAAAGTCTTTGATTTGACTGCAGCAAGTGTAGGTAATAATGAAGCACAACTCAAAATGAAAAAGTTGCCTTATACTGCGATACATGCAGTTCGTGGAAATCATGCCGGATACTATCCGGGAGCTTCTGATTTAATTATGAAAATATTGTTTGATCCAAATACAGGAAAAATTTACGGTGCACAAATTATTGGAGAAAGTGGCGTCGACAAAAGAATTGATGTTATTTCTACGGTGATGAAAACTTATGGAAACGTTTATGACTTGTCTGATCTTCAACTTGCCTATGCACCGCCTTTCGGTTCTGCAAAGGACCCAATTAATATTTTAGGATATATTGCTGAAAATCTTCATGCAGATACTTGCAAAGTATTCCATTATTATGAGATTGACAAATTAATAGAGTCAGGCGCATTCTTTCTTGATGTGAGAACTGAATCAGAATTTCATTATGGGCACATAAAAACAGCACTTAACATTCCCATTGATGAGTTGCGCAATAGAATCAATGAGATACGTATCACAAAAGATATGCCTATATATGTCAATTGTGAATCGGGAGCACGGTCTTATAATGCAATATGTATTTTAAAAAACAATGGATTCACCAATTTATACAATTTGTCAGGTGGATTTATGGCTGTTAGAAATAGTAAATATCTTGTAAAATAAAAAACGGATTGCCAATTCAATTTGGTAATCCGTTTTTTTTATTTAATTTTTTCTAACAAATCGATTAATTTATGCCAATCTATAAAACGGGATTCTCGATGAATTTCTCGACCTTCATTAAATACAATGATTGTTGGAACGGTGAACACTAAATGTTGTCCTCGAAATTCGGGGACATCCTCAATATAAACTTCATATAGTGGAATATTTGGATAATCCTTCATTAATTCAATTAAACGAAGTGTAACGGGTAGGCATACATTGCACCCTTGCGTTTTTGCGACAATGATTGCAATAGAAGATTGAATGGCTTTAATTGTTTGTTCATATGTTTTAATTCTGGTCATACTAACTCCTTTGATCAACAGATTTATCTTGTCCTAAAATATATTATCATAGTCGTGATTATTTGTCATGGAAAATGGCCTGTGAAATGTTTATGATTTTTGTCAATTAACTTATGTATTTTTGAGACGATTACTGTTATAATTATTTCAATAACGAATTTGAAAGCGCTTTTCTTATCACAATACAAATGAATGTTTAAATCGGAGGAGAAATTATGCAAGGAAATCTATTAGATATTGAAAAAAAGCTTCTAAACCGTAATAAATGGGCTTATTCCGTCGGGGGAATAGGTCGCGATATGATTTATCAATTGATTGCAACGTTTTTTATGACCTATGTTCAATATTCAGGACTTAAAATTGATGCAGTTCAATTCGGTGTTATTGGTATTATTTTGATTTTTGGAAGAGTTTGGGATGCTATTAATGATCCAATTATGGGATCAATAGTAGAAAACACTCATACAAAATGGGGAAAATTTAGACCTTGGATCTTAATTGGTGGACTTCTCACCGCAATTGTCGTCATTTTCATGTTTAATTTTCGGCCGGAAGGTTGGTCTTTCGTCGTCTTTTTTGGCCTGATTTATTTAGTTTGGGAAATGACATTTACATTGAATGATATCCCATATTGGTCCTTAATTCCCGCTTTATCTAAAAACAAGAAAGATCGTGATTCAATTACATCAATGGTTGTTGTTTTTGCGGGTATTGGCGCTTTTCTTGCAAATGCGATTATCAGTTTTACTACCACAGGCGATATGGTAGCTGGATATAGTCGTATATCGATTACATTTGCAATATTTTTTGTCGCATGCACATGTTTAACGGTTTTTGGCGTTAAAGAACCCACTGAACTCATTCATGAAAACGAAGAAAAAATTACAATTAAAAAAATGTTTGCTGTTATAAAAAACAATGATCAGTTACTTTGGAGCGCTCTAGCCTTGATGTTTTACAGCGTTGGTTCAGGGATCCTTGTTGCATTAGGTTACAATTTCTTTTATATTGAATTAGGATATAACGGTACTTTGATTTTGATATTCCTGGTAACCTTTGCGATTAGTAATATTACTATCCAAGCTTTTTATTCAAAATTGGCTAATCGTTTTTCTCGCAAAACTTTAATGAAGGCAAGTTTTATTGTTTTGGCTGTTGGATATGGATTATTGTTAATTGTTGGATTTGTTCCATTTATTCCAATGCATATTGCTACGGTAAGTTTTTTTGGATTCTTTGTTTTTAGTGGGCAGGCTATTTTTTATATGGTAATAATTGTTAATATGACTAATACCATAGAATATAATGAATTTAAAACCGGGGATAGGAATGAAGCAATTGTATTTTCACTCAGACCTTTTGTTGCAAAATTTAGCAGCGCTTTACAACAAGGCGTAGTAACATTAGTTTTGCTTGCATCTGGCGTTTTTGTACTCAGTCAAAATATTTCTGAACTAGAAAATCAAAAAAATATATTCGATCAAATGGATGCAATTCAGCAAGCTGAATATCTTGTAAATATTAGTGCTAGACAAGGGATATTTGATAACTCTGATTTGGATGAGGAGCAAATAGAAATATTATATGATGCTTTAGAAATGGTTGAATTTGAAGGTCAAATCGGAGCTCAAACGATGATTGTGAATAGTGCTGCCGATTTTGCATTTAAGGATTTAGGCACGTTATCGATGCGAGTGATGTTGCGAATTGCATTGGCAATTGTTCCTGTAGTCTTGATTTATATTTCTTACTGGATTCTTAATAAGAAATTTATTATTACAGAAGAATATTATGAACAGATTACTTCGGCAGTTAAACAAAAATACGCTCAGGATCAGTCTCAAGAAACTTAAGATTATTGACCGGAGACGAATTGTTTCCGGTTTTTTTGTTGTATAACAATCATATTTATTTATGAGTTGGAAGGGCATTAGACATGGGTAAGGGTATATATAATATTCTTGTTACTTTAGATGAAAATTATCTGAGGCCTTTGACAATTATGCTTCAATCAATACTGTTGTCTCATCCGAATGATAAATTTAATGTGTTTGTCATGCATGATTCACTTACAGAAAATAACTTTAAATGGTTAAATCGAGTTATTGATGATGATAAAATGCAAATCACATCGATTTTTTTTACAGACTTTCATCTCAATGAAGCGCCAACTTCATCAAGATTTCCAAAAGTGATGTATTACCGATTATTTGCGCCATTTTTCTTGCCGAAAGAAATGGATCGTATTCTTTATTTAGACCCCGATTTAGTTATTATCAAACCCTTTACAGATTTATACAATCAAGACTTTCAGAATAATTGCTTGATAGCTTCAACGCATGTCTTTAAATGGGGCCAAAAATTTAATGCATGGCGTCTAAAAATGAATCAAGGAGCTTATTATGTAAATAGCGGAATCTTCCTGATGAATCTTGAAAAGATTCGAGAAATATATACACCTCAAAGCATCTATAGCTGTTTGCAGATACATCGATATCATCTTATTCTGCCTGATCAGGATATCTTAAGCGTTTTATATGAAAAATCCATTGGTATGATAGATCCATTAGTTTATAATCTAAGCGATCGATATCGGATCGTATACAACTTCCTAAACATTCTT
Source organism: Caryophanales bacterium UBA5603 (assembly GCA_002424815.1). Taxonomy (GTDB): domain Bacteria; phylum Bacillota_I; class Bacilli_A; order Izemoplasmatales; family Hujiaoplasmataceae; genus UBA5603. Next base: position 7,365 of record DILB01000027.1, read on the forward strand.
CGAGGAATGAAAATTAATAAAGAATGGATAGAACTAAATACAATAATAATTCATTATTGTGGAAGAAATAAACCTTGGAAAAAAATCTATTTTGGAATATTATCAAAATGGTATACAGATTTAAAAAATGGAATTGAAGATCGGTGGTAATAATATGTTGTATATTATATCTGGAATAGCTAAATCTGGTAAAAGCTTTCTTGCAAAACGTATCGTCAAAAAATACGGAATTGGTTCATTTTCTTCAGATTATTTGATGATGTCACTCGCCAAAGCAAACCCAAAACTTAATATTGATATTGATGCTAGTGATACCACCGTATCAAATGTATTGAAACCCTATCTTGAAGCAATGATGGTTACTATGATTGAAAATAAGATTGACTACTTATTAGAAGGAGTTCATTTTAAGCCACAAATGATTCGTGAAATTCTTGACCGTTATCCAGGAAAAATAAAATCCGTTTTTCTCGGATATCGAGACATCGAGACTTCTGTGAAGATTCAAGAATTATCGATATTTGGAAAAGACACAGAAAATCATTGGTATAAAAGGATGAATGAATCTGAGTTGAAAAACTTAGTCAATTATCTCAAAAATGAAAGTGAGTTATTGTACATAGAGTGTCAAAAATATGGATTTGATTATGTTGAAATTAATAATATAAACGATCAATCTGAAAACATCATTCATCGATTGTTTAACAACGAATGATGAAGATATGTCAATTTTGAATTGAATAAAGAAAAGGCACACTAGAATTTTACTTGTGTGCCGTTTTTATTAAGGTTTTATACGAAATATCAATTCAACTGGATTATGATCGCTGAACTTAAATTTTTCATCACGAGTTATCACGGATCTAATCTCAATATTTGCACTGACAATAAAACCATCAATTAGATAATATTGATTGTTACTGGGATTTTCTGTATCATAGGCTTGATGTAAGAGACGACATGTCGGAAGTGAGAGGTCAATTGCAAATTGCCACCCACGCTCATTAAACCATGCATCATCCATTCCGTAAGCTTGCCAGAAAGCCGGATTTTTAAGTTCAAACAAATAATCATAACCATCTAAATTTTGAGTATACGCGCCAGGAAATGTTTGATTGAAATCTCCACCCACGATGACATAATTTCCTTTTTCGTATTCTGTTTGCATTAATTCTTGTAGCGCCGCCATCTCTTGTAATCTCATCGTACCATCATCATAAGCTGATAGGTGAACATTAATGATGATTAATTCTTGATTAGACCCATCAATAGGTATTCTTGTAATCACGGCACAACGTTTTAAATTAGCCAATCTGAGAGGCCAAGAAAAACTGCCGGGCAATTGAACTCTCGTTGCATCACTCACATAATAATTAGTTGCAGTCATGATTCCAGAGTTCACTTTCCCCATCATTTGACTGGGGTTAAAAGGAAATGGGACAAAAATACATCGATAATTATAACCTAATGTGACGGGCATCGCTGAAAGTTCAGCAAAATAAGAATATTGAGGAGTATTGTATGAACGATCAGAATCAACATCAACTTCTTGTAGGAGTATTAAATCGGGATTTGATGCAGTAATAATATCCGCAATTCCGGTAAGATTAATTTCTACAGATGTTTTGCTATCCATTCGGCCTTTGCTTCCACCATCCATCGCAAAATCCTCAGTTTCACTTAATGAGGCATATCCAATATTAAAGGTCAGTATCTTTATATCTTGATTTTTTTGTATGTAATTTTGCGGTAGATCTTCAAGATTTTGTTCGACAGATAAAATTGTCAAATCGTCAGGTCGATATTCAAAAATTTGTAAGGTCACAATAAACAATAAAGCAGAGCTTATGATGACAATCACGAGAATCATTGCAATCTTAACTAATCTTTTTAACATTATTTCACCTCATTGAATGAATGTCTTAATTATACACAATGTTAAGAATTCTTGCGACATAATTCATGAATCAACTATTTTTTTAATTTGTTTTGATATAATGAAAGTAACTGTATTAATCATGACATAATTTAGGAGAATGATATGGTATATTTTATTTTAGTGATTGCGGTCATATTAGCGGGAGTTTACATCTTAACAGAAATTAAGAGTGAACCTTTGAAGGCTTTTGCTGTAAAAGGACTCGCAAGTTTTGGTTTTATCAGTCTTTTTATCGTTTCGGTATATGAAAATAATGCTTATCAAACTAATTCAATTATAGTATGTTTTTTTGCTTTAGGTATGGTTGCAGGATTAATGGGAGATTTGTATTTAGCTCTTAGACCCTTAAGACCGAAATCTGAAAATCATCAGATAATTCTTTATGGTACTATTTGTTTTGCGATAGGGCATCTTTTTTACTATTTAGCGTTATTGAATTATGGAACCTTTAGTATATGGGGAATCATTATATCTTTGATTATTACAATTGCAACTTTCATGATTTCAAAATTGATGAAACTAAATTGGGGCGCGTCTAAATATCCCTCGATTGTTTACTCATTTATGTTGTTTCTTGTGGCAGGACAATCATTTATAAATGCCGTTCACGTCAATTTTATATCATTTTCTTTAATTGTTTTTTTGGGTGCATTATTATTTGGAATTTCAGATCTAGTTTTGGCTCAAATTTATTTCAAAGATTGTAAGAGAAAAGGATTTATTGTTTTAAACCTAAGTTTATACTATGCAGCTCAGATTTTACTTGCTTTTTCGTTGTTTCTTCTTTAAGAAATATTGATAGTTTCTTTATAATGATTTTTTTATTTGTTCATTTAGTGAACGCATCATAAATTTTTCGAATTTGACTATTTCCCGATCATATGTCAAGACGCCATTTACCTCAAGTTCGACATCGGATAATTGCGTATAGACGGTAGCAGAGAGACCTCTTTGTATTAAAGGTATCACTTGCTCTCTAATTAACATTTCATAGGCATCTGACAATGAATTTTTTGTTTCAAACATTTTATATCCAAAGCTATTTTTTTCGTCCCAAACATGCGAAGAAATGACTTGTGAATATCCACCAAATTCAGATAAAACAAACGGACGATTCATATTTTTTTTCGGTAATTTAATATCTAGAATGTAACGGTGGACACTATTGAAATCGATTCCTTTTTGATCATGCCAACCACTCGCGTGATCAACCAGTCGCGAAGGATCATATTTTTTAATATTTTCAGCGATTCGCTTTGCATCAAATTGCCCCCATCCTTCATTAAATGGAACCCAGCAACAGATGGAAGGATGATTGAAAAGATGACTAATCATTGAATTCAGATTTGATTCAAATTCTTGTCTACCTTTTAAGTTTTGACGATGGAATAGTCTATATTTTTTATCATTTATATGAATTCCAATGTTTGGTAAGACAAAGGCCATTATATTTCCAATGTAGCCTTCTCCACCACTTGGCATATCTTGCCAAACCAACATACCTAGACGGTCACAATGGTAGTAATACCGTTGTGACTCTATTTTTATATGTTTTCTAAGCATGTTAAATCCTAAATCTTTCATTATCAAAATATCATCAATCATTGCTTGATCAGTAGGAGGAGTCAATAAACCATCTGGGAAATAGCCCTGATCTAAAATGCCGACCTGAAAATAAGGTTTATTGTTCAAAAAAATTCTTGGATAACCATAATTATCTTTTTCAATTGCAATTTTTCTCATTCCAAAATACGATTTAACGTTATCAACATTGTTTTCACCGACATATAGTTTTAAAGTCATTAAGTACAAAAATGGACTCTCTGGGCTCCAAAGTTTACAATTTTTTAGCGTTATTTCAGTGAAATGATTAGGTTTTACACTCAAATCGGCAACTAATTTTTTTTGATCTTGTATTGATATTTTACAAGTAATGTTTTCCGTCGTTCTGACTATAGGGTTGATTCTTACAACGCCTTTATCAATATCGGTAATGATTTTTATTGTGTCAAAATGAATCGGATTCAGGTTTTCCATCCATACCGTTTGCCATATTCCTGATGTTGCAGTGTACCATATACCCTTTGGGTTTAGTACTTGTTTTCCTCTTTCTTGAAAACCCGTGTCAGTCGGATCAGTTACACCAATAAGCAATTTATTTTTTCCAATCGTCAAATATGAACTAATATCAAAAGAAAACGGCAAATAACCGCCACGATTTCGACCAACAAATATTCCGTTAATATAAATTTCACTTTCATAATCGATTGCTTCAAAATGAAGAATTGTTACAGTTTGTACGTCTCGAGTAATCCAATCAAAGGTTTTTTGATACCATAATTTTTCATCGGGACTTAAGTTTTTTTGGACACCTGATAAATAACTTTCAACACAAAAAGGAACAATAATTTCTCCATCAAATTTTAATGGCAATCCCGCATCAATGGGTAAGATTGCATATTGGTAACGCCCATTAAGATTAATCCAATTGTCTCGTTCCATTATCGGGCGAGGATATTCATTCAGTGGTTTTTCAATGTCGACATTCTTAGTATACTTTGATGAGAAAAGATTGATGTTTTTTTCATTTTTACTTAGCAATTTTGATTCACCACTTTCTTTGCAATATAAAATTATTATATCATGATTTTAGGGTATTCAATGTAGAGTAAAGTTTTTAACGCGATTGTTAAACGGTGATTGCTTATGTTTCATACAAGAGATATAATGAAAAGGTACGGAGGATAATACATGAAAAACATTGAAATCATTGATTTTACAATTAAAGAGTTAAGTAATCGACAAAGAAAAATTAGGATATTCTTACCAGATGGATATTATCAAAATTTGCGACAAAGATATCCTGTTTTATATATGCATGATGGTCAAAATCTTGTTGATCCTTCTTCATATAGTGGATACTCATGGGACATTGCAAGAACTCTATCAAGACTTCAGGAAGAGAAAATTATTGACGGAATTATCGTTGTTGGGATTGATTCCGATCCTGATTATCGTATTCCAGAATATACACATGTAATATCAAAAAAAGCCTTAAAATTCGTCAAAAATAATAACAATAATTCCACTTTTTTACCTGAAGCACATCTGTATGGTAAATTTATAGTGGATACACTTAAACCTTATATCGATACTAATTATCGAACAAAACTAGAAAGAATAAACACAGGAATTGCAGGTAGTTCATGCGGTGGAAATGTATCATTATATCTTGGATCAATTTATAATGATGTGTTTGGTGTTATTGGTGCCTTCTCTCCCGCTTACTGGATTGTAAAAGAAGACATATTTGAACGATTAACAGCTAAAGACTTTGACAAACAAACAAAAATTTACCATGACATGGGTGGAAAAGAAGCCCCCTTTGCATTACTAACATATATTCGTAATGCAAAAAAAATTGCTTCAATTCTTGACAGTAAGCAATTAGATGATAATCATCATAAATTTGTAATTGATTGGAAAGCAACTCACACGGAATTATTCTGGCAGTCTCGATTTCCAGAGTTTATCAAATGGGCTTATGGTAATAAATAATTCATCATTTATATTATTTTATTAAAATTTTATATTAACAACTTAGGAGAAAGAATATGAAACTAATGATCTATGTTTTAAATGATGTTCATTTGTTAGATAAATTTATTGTTTCATTAAAAAATCATGGGATAAAGGGTGCTACAATTATTAATAGTACTGGTATGGGAAGAATGTTGAGCGAATCAGATGACATGAATATCATCGGTACATTATCAATTCTATTCAACGGACCTAGAGCTGAATCACGTGTCATTCTTATGGCATTAGAAGATCAACAAGTAGATATCGCCTTAAAAATTATTGATGATATTGCTGGGGATTTATCTAAACCTAATTCAGGTATTGTTTTTACTGTTCCCATTGATTATATTAAAGGATTCAAGAAATAAGGTGCTAATCACATGGAATATATTGCATTGTATTATGCCGGTATATTGATTGTAACCGGTCTTATTTTTGGAAAATTCGCAAAATATTTAAAGTTACCTAATGTTACTGGATACCTTATTGGCGGATTATTGATAGGACCTTCTGTTTTAGGTTTAGTCAAATCTGATGCTGTTGAATCATTGACTTTAGTAGCAAACGTCGCACTTGGTTTTATTGCATTTTCTATTGGGAATGAGCTAAAAATTACTTATTTTAAAGAAGTAGGCATAAAACCAATTATAATAGCGATACTTGAGTCTTTTTTCGCAGTATTTGCTGTATTTATCTGTGTGATATTATATTTTCTAATAACAGGGCAGTTAGGAATTACGAACATTCGATTTGCATTGGTCCTTTCAGCAATCGCTGCCGCAACTGCTCCAGCAGCCACTTTTATGGTAGTTCGTCAATATAAAGCTAAAGGATCTTTAACAAACACCCTACTCAGCGTTGTGGCAATAGATGATTCGGTCGCTATTATGTTATTTGGTATTTTGATTGCAGTTGCAAATATCTTAGGTAAGTCTTCTGAAAACACATCACTGCTTTTACAGATATTAACCCCTTTTTGGGAAATAATTCTTTCAATCGGCATTGGTGCTATTTTTGGCTTAATTGTTACATTAGCTACTCGTTGGTTTACAGGTAGGGGCAATCGCATTAGTGTTGTAGTAGCTGCGTTGTTCTTAACCGTATTCTTGTCTAATTTATTAGGAGGGTCAGCATTATTGGCCTGTATGGCCATGGGAGCCATATTTGCAAATGTATCTCGAAAGTATGAAGAAGTTAATGGACTAGTATATTTCATTACACCACCGATATATATCATGTTTTTTGTCCTTAGTGGCGCAGAACTGAAATTGAGTTTGCTTTTGACTGTGGGGATTATTGGTTTTATATATATATTGTCTAGAGTTGTTGGAAAGATATTTGGAGCATGGACTGGGGCAAAAATCACTCATTCTGAATTAAAAATACAAAAATATCTTGGGCTTGCTCTGATACCTCAAGCGGGTGTAGCAATTGGACTGTCTTTAATTGCTACGCAAGTATTAGATGCTCAAATGGGTGCTCAGATTAGAACCATCATTTTATCAGCTACTTTAATCTATGAGTTGTTTGGCCCCTATATTACCAAAAAAGCTTTGGTTGCCGCGGGAGAAATTATATTATAGCAATAAAATTAAGCCGAACCGGCTTTTTTTTATACGATAGTAAAAGTTGCGATTTTTGGATTAATATGATAGAATTTGATGTGATTGGGAGGTAGTAGACAATGCTTAATTTTGGAAAAGGAATTTGTTATTCTGGATATCGGGAAGGTCAAAGTCCTCTCAAGCAAATATACCCTACATATAATCAAATTCTAGAAGATTTGAAAATATTAGAGGGAAAATTTGACTATCTTCGAATGTATGATACTTCTCAACATTCCCAAACCGTTTTAAGAGTGATAAGAGATTATTCACTTAACTTCAAAGTTATGCTTGGCGTCGAACCTCAAGGAGAAATATCAAATCCTAATTGCCCTTGGGGAGGACTTCATAGTGATGAAGAAATTGAAATTAACAAAGAAAAAAATTATCAACAATTGGACCAACTAGCAAATATAGCAAATCAATATCAAGACATTGTTTTTGCTCTCTCGGTCGGAAATGAAAATACGTCTGATTGGCATCACAATTTAATGCCTGCTGATCAATTGGTGAATCATGTTCGTTATTTGAAAAATATTGTTTCATTACCAATCACTTTTTGTGAAGGAACTTACGCTTGGAATCATCATTGCCAAAAATTGGCTGATGTTGTAGATTTCATAAGTATTCATTCATATCCTTTATGGGTTCGCAAACCCTTGAGTGAGGCCGTTGATTTGAATATCGAAGATTATAAAATGACAAATAAACAATATCCTGATAAACAAGTTATTTTTACTGAATACGGTTGGACAACTTCCTCTTCTGGTCAAATGATTGCGGAAGACACCAATGAGGAATCACAAAAGATATATTTAGAAGCTATAGAAAAATGGGCTGAAACACATCAAGTCATCATGTTTCTTTTTGAAGCTTTTGATGAACCTTGGAAGGGCTCAAACAATCCACTTGAGCCTGAGAAACATTGGGGAATATATCGAGAAGATAGAACCCCTAAATTAGCTTATCAATTACGGAGATTAAAATAAATGGAAAATACAATTCAATTTATATGTGTAGGTAAAATCGTGAACACTCACGGGCTGAAGGGTGAAATAAAATTATTAAGTCAAACAGACTTTAAAGAGGATCGATATAGTTCTAATAATAAAGCCTATATCGATTTTAATAACGATAGAATTCATGTGAAAATTATCAAATATAGGACCCACCAAGGGTTTGATTTGTTAACTTTTGAGAACTTAGATAACATCAACTTGGTTGAAAAATTTAAAGGTCATGATTTGTATGTAGAAAACAATAATCCTACGAAACTAAAACCTTATGAGTATCATCAAAAAGATATCATCGGACTTTCGGTTTTTCAAAATAATATCAATATTGGTATTGTCGAAGAAATTCGCACTTACCCTCAATGTGATTACCTTGTCATAGCAAAAATTGATGGCAAGAAATCGTTAATTCCGTTCAGAAAAGAATTTATTCTAAGTGTTAATCAAGCCGATCGACAAATATTGATTGTAGAAATGGAAGGATTATTATGAAGTTTACAATCTTAACCATCTTTCCTGAAATGTTTAATGGAATATTGACGGAGTCTATTCTTAAACGAGCTAGAGGATTGGGAATTATTGACATCAATTTTATTAACTTCCGCGATTTTTCGACATCTAAACATAAACGAGTAGATGATTATTCATTTGGAGGAGGACCGGGACTCGTCTTAGCTGTTGAACCTATTTACCGAGCACTTCAATCAATCCCGGATCAAGAAAATGCTTATAAAATTTTGATGACACCACAAGGAAAGACTTTTAATCAGAAAGAAGCCGTTAAATTATCGAAAAAAGATCACATCATTATTATTTGTGGACACTATGAAGGATTTGATGATCGAATTAGACATTTTATTGATGTTGAAATTTCAATTGGTGATTATGTATTGACTGGAGGGGAGATTGGCGCAATGATACTTGTCGATAGTATCACCCGTCTTTTACCTGGGGTTCTAGGTTCGGATGAAAGTTTTGAGCAAGATTCCTTTTATAATGGTATGTTAGAGTATCCACAATATACTCGTCCCCAAGAATTTATGGGAATGAAAGTCCCAGATGTATTAATTTCTGGTAATCATGCAGAAGTCGACAAATGGCGCAAAGAACAGTCGTTAAAAAGAACACAAGAACGCCGTCCAGACCTTCTAAAAAAGACAAAAGAAAATGATTGATTTTATCATATTGATATGATATAATCTATAACGCTGTTAGAACCATAACCGAAGTTCCGCTGGGCATGGAACCATGAACCAAGGTAATAAAAATTTGAGGAGTTGATCACAATGTCACAGCAAATTATCGATCAAGTAACAAATTCCTTCATTAAGACTGACATTCCTGAATTTCGCCCTGGCGACAATGTAAAAGTGTCGGTTAAAATTAAAGAAGGAAACCGCGAACGTATTCAAGCCTTTGAAGGTTTGTGTATGAAACGTCAAGGCGCAGGTGTTAGCGAAACTTTCACAGTTCGCAAAATATCTTACGGTGTCGGCGTTGAAAGAACGTTCCCGATTCATTCACCACTGATCGAAAAAATCGAAGTTACCCGTCGTGGTAAAGTTCGACGTGCCAATCTCGGGTATATCCGTGGATTGTCTGCAAAAGCGGCTCGAATCAAAGAAAGAAGATAGTTCAAAAAATGACGATCTAACAATCGTCTTTTTTTATGAAAGAAAATGAAAAAATTTTCATAAATTCATTCAAAACCATTGAAACACCCTGTAAATAATGATAGAATAATTTAAGAATTATAATATTGAATTAAATTTTTAGAAAGGATTGGGATTAGATATGAATAAAGCCACCATATATAATGTCGCATATGCGGCTAACGTCTCTTTAGCGACAGTCTCTAGAACTTTGAACAACCCCCAAAAGGTTAAGCCAGAAACACGTGATCGCGTTTTAAGGGTCATCAAAGAACTGGGGTATAAACCCAATGCTTTTGCTAAAGGGCTCGCTAGTAAAAAATCAACTACAGTTGCGGTTATTGTTCCCGATATGTCTAGAGCTTCGGTTGCAGAAATGTTAAATGGAATTGCAGCTGAATCGCATAAATATTCATATTCATTACTCATTTTTGTAATGAAGGATGAAAAAGTTGAAGAATCAGAAATGCTTAAAGAAGTAGTGGCTAGTCAAGTTGATGGAATATTATATTTAAATGATGAAATCAATGAAAGCCAGTATGCGATGCTAAATATTATCCAAGATGAATATAAAGTTCCAATCGTTTTAGCCAACACCCTTTATCCATATGATAACAAACTCGTTACCGTGTGTATCGATTATTTTAAAGCCGCCTACGAATTAACGACCCAGTTAATCAATGAAGGCCGAAAAGATATTTACTTGCTTACAACAGCTAGAAAATATATGGTAAATGATCTAAAAGAAGAAGGTTACCTTAAAGCAATGAAAGAAGCAAAATTATCACCGAATATTGTTCGCACAAGTGGTGATATTGCGGTAAACACTCATCATTTCAATGAATTATTTAAAGGGAAAACACTTGTGGATGGGGTCATAGCTGTTAGAGATTCAATCGCTGTATCTTTTATTAATACAATGATTGAAAAAGGTAAAGAAATTCCAAAAGATATCAGTGTTTATGGTTTCCAAAACACGAAATATGCATCACTTTCTCGACCAAAATTGTCTTGTGTTGATATCCCAGTTGCAGAAATAGGACAAAAAGCCATGTCACTTTTGAAACGTGAAATTGATGGCGAAATTAATGAAATAAAATTCAATGTTTTACCACATAGTATTATTAAACGTCAATCAACAAAATAAAACGATGAATAAGCAAAGTAGTTTCTTTGGTACGACGCTAGAGACCCGATGGTTGGTGAAAATTGGGGCGACCAAATCGACGAAATACACTTACGAGTTTCTGCTTATGCAGACGGTAAACCCGTTATCTTTCCAAGTGCACGAAAGTGAATTAAGGTGGTACCACGGTTGTAAAATCGTCCTTTCATAAGGGCGATTTTTATTTTTTTATAATTTACAATAAGATTAAAGAGAGGTAATTACGATGAATTTATTCGAACAATTGAAATGGCGTGGATTAGTTTTTGACATGACAGATCCTGCATTAACATCCATCCTTAGCCAAGAAAAATTAACTTTTTACTTAGGAGCTGATCCGACAGCTGATAGCCTTCATGTAGGTCATCTTTTAGCATATCTTGTCGCAAAACGTCTTTCATTAGCTGGGCATAAACCGATCTTAGTCATCGGTGGTGGAACCGGCCTAATTGGAGACCCGAGTTTTAAAAATTCTGAAAGACAATTATTGACGATTGAAACATCTTTAAAAAATGCTGAAGGGATTACTCGTCAAGTCAAACAATTATTGCCTGATGCGTTAATTGTTAATAATTATGATTGGTTATCATCACTTAACGCTATTGAATTTTTACGCGATATCGGAAAGAACTTCAATGTATCCTACATGATGAGTAAAGACTCAGTTAAGTCTCGTATAGAAAACGGCATATCTTTTACTGAATTTTCATATCAGATCATTCAAGCCTGGGATTTTGAGCATCTCTATAAAAAGTACAACTGTACAATGCAAATTGGCGGGCAAGATCAGTGGGGAAATATTACATCTGGTCTCGAACTTATTAGGAAAGTACATGGTTATGAGTCAAAAGCGTATGGATTTACATTCCCGTTAGTCACTAAATCTGATGGAATGAAGTTCGGAAAATCAGAGTCGGGAGCAATTTGGTTAGACAAAGCCAAAACGTCTTCTTATGATTTTTATCAATTTTGGATTAATACAGCAGATGATGATGTCATTCTGCGTTTAAAACAATTTACATTTTTATCTGTTGAAGAAATTTCTGCTTTGGAAATTGAATTAAAAAATAATCCAGAAAAAAGAAATGCTCAAAAAGTTTTAGCCCGAGAATTGACACAATTGATACATGGTAAAAAGGCATTAGAAGAAGCCGAACATATTACTCAAGCATTATTTAGTGGTACAATTGAGCAATTAAGTGCTTCTGAAATTGAAATGGGATTCAAGGATTTATTAACTTTTGAGACACAAGATAATGAATTATTAATCGATTTGCTCGTCAAAACTGATCTTGTTCAATCTAAACGGGAAGCGAGAGATTTAATTCAGAGTGGAGCCGTATCGGTCAATGGAGATAAAATCACAGAGTTGACGTATTTAGTTCATAAATCAAAGGCTATTGACAATAAATATTCAATCTTGAGAAAAGGAAAGAAGAAGTACGCTTTAGTAAAACACTTGTAATAAAAAGAGGAATTCCGACAGAATGAATGGAATTCCTCTTCTATTTAATTTTTGATTTCTTCAAGTTTCTTTTCGTTAAATTTCAAGTAAATTATTCGTAGCGCATTCAATACACAAAGTAAAGTTACTCCCACATCTGCAAAAATAGATAGCCACATGAACATAACACCAAACGCTGATAAAGCAAGAAAGCCAAGTTTTATTGTCATTGAAAAAACAATGTTTTGAATGGCAATAGAACGAGTTTTTTTAGCAATTCTAATAGCCTTTTCAAGTAATCTGAGATCATCATTGATAATAATGATGTCTGAAACTTCAATGGCCAAATCACTGGCAGATCCCATTGAAACACCGATATCAGCATTTTTTAATAATGGAGCATCATTGATCCCATCACCAATGTATAAACTTATCGAGTTGGTTCTGATGGCATTAAATTTTTCTAATTTTTGTTCTGGGAGTAATTCTGAATAATATTCAATTCCACCGAGTTTTAAAGCGATATCTTTGGCAGAACTTTCATTATCACCCGTCAGCATGACTGTATCATAACTCTTTGTTAAACGACGGACAACCTCCATAGAACTTTCTTTCAGTTCATCTTGAACAATAACATATCCTAAATATTGTTTGTTTTTTGCGATGAAAGTATAAGAACCGACCGGCATTTTTTCTAAATTTACTTCGACACCATTATTAACTAGAAAACGTTGACTTCCAGCTAAAACTTCAGTATCATCAATGGTTCCTCTGATTCCGTATCCAGCAATCTCTTTGACATTTTCAACGTCATACGTCGGTTGTTTATAGTATTCCACAATGGCTTCAGCTATTGGATGATTTGAATATTTTTCAATAGAGGCAGCTACTTTAAGAGTTTCTTCATCTGAATATTTATGAACAAAAAATGCGCCGTAAGTCAAAGTACCTGTTTTATCCATTGCAATAGTTCTAACATCGGTCAATGTATGAAGAAATGTCGAACCTTTGAATAAAATTCCGTTTTTTGCTGCACTTCCTATTCCTGCAAAATATGAGAGCGGAACGGATAAAACTAAGGAACAAGGACATGAGATTACTAAAAATATAGCTGCGCGATAAATATATCCTGTGGGGGTTATGACGTTATTGGGTTCAAATATTAAACCGATTATAACCAAAAGTCCTGCAAGAATAACGACAATGGGTGTATATATTTTCGAGAATTTTGTAATAAACATTTCCGTTCTTGATTTTGAATTGGTTGAATTTTCAATTAAATCGATAATTTTTGCCATTGTAGAATCTTGATATTCTTTTTCAGCACGCATATGGATGACATCGCCCACGCAAATGTTTCCGGATAGTACTTGAGTACCTATTTCGGCTCGCATTAACTTTGATTCACCAGTTAAACTTGAGGTGTTAAGACTAGTAGATCCAAGCGTGACGATGCCATCAACCGGAATTCTCTCACCGTTTTTTACTACGATGATATCGCCTACTTTGATTTGCATAGGATCTTTGACAATAATTTTATCATCGATAAGTACATTAGCGTACTCGATTTGTATTCCCATTAACGCCGTAATTTCATTTTTAGATCTTTGAACAGCGAGAGACTGCAGGTGTTCACCGATAGAATATAAAATGATTACGGCAATGCTCTCTTCATATTTTCCGAGAAACATCGCTGCGAATGTTGCAATAATCATCAATGTGTTTTCATTAAAAAAATTAAAGTTCTTAAAACTTCGAATTAACAGAGTTAGTAGTCTTGAAACCAATAAAACATACCCTAACCAATATAAAGTCGGAATTGACCAAGCAGGCATTGAAAGAATTAAATTTGTGCCAAATATTGCATTAAAATATTGGGGGATTCGATAAAGCGAAAAAGTGATAGTAATGATTGCCATACCAATTAACACGATTAGATATTGTTTAAAAAAACTTGGTTTTTTTTCGGTTTTTCCCGTTCCGAAAAAATGAGTATCGATATTGTCTTCTAACATATCCACAATAGAACGAATATCTTTTAGTGCGATATCTTCATCATATTCATCTTTAAAATCTACTAGCATAATTTGATTTGTGTAATTAAAACTTGCGCTATTAACATATGGTAAACGACTTGTTCTTTTTTCGATTTTGTTGATACAAGTTGAGCAAGTCAGATTCTTCATCACGATTTTGCGGATCATATTAATCTCCTGTATATGACTAAATTCATACCTTGATATGAAATGGTTATAGTTTTACTATAATAACATTATACTAAGTATTTACAAAATGTCAAATCAATATCAAATGCAGCCTTTTTCCATCAATTAAAGTAAGGAATATTAATTCTCTTGTTCTTTGCAAATGTCATCAATTATGGTAAAATTATATGGAATGGAGTGACTATTATGGACTGGTTAAAAATTGCTCAATCATATAAAGAAGAATTTATTGAAAAAACTCAAGCTTTACTCAAATTTCCAACCCTTCTTGATACTTTTAATCCAGAAAATCGAGAAGCGCCTTTTGGAAATCCAATCCGACAAGCACTGGATTGGTTTTTGTATATGGCCGAGGCGGACGGATTTAAAATTAAAAATATTGACAACTTTGCTGGACATATAGAAATGGGTGCAGGAAAAGAAATTTTAGGAATATTGGGGCATCTTGATGTAGTGCCTACCGGAGGGAAATGGAATTATCCACCTTTTGGGGCTGTCATCGATGACGGGAAAATATACGCAAGAGGGGCAATGGATGATAAGGGACCTTCAATGGCTGCTTATATTGCTATGAAGATGATTCATGATCAACATATAAATTTAAATAAAAAAGTTCGTTTAATATTAGGCTGTGATGAAGAATCTGGAATGCGGTGCATCCGCAGATATCTTGAAAAGGAACAAATGCCGGATATAGGATTTGCGCCTGATGCTGATTTTCCGCTAATATATGGCGAAAAGGGAAATTTTTCGTGGGATATTATTGGACACGAATCTGACGAATTAATTGAGTCTATTTTTGCTGGAGAAAGATATAACGTTGTTCCTGATGAGTGTGTTGCAGTATTAAAACAAGATGTTAGTTCTGCATTTCAATCTTACCTTTTAGAACACCAGTACCAAGGCAAAATTGAAGGCAACACCTACACAATCTACGGTAAAAATTCCCATGCTGCATGGCCATATATGGGTGTGAATGCTATTTTTTTAATGGCTGAATTTTTAAAAACACAGACAAAATCAAATTTTGTCGATTATCTAGTTAAATATTTGACTCACGATTATTACGGAAAAAAACTCCAAATTGATTACTTTGATCCTGAAATGAAAGAATTGACGATTAATTTAGCTATCATAAAGTATGATAAAGGGTCATTCTCAATTGGAATTAATATTCGATTCCCAATTGGATTCGATATTGAATCCAAAACGTTATTAATTGAAAAATCAGCAGAAAATTATGGTTTTTCATTTAAACCTCAAAGAGTATCAAAACCTCATTATGTAAGCCCCAATGACCCTTTAGTAAAGACCTTGCTTGCTGCTTATCAAAAATATTCTTTAGACTATGAATCGCCGATTGTTACAATAGGCGGAGGAACATATGCTAGGACTTTAAAAAAAGCTGTTGCTTTTGGTCCGAATTTACCAAAGAATCCCGATCTTGCACATCAACCGAATGAATATCTAGTCATTGATGAGATGATAATGGCTGCAGCAATCTATGCTGAAGCAATTGAAAAACTTTGTACGGAGTAAAAATCTCATGCGTTTAAGGAAAGTAAAGAACGCTTCAATAACACTCAATAATCATCCTGAATTATTAATTCAAAATCCAGATTTTTATAAAGGAAAATGGGATACTCTTTTTCCGAAAAATCAACCAATACATCTTGAAATTGGAATTGGTAAAGGTAAATTTCTTTTTGAACTTGCAAAACTTCATCCTGAAATCAATTATTTAGGCATTGAAAAATTTGATTCAGTAATTGTAAGAGCGCTTGAAAAACTGCTTATATCACCCTTGCCAAATGTTTTGTTGATATATGTTGATGCTAATCGACTGCCAGATCTCTTTGATATAGGCGAAATTGATAAATTATATTTAAATTTTTCCGATCCATGGCCGAAAAACGCTCATAAAAAACGTCGATTAACTAGTCCTTTATTTTTATCATTTTACCAAGCAATTCTTAGAAAAGATGCTGTTATCGAATATAAGACTGATAATTTTCGTTTTTTTGAATATACGATGATGACATTAATCGAATATCCAGCTAACATTATTAAAATGAGTCTTGATTTGCATCATGAACATAATATTGAAAACGTAGAAACTGAGTTTGAGACTCGATTTGTCTCTATGGGGAATTCAATATATTACATTAGTTTTCAATTAAAGGAGAAAACAGATGATTAAATCTCATTATCAGACACTTGTGGAACTTCCAGGGGTGTCTGCCAACGAAAAATATGTTCGAAAATTTATGAAAAGCGAACTTGAAAAGGTATCTGAAAAGATTTTCCAAGATAAACTTGGGTCTATTTTTGGCGGAATTAACTTGGGGAAAAATGGCCCAAAGGTAATGATAGCCAGTCATATGGATGAAGTTGGAGCAATGGTTGCCAGTATAACCGATAAAGGATTCATTAAAATGATCCCGGTGGGATCGATTAGTGCGCCAATAATGTTAAGTGAACATCTCAATATTGTTATTGATGACGGATCATTTGTTCCCGGAGTCGTTGGAGCAAAACCGCCACATTTGATGCGAGATAGTTCATCAAAACAAGTTTCAGATTTTGATGATTTTGTACTTGATATCGGCGCAGACTCCAAAGCACATGCAGCAGAACTTGGTGTCAAAGTGGGTCAACAAATCGTTTTTAATAATAACTATACCATTTCCAAAGATGGAAAAAAGATATTCTCAAAAGCTTGGGATGATCGTTTTGGTTGTGGAATGGCACTTGATATTTTACAATCTATAGATAAAAACAAAATTCCATGCCAGCTCTTTGCAGGGGCTAATGTTCAAGAAGAAGTTGGACTTAGAGGAGCTGGAACTTCAGCTTACATGATTAAACCAGATTTGTTCATCGCTGTAGACTGCAGTCCTTGTTCTGACACATTTGAAGATTCTGATGTCGGAGGAAAACTGGGCGGCGGATTCATGATTCGCTTCTATGATCCAAAATGTATTATGCATCAAGGAATGAAAGCTTTTATCGAATCGACAGCAAAAGAACACAATATAAAATATCAATATTACAAGTCATTAGGCGGAACCGACGCTGCACAAGTTCAACTCTCTGAATCTGGCGTTTTAGTTTGTACGATTGGTATGCCTTCAAGATATATCCACTCATCGACTTCAATGATTCACATTGACGATTACGAAGCGGTTAAAGTGGTCATCTTGGCAATGCTTGAACAACTTGATTTTAATAAGATTAACGAAATCAAAGAAAACGTTTAGTCTTTTAAAATAATAATCTTATGAGACCACTAATGTGGCTTAAAAAGGAGAAATAATGAATAATAAAGTACAATCTTTTTTCAACGACAAAAAGAAAGTTAAAGACATGACCTTGATGGCAATGTTTATCGCAATTATCATTGTTATGGGATTTGTTCCATTTTTAGGATACATTACCATTATTGGTATTAGTGTTACCTTGATTCATATTCCCGTTCTCATTGGTGCTGTATTCTTGGGTAGAAAAGGCGGGATTATTCTTGGTATTACCTTTGGTTTGACATCATTTTTTAGAGCTTTGACAAGCGTGGGATTAGATTACCTATTTATCTTTCCTTGGGTATCAATCTTACCTAGATTTGTTTTTGGATTGATAATTTATGATGTATATATCCTCTTGCTTAAAATTCTAAAAGTTCGACTTATTGCGCTTGTTATTAGTTTTGTTTTATTGACATTGATTCATACTTTAATGGTTCTTCCACTGATGATTTCAGCTTTCCCGTTGGCATTAAATCTTCCGGATGTAGCTTCAACCATCGAGTCGGGGGGAGAAGGATTGCTCTCGTTTATGCAAGGGCTGAATACTTTTGATGCTGCTATGGCAATCATTTTCAGTATATTACTTTCAAATGGTTTGATTGAAGCCGCGCTAGCAGGTTCTGTTGGAGCGATAGTTGCCGATCGCCTTTTGGCTATATTTAAAAAAGATGAGACAAACGATTCTGATGATATGGAAGGTGAAGACATTGCTTCTATTGATTGATATTGGCAACACGACGATTACAATCGGACTATCAAATCGCAGTTCGATTGAGAAAATATACAAATTAAATACTGAAAAAAGCAAATCAAGTGATGAATATGCCGTTACTCTGAATATTATGCTCAAAGATACATCGATTCAAAACATCATTATATCGTCTGTTGTTCCAGAATTAAATGATGTATTTAGAGAATATTTTCAAAATTGGTTTGATATTACACCTTTATTTTTAGGACAAGGTGTAAAAACAGGAATTAGAATCAATTCTGATAATCCAAAAGAAGTAGGATCAGATTTAATTGCAAATGTCATTGGGGCAACTGCTGGATATTCTCCAAGTTGTCTTGTTGTTGATTTAGGAACAGCAACAACTTTTACGTATGTTGATAATCTAAATTTAAAAGGTGTTATTATTACTGCCGGCATCACCACTTCTAAAAATGCATTAATTAGTAAAACGAGTTTATTACCTCAAGTTGAACTTGAGATTCCATCAAAATTGCTAGGTACAAATACTGTTGATTGTATCAAATCTGGAATTGTGTATGGTCACGCCTCAATGATTGATGGCATGACAAGAAAAATTAAAAAACATTTAAATAACGACTTATTACCAGTCATATTGACTGGAGGGCATTCAAAGTTAATATTACCATTACTTGAGGAAAAAGTGATTTATGATGAACGATTACTTTTAAAAGGTTTACTGGAAGTTTATCACCGTAATTTTATGGGTGAGAATGATTAATTCAAGGAAAAATGTACATTCAAAGTGTGCATTTTTTTTGTATCCATGATACAATAAATGAGAGATTATGAGGTGTAAATATGAGAAAACTTTTACTAATCGATGGTAACAATTTACTTTTCCGATCATATTATGCTACTGCTGCGATGGGCAATTTGATGAAAAACAGTCAAGGGACATATACGAATGCTGTTTTTGGATTTGTCTCAACCATGCAAGCAATCCTCAAAATGGATTATACACATATATTGGTTGCATGGGATCCAAAAGGACCGACTTGGCGCCATCTAAAGTATGATACATACAAAGGAACCCGTAAAGAAGTTCCTAGTGAATTAATAAGCCAGATGCCTCTCGTTCGCGAATATCTCGACAGTGCTAACGTTCCTCGTTATGAACAAGATTTATACGAGGCTGATGATATTATTGGTTATTGTGCAATTCATTTCACCGATGAATTCGATCTCATTGACATATTTTCAAATGACCATGATCTTATGCAATTACTAGGCCCTAAAGTTCGACAAGTTATTTCAAAAAAAGGAATTAGTGAAATAGAAATATTTACACCTACAATTATGAAAGAAAAATTAGGTATTTCGCCTGAACAGATGTGTGATTATAAAGGTCTGGTTGGTGATGTTTCCGATAACATTCCGGGCATACCTGGCGTTGGAGATAAGACAGCTACAAAATTACTAGAAACATATGGAACTCTAGATAACATTTTAGATAATGTCGAGCAATTAAGTGGAAAACTAAAAGAAAAAATTGAAACATTCCGAGAACAAGCTATCTTTTCCAAAGAATTAGCAACAATCGTCACCGATTTTGAGAATAATATAAAAATAGAAAATATTATTTATAATGGTTCAAATTACGAAAATTTGAAATCTTTTCTGCAAAAAATGGAATTACATTCACTCATTAGAAAATTGGATGTTCCCGCATCCCGACGTATTGAAAATTCTCCTTATGATATCATTCTCAATCATCAACAATTAAAATCGGTTTTAATTTCTCCATCAGCTTTTCATCTCGAGTTATTTGGTACAAACTATCATAACGCAGAAAAAATCGGATTTGGAATTGTAAATGCCAAAGGTGCTTATTACGTTGATTATAATTTAGCAATAGGTTCACAAGAGTTTACTCAATGGATGAATGATAGGTTACAAATTAAATATGTTTATGATCTCAAACAAACAAAAGTGGCTTTATTGTGGGACGGTTTTGATATTCAAGGAGCATCATTTGATTTGTTACTGGCTGCTTATTTAATTAATCCTAATTTGACCAAAGAAGATTTACGAGTAGTGACCGCAAATTTCGATTATAATGATGTTGAGTATGATGAAACAATTTATGGTCGCGGTGCAAAATATGCTATTCCTGAAGATAGATCATCAATGCATAAACATATAGTTGATAAAGCAAAAGCTATTTATGCATTAAAAGATACTATTTTAAAACAAATAGACATTAATAATCAAAATTCCTTGTTGAACGATATTGAAATTCCTCTAGCAATCACCCTGGCAAAAATGGAATATGAAGGCATTGCTATAGATCAAAATGAACTAGACAAATTTGGTAACAATCTCTTCGTTCGTATTCAGATACTTGAAAAAGCTATTCATGAACTCGCGGAAGAAGATTTTAACATTAATTCTCCTAAACAATTGGGTATTATCCTTTTTGAAAAATTAAATTTACCTTATTATAAGAAAAACAAAAGCGGGTACTCAACAGACGTTTCAGTATTAGAACAACTGTCAGCTTTCCATCCCATCATTGATAAGATAATGGAATATCGTTCCTTATCAAAGTTATATACAACTTATTATGAAGGAATCAAATCTGCGCTTCAAACAAAAAAAGATGGACGAGTACATACCATATACAAACAGACAATAGCACAAACGGGACGTCTTTCATCTATCGAACCAAATCTTCAAAACATTCCAATTAAATCTGATGATGGGAAAGAATTACGTAAGATTTTTATTGCAAATCAAGGATCAACTCTCTATTCCTGTGATTATTCTCAAATAGAGCTTCGAGTACTCGCTCACATGGCAAATGTACGAAATTTAAAAGTTGCATTTCAAAGTGGCGAGGATATTCACACCCATACTGCTAGACTTATCTTTCATAAAAATGAGATTTCCTCAAGCGAACGGAGAGCAGCCAAGGCGGTCAATTTTGGGATAATTTACGGTAAAACTTCTTGGGGATTATCAGAGGATCTAAAAATATCACCTAAACAGGCAGATACTTTCATTCAACAGTATTTTGATAATTTTCCAGAAATTAAAAATTTTATGGATAAACAAATCAATGATGCTAAAACTTTGGGTTATGTTTCTACAGTCTTAAATCGACGTCGTTATATTCCCGAAGTTAACGCTGACAATTACCAGGTCCGTGAGTTTGGAAAGCGTATGGCTATGAATGCACCGATTCAAGGTTCAGCTGCAGATCTTTTAAAAAAGGCTATGGTGGAAATTGATCAAGCTTTTGAAAACCATCATTTGTCGTCAAAAATACTATTACAAATTCATGATGAATTAGTTATCAATGTTGAATTATCAGAAATGAATTTAGTCGAAAAATTAGTAAATGAACATATGGAAAATGCTATTAAATTTGACGTTCCTTTCGAAGTTGAAGGAAGTTTTGGAACTAATTTGTTTGAGGTTAAATAAAAATGCCAGAATTGCCAGAAGTTGAAACGGTAAAAGAATCGTTAAAAACTTTAATATTAGGAAAAACGATTCATCATGTCGATATATTATATGAAGGAATAATTCACGGAACAACAAAAGACTATTTTTCAAAGCGGCTTGAAAATGAAATTTTAATGGATATTGGTCGATTTGGTAAGTTTTTGTTTTTTCGATTTTCTACTATAACATTGATTTCTCACTTAAGAATGGAAGGTAAATATTTTCTAAAACATTCTTTTGAGTTAATCGCTAAACATGAACATGTTATATTTCATTTCACAGACGGAACTTCCCTTCGATATCATGATACTCGTAAATTTGGCACGATGGAACTAGTAGAACCAGGCAATGAATTCTTAATGCCAAATATTCTTTTGATGGGTCCGGAGCCTTTCGATAATCAATTTAATCTTTCTTATTTGAAATCGCGTATCAAATCTTCAATTCGACCCATCAAATCATTTTTGCTAGACCAGAATAATGTTTCTGGACTCGGAAATATTTATGTCGATGAAGTATTATTTTTATCGAGAGTGCATCCTGAAACACAAGTTAAAAATCTCAGCGATTCTGAAATACTCAAAATTATCGATTCTACTCAAGCGGTCATTAATAAAGCGATTGAGCTCGGCGGGACAACCATACGATCTTACCTTTCAAGTTTAGGAATTACCGGTCGATTTCAAAATGAATTAAATGTTCATCTTCGAGCGTTAAAACCTTGTATTATTTGCAATACCCCAATTATCAAAATAAAAGTTGGTGGAAGAGGCACATATATCTGCCCAACTTGTCAGAAAAGAAAGGGATAAATGATGCAAATTATAGGACTAACAGGTGGTATCGGGTCTGGTAAATCAACCATCAGTGAACTTTTTATTAAAAAAGGAATTCGAGTTATTGACGCGGACATTGTTTACAAAGAACTGTCCAAACCAGGGCAAATATTGTATAATGAAATTGTCAATGCCTTTGGTAATCAAATTCTTACGACGGCAGGAACGATAGATTTTCAAAAACTGGGTCATTGGGTTTTCCATGACCCTAGTGTTCGCGAAAAATTAAATGCGATTACTCACCCTGTGGTAAAACGAGAAGTTTTATCAGAAGCGAGAGCTTTAAAAAACCAGAAATTAGCGGTTATTGTGGTTCCACTTTTATTTGAATCAAATTTCGAGACTTTTTGTGACAAAACAATTTGTGTTTACGTCGATTTACGAACACAAATATCTCGAGTCATGAGTAGAGACCATGTAAATCGTGATATGGCATTGCTAAAAATTTTGGCTCAAATGCCAATGAAAACGAAAGCAAATAAAGCCGATTATGTCATTGATAACTCATTTACTATGTCTGAAACCATTCGACAATTCGAAGACATATTAATTGAGCTAAGGAGGGTTTAGGATGTCCATTGCTAGTTTTTTCTCACCAAGCGCAGAAACCAGAGAACTTCATGCAATTACTGAATTAAGAACAAGATATTACCGTAACAATTTTAAGGAATGTTTAAAGGTTGTTCAGTCATTAGCAGAGACCAAAAATATGGATGTACGCGATGTTAATGAACATCATGGTGAGATCTATTTATTAGGAAATGGTTTTGATGCAATTTTGACAGTTACACAATTATCTCCGATTGAAACCGGAATTGATATTAAAATCAATTTATTTAGTTTTGTTGGGTTAGGAAGACCCAATAAAAGAATCATTGAATTTTATAAATATTTTGATCAATTTTTGAAATTTAAAGGCATAGCCTTGCACCCATAGGAGTATAGATTGGACAAAATTAGACGTAATGATCAATTTTATGTATATGCAAAAGCAGCTATCGACACAGCAGATTACCAAGTGTTGTCTGTTTTCTATTTGCCGGTTATTGGTCCACAAGCTTTTGCGCTTTTTTCGTTGTTATGCAATTTGATGAATCGTCAGACATTAACCAGCGAACGTTATTTACATGGTGATTTAGAAAGTCTAATGAATCTTAAATTAACATCACTTGAAACTGCTAGACATCAATTAGAAGCGATTGGATTGCTCAACGTCTATTTTTATAGCGATTGTTTTTCATATGAAATCAAGAAGCCGATGTCTCCTTCTGCATTCATTAACGATGGTATCCTCGGTCAATACTTATTAGCAGCAGTCACAGAATCGCGTTTTCAAAAATTACTTCAATTTTTTAAATTGCCTAAAGTAGACAAAACTGGATTTATAAACGTTACCAAAAGTTTTGAGGATGTTTTTCCATCCATTACAATTTCCAATTATCAAAGTGTCAGTGGCTTAATTGATTCGAGTGTAGCAGTTCCGATTAATATTAAAAAATCGGATTTTGATTTTCGACTTTTTACAGAAAGTATTCCAGGTCCTTTCCTTGACAAAAGTCAGTTGACCGAAGAAGTTAAAAATAAGATTCGTAACTTATCATATGTCTACGGTATCGATGAAATTGCAATGAAAGATATTTTTTTAAAGGCTACCAATCCTCAACTTGAAGTTGATATTATTAAATTATCTAGATACGCTCGAGATGCTTATAAACAAAAAACACAAATTGAAAAACAAACTGATGAAATAAATTTATCCAGTAACGAAAACGCACAGGAAGGTATAAAAGACCCTGCAACTTATTTTTCTTCAATCTCTCCAAAAAAATTGCTTTCGGACTTATCTGGGGGAATGGTTTCATCCGCTGATTTAAGAATTATTGAAAGACTGATTGATGAAGTGAAACTTGACAGAGGTGTCGTCAATGTCTTAGTCGCTTACACAGTAAAAAATAAAGACGGAGTTATGCCCTCCTTTGATTATTTTGAAAAAGTTGGAATGAGTTGGCTTCGTAATCAAATAACTTCTGTCGAAAGCGCTCTAGATTATGTTAAACATCTGAATCGTGAGAATGGCAAACATCAAGATTCTAGTTCTTCGAAAAAAGCTTATTCAAAGAATAAATACAGCGATAAACCGGAAGTTAAAATTGATTGGCTAGAGAGTTATATTAAGTCTATAGAGTAGGTGATTGTCTTGAAAAAAATTGATAACTATCTTCAAAATTTTAATTCAAAAGGAAATCCTGACGAAGCCATTGACAAGTTGCTCGAGGATCCTATCATAAGACGTTTTGCAATGGTAAATGATCTTAAACACGAAACGATTGTGGACGGAATCAATAATTTAATGACTTTTCAAGAAGGAAAACGGATTTGTGAAGATTGTCATGGACTCTATGAATGTAAGCTTGTACATATTGGAATGACGCCGCATTTATCGATGTATAACAACGATATTTGCTTGGATTATTCTCCTTGTAAATATAATACTAATGATGTCAGTAAATCTAAAATAAATGCATATTATGTTCCAAAAAAGGTCTTTAATGCTGATTTAAGTGATTACGATATGATTGGTGATTCTCGTAAGATAATCCATAATTATATCATGGAATTTTTGAATAAGTATTCCCCTAAAAATCCTATGAAAGGGATGTATCTCTCAGGACCTTACGGTAATGGAAAAACCTATATTTTAGCAGCTTTAGCCAATGAAATTGCAAAAAAAGGGTATAAAGTTACCTTTGTTTACTATCCGGACTTGGTTAGAGAATTAAAATCATCTATAGGCTCTGGTTTGCTTGAAGAAAAAATCTTGGAACTGAAGACGACCGAAGTACTTATATTGGATGATATCGCCGGAGAAAGCAATACAGCTTTTATCCGAGATGAAGTTTTAGGACCAATTTTGCAGCATCGAGTATTAGATGAACTTCCGACCTTCTTTTCATCTAATTTAAAAATGAAATCATTAATTGATGCAATGGCATTAACAAAGGAAAGCGCCGAACAGGCAAAAGCCGTTAGGGTTTTCGAAAGAGTTAGAGCACTTGCAAAGGAATTTGAACTTCTCGAAAAACCCGTACGATAGACTTGACAATCTAGTAATTTCGTTTATAATTATAACTATCATAAATACATTGACGAGAACATGATTCTTCGAAATTTCATTCTAGCGACGATGGAACGGTGCAAGCCATTGATGAATATTGATGAATTACCATCTCTGAGTTGACCTTTGAAAAGGTTCCGTTTTCCAGCGTTAATGGATTGAGTGTCGAATTCGTTCGAAACAAAGGTGGTACCACGGTTATTATTTAGTCGTCCTTGCACAGGGCGACTTTTTTTATTTTATAGGAGGATTATTAATATGATTAAAATTAAATTCATGGATGGCTCAATAAAAGAATACCAGAAGGGTATTTTACCAGTTGAAATTGCTGAATCAATTTCACCATCACTTAAAAAACGATGCATTGCTGCAAAACTTGATGATGTCATTATCGATTTAAATCGTCCAGTCATGCAGGATTCAAGCCTTATTTTTCTGACAGAAGATGATCCGGAATCTATAGAAGTTCTGAGACACAGTTCCGCTCACTTAATGGCCGAAGCGGTAAAAACGCTCTATCCTCACGCTAAATTTGGTGTTGGTCCGGCCATTGAAGAAGGTTTTTATTATGACATTGATCTCGGTGATGATGTATTAACGGAATCCGATTTAACAACGATTGAAAAAATGATGAATAAATTGGCTGCTAAAAATCTTCCGCTTGAACGTCTTGAAGTTTCTAGGGCAGAAGCCTTGGATTTTTTTAAGGATGATCCCTATAAAGTTGAACTAATTCAATCTCTTCCAGAAAATGAAGTCATTTCAATATATTCACAAGGTGTTTTTGCGGATTTATGCAGAGGACCTCATTTGCCATCTACTAAGTGGATTAAATACTTTAAACTGTTATCTTTAGCTGGAGCTTACTGGCGTGGTGATTCAAAAAACAAGCAATTAACACGAGTATATGGAACAAGTTTTTTTACTGAGCAATCGTTGAAAGACTATTTAAATAATTTAGAAGAACGCAAAAAAAGAGATCATCGTAAGCTAGGAAAAGAATTGGATCTTTTCATGTTAAGCGAATATGGACCAGGCTTTCCGTTTTGGCTTCCAAACGGTATGATTTTGCGACGCGAACTTGAAAATTTCTGGTACAAAGTACATACTAAAGAAGGCTATAAATTAATACAAACGCCGATTATGCTAAATAAAGACCTTTGGGTCGTTTCTGGGCATTGGATGAATTATCGAGAGAATATGTATATTTCGGAAATCGATGATCAAGAATTTGCTATCAAGCCGATGAATTGTCCCGGTGGAATGCTTGTATACAAAAGAGATATTCATTCATATAAAGATTTTCCACTAAAAGTTGGAGAACTTGGACTTGTTCATCGACACGAAGCCAGTGGTGCCTTGAACGGGTTATTTCGAGTTCGAAACTTTACACAAGATGATGCCCATATTTTCATGACAGAAGATATGATTGTTACAGAAATTAAATCATTGGTTCGACTATTTGAATACATGTATTCAGTCTTTAACCTCTCCTACCATATTGAACTTTCTACGCGTCCACTTGAAAAATTCATAGGTGAGATTGCTACTTGGGATAAAGCTGAAAAGGCATTAGCCGATGCACTCGATAGCATGGGAAAACCCTATAAAATTAATGCAGGGGACGGTGCTTTTTACGGACCAAAACTTGATTTTAAGTTGCGAGATTCGATGAATAGAATTTGGCAATGTGGAACAATTCAACTCGATATGAATCTTCCTGAACGATTCGACTTAACCTATATTGATCATAATGGTGAAAAGAAACGTCCCGTGATGCTTCATCGTGCATTATTCGGATCTATTGAACGGTTTATCGGCATTTTAATTGAACATTATGCTGGAGCATTTCCAACTTGGTTAGCACCTGTTCAAATCAAACTTATTCCAGTTAATAATGAATTTCATATGGAATATTCTAAAAAATTAGCTACCCAATTAATGAATCTTGATTTGCGTGTTGAAACGGATTATCGAGAAGAAAAACTGGGATATAAAATTCGAGAAGCACAAACAAAGAAAATCCCCTATCAATTAGTACTTGGAGATAAAGAGGTTGCTGAAAATCTTGTAACTTATCGCCGATACGGGAATCAGGAACAAGTAACAATTTCAATCAATGATTTTATAACGATGATTAAAACGGAAATTGAAAATAAATAGTAATAAGGACACTCGAAGATGAGAGTGTCCTTATTATTTTCTGTATTTTAGTAATTTAATTAACTCTTTTGATGGATCGATATAAATCGTTTTTTGGTGAGAATAAGTGACAAATGAACCTTTATTTCCAGGTATTTTTTTGACATATTTTAACAATGTATAATCAACTGGCACACTTGAAGACTCTTTTGCTTTTGAGTTATAAGCAGCTAGATTTGCAGCCGCTCGAATTTCAAATTCATTCAATGGTTCTATTTTTCTTACCAAGACATGGCTCCCAGGCATATCTTTAACATGAAACCACATTTCATTATATTTCCCTAGATGATGAGTCAAATATTCATTTTGCAGGTTGTTTTTTCCAACGAGAATTTCTACTTCATCTGGTGTAATATAGGTATCATAATTCGGGATTAATTTTTTATGTTTAATTGGTTTTTCATGAAGATACTTGTTGGTTTTTAATTCTTCAATGATCTCATTTAAATCATTTAATGACGCAGTTTCGATTTGAAGTAACAATAATTCAAAGTAACTAATTTCACCTTCAGTAATAGTGATTTGGGTTTTTAGATGATTGACAGACGTTTTAATCTTTTTATATTTACGATAGTAAGATTGTGCATTTTCAATGGGCGTCAGCATCCGATCTAATAAGATTGATTCTTTGTTTCCATTCATGTAATTAATGACTTCAAATTCATTTTGACCTTTCTGTAAAAGATGTTGATTCGCAATAATTAGGTCTCCTTTGTTTCGATATTCCTCAGCGTTAAAGGCCTTATCAAGTTCGCGAGTTAATTTTTCAAGCTTATCTTTATTTTTTTCGTGTTCACGCTTAATTAATTGATAAATATTTTTCGATACTTGTTTTGTACGTTCTAATTGACCGGAATCAAAATAAAGTTCATCCAATAATTTTGATAAACTCGGATAGTGTATTACTTCATTATCAGAGAATATATTAAACCAGTAAAACTTTTTCTTACCTTTTACAATACTCAAAGAAGGGTCGATTAATGAGTTTAATAATTGGTTATACATATGATCCATGGAGAAGGGTTGATTAATCGTTTTAAGTAGTACTGCATCGGCAAAAAGTGGAGAAAGACCTCTGACAGAATTAACCAAAGATTTCGAATCTGAAACAGATTTTGATTCAAAAATATTCGATAATGATTGAATGTCATAGGGGTTAACTTTTCCATCTTCAGGCAATTGATAGGAAAAGCCTTTTAAAAATGTTCTTTGTTGTCCTTCAAATGGACTAACATGTTTAAATGAATCGATTATAATTCCTTCTTGGTCGATAATCGCTAGATTTGCATGTTTCCCCATTAATTCTATCATGGCATAATAAGAGACTTTTACTCCAAAATCATTGCTGTTTTCAATCGATATTTTTATTATTCTATCGCCGTTAATAGCTTCTATTTTTTTGATAAGTCCATTTTCCAAATATTTTCTTAATAACATACAAAATCCCGAAGGAGTTTGTGGTTTATCGTAGTTATAATTCGTTAAATGAAGTCGAGCGATTGATGGGGAAAGTGAAAGATAAAGCGATTCGTTTTTTGATCCAGCTCGAACAATGAACAAAAAATCAGCCTTGGATAGCTGATATATTTTGTTAATTCTTCCCATTCCGATAGATGAATTAAGTTCATATGCTAATTTGTTGATGAATAAACCGTCCATACTCATGTATCTATCACCGAGGCTATTATATCACATTTGAAAGCAAAATTTAATTTACTATTTTTGAAATCTGTGGTAATATATATCATAATATATTTTTACTAACGGGAGGACCTTCATGAAGCTCAATGAACGCGGTTTATTAGTCGTCATCAGCGGTCCGTCTGGAGTTGGAAAAGGGACGATCCGAAAAGCATTATTTGCCATGCCGGATAACAATTTTTGTTATTCTGTTTCAATGACGACTCGAAAAGCTCGCCAAGGCGAAAAAAATGGTGTTGATTATTTCTTTGTTTCCCGCGAAGAATTTGAAAACCATATCGCTAACGATGAGATGCTTGAGTATGCAGAATTCGTCGGTGAATATTATGGTACTCCAAAAAAATATATTGACAGTAAACTTGCTGAAGGCAAAGAAGTCATCATGGAAATCGAAGTTCAAGGGGCACTTCAAGTAAGAGAAAAAATGCCTGATTCAGTCTTCGTTTTCATCGTGCCTCCTTCAAAAAAGACTTTGATTGAAAGGCTTCAAAGTCGGGGCACAGAAAATCCTGAAAGTATTCAAAAACGATTGGAAAAAGCTGAACGGGAATATCATTTGGCTTATAAATACGATTACATTGTTGTTAATGACGATGTATACAATGCTGCGGACCGCATTTATGCCATCATTCGGGCAGAACATGCGAAAACTGAGCGATCGATTCACAAATATTATAAACTCCTGGAGGGAAAAGAATAATGGCAACAAAAAATACCGATGGCTTACGCTATCCATCAATTGATGATTTGCTTGAAGTCGTCGACTCAAAATACAAACTAGCCTATATTTCAGCAAAGCGAGCAAAAATCATTAAACAAGATGGTTATTCATCTGTTGATAACAAATGTGTAAAACCTGTCGGACAAGCATTAGAAGAAATTTTGGCAGGAAAAGTAAAAGCTGAGTTTTAAACAGTCGGAAGACTGTTTTTCTTTTTATAATCTTTTTTTACTAATGAAATATGCTATAATTAATGTTACATATAAGGGGTGATCGAGTTGGATACAGATATCAAAAAACTGTTGGATCTATTAAACATAGATGATCTTACAATTGCAGAGTATGGGACTCTTGAAGCACTCGAAGTAGATCCGGCGATAAATGCTTGGATGTTTTTTTTGGCTTTTGAAAGACCAATTCCTATTTTAAGATATCGTCATTTTATGACAAAGTTATTAAACCTTCATGATACTATACCTTCAATCAAAACAGTCGATTTTTCAATCAAGATGAGTACTTATAACGATGATGACCTGATGGATTATTATGATTACATTCTTGACAATCTAATCGAAGAAGACAAACGATTATTGCCACTTAAAAATTATCCAACAACCATTGAAGGGGAAAGTATTTGTATAAAGGTTCCACAAGGGTCTAAATCCGCTCAAATGTTTCGAACAGTCATTGAGACCGATTTAAAAAAACACGGTTTTAAAGCGCTCGTAGAAATAAGAATTGACGAAGAATGTAAATCAATTAACGAAGAAATTGAAAAAGCTAATCGAGTATTTGTAAAACAAGCAGAAACTTTAGTTTATACAACATCTCCGACAAAGTTCATTCCTTTAAATGACGATCGTCCTGTAGGACATGATTTTACACCAATAAAGGACTTGCCTTTTGATGAAGTTGAATTTGAGGAATTTAAAAACAAGTATACAAAACCGTTTTTTACAATTAAAGGTATGGTAAGTAGTATTGAAATTCGCCAGATGAGAAATGGTGGACAAGCTAACATCATTATGAGCGATGGTACAGATTCTTTGCTGGTAAAAAAGCGTATCAGCAATCCTGAAGATGTTAAATTTTGTAACGAAATTAAAGAAGGCAATGAGATTCATGTTTCCGGATTTGGTGAATACGACAAATTTTACGGTGAATTTGCAATTACGGCAACCAATATGGAACGCTCTGTCGAAGTCGTTTCTAAAACATCAAGGATTGATTTGGCAAAAGAAAAACGTGTCGAATTACATTTGCATACTAAAATGTCTGCACTTGATGGCGTTAATACAATGGAAGATTATATCCGGAGAGCGAAAGATTGGCACCATTCAGCGATTGCTGTCACAGATCATGCTTCAGTACAATCTTTTCCTGATCTCTTTAAATTAACTAAAGAAACCGGAGTAAAAGCCCTATACGGTCTTGAATTAGTATATGCTGATGATGAAGCGATTACAATTACTGAAGGTAAAATTGATCAAATGCTAAACGATGCTACCTATGTTGTATTTGATATTGAGACAACAGGTTTATCTGTCATTTATGATACTTTAATCGAAATAGCAGGTGTCAAAATCAAAAGCGGAACAGTCATAGATCGTTTTTCGACTTTCATTAACCCTATGAAGCCTATTAGTGAATTTACTTCAGAGCTTACAGGGATAACAAATGCTGATGTTCAAAATGCACCAAAACTTGAAGAAGCACTACAAAAATTTTATGAGTTTAGCAAAGATGCGATATTGGTTGCGCATAATGCTTCTTTTGACTTAGGTCATATTTATGAAAATTATCGCAGATTAAATATATCTTCACTAATTCAACCTTCCATTGATACTTTAATGCTTGCTAAAGTCGTTTTTCCGGATCGTCAACGCTATTCACTTGATCAACTATGTAAATTTTTAAAAGTACCTATGAATGGCCATCATCGCGCCATTAATGATGCCGAAGCTACTCATGAAGTGTTCTTGCATCTGCTAAGAGAAGTCAAAAAAGCCGGTATTAATCGTTTCCAAGACTTAAATCTTTTGATTGATCCAGAATCAGTTCATAGATATCCTTATCCTAATCATATTAATATGCTTGTTAAGAAACAGGAAGGATTGAAAAATCTTTATAAAATACTTTCAATTGCCTCTACAAAGTATTTTGATCGAGATGCAAAAATTACGAAGTCATTTCTTAACCGACATCGAAAAGGGATTTTAATAGGTTCAGGATGTCGAAATAGTCATTTTTTTGAAATAGCAATGAATGATTCAAAAGAGTCACTCCGAAATGCCGCCCGATTCTATGACTATTTGGAGGTTCAACCCTTATCCTCGTTTAGTTATATGAGTTATCAAATGCCCAATTGGCAAGCAGTTTTGCAAGATGTAATTCGTCGAATTGTCGAAATAGGAAAAGAACTTAACATACCCGTTTGTGCTACTGGAGATGTTCATCATCTTGATCCAGAAGATAAGATTTTTCGTGAAATTATGATTGCGACCCCTTTAGTAGGTGGCGGTGGATATCATAAACTTTATAATGAACTAGAAAAGCCGAATCAACACTACTTAACGACTGAAGAAATGTTAAACGAATTCGCTTTTTTAGGCGCTGAAACCGCAAAAATGATTGTTATCGATAATCCGGTTATGATTTCAGAAGAAATAGACGTAATTGAAATATTTGGAAAAGATTTGTATGCTCCTACAGATGAGTTTCTTGCAGAACAGGGCGTACCTTCCATCAAAGTCAAAGTAGAAACAATGGTACGTGCGAAGGCATTTGAACTATATGGTGATCCTTTACCACTTATTGTTAAAAAACGGTTAGAACAAGAATTAACTAGTATCATTAAACATCAATTTTCAACCATCTATTATATTTCGCATCTACTGGTCAAAAAATCGTTAGATGATGGATATTTAGTCGGTAGCCGAGGATCGGTCGGTTCAAGTTTAGTTGCGACGTTGATGGATATAACCGAAGTTAATCCGCTACCTCCTCACTATATTTGCCCAAAATGTCATTTTTCCGCCTTTAAAAAAACAGATGAAGATAAAAAACTCGGAATTAACGAATTTGAAAAACAAAATGATCGTTTATTTGAAAGAACTGAAAGCGGACTAGATCTACCTGATCAAAATTGTCCAATTTGTGGAACAATGATGAAGAAAGACGGACATGATATTCCTTTCGAAACATTTTTAGGATTCAAAGGCGATAAAGTACCAGACATTGATCTTAATTTTAGTGGAGACTATCAAAGTGTTGTTCATGATTATATTCGAAAAATCTTTGGTGAAAACTATGCTTTTCGTGCGGGTACAATCGGAACATGTGCTGCTAAAACTGCATTTGGAATGGTTAGAGATTTTTATAAAAAGATTAATGAAGAACGTCAAAGCGCAAATCTACCACCTATTCGTGTTAGACGTGCAGAAATGGAACGTTTATCGAAAGGTATTGAAGGATCAAAGCGAACCAGTGGTCAACATCCTGGTGGAATCGTAGTGGTTCCAAATAATAAAGAGATCTTTGATGTTACACCCATACAATATCCAGGTGATTCATCGGACACCAGTTGGAAAACCACTCATTTTGATTATCATTCCTTTGAATCTAATTTATTTAAACTTGATGTTTTGGGTCATGATGATCCCACGATGATTAGGTATTTGATGGATCTTGTTAAAAAAGAACCTATGGAGTTCCCTTTTGCTTATGCCAAGGATATTCCCGTTGATGACAAAGAGGTTTATCGACTTTTGAGCGGTACAGAAGTTATAAATTTAACCAAAGAAGACATTCGATCAGATGTCGCATCTTTTGGAGTACCTGAGTTTGGAACAAATTTTGTTAGAGGAATGCTTCGCGATTCGAAACCTTCCACTTTTGCGGAACTCGTAAAAATATCTGGTTTATCACACGGAACAGATGTGTGGAACAGCAATGCGCAAGATTTAATTTTTGGCAAAAAGCGAGAGTTTGGTAGAATCGACTTTAAAAATATCATTGGTTGTCGCGATGATATCATGATTGATTTAATTGACTATGGAATGCAGCCTACCATCGCTTTTGAAATAATGGAATTTGTTCGAAAAGGAAAAGCTCCGACAAACCCCGATAAATGGAGTACTTATGCTGATCTCATGCGACAATCGAATGTCCCCGAATGGTATATTTGGTCTTGCAGTAAAATTAAATACATGTTTCCTAAGGCCCATGCGACCGCTTATGTCTTGATGGCGATGCGAATTGCATGGTTTAAACTGTATAAACCGATATATTTTTATTCTGCGTATTTTTCTAAACGAGCCGGGATTTTTGATGCGGATGTACTTACAAATGGAGAATATGCAATTAAATTAAAACTGGAACAAATAGAAGCAGAAGGAAATAACGCTTCTGATCGAGACAAAAACCTTGCTACTGTGTTGGAATTAGCTTATGAAATGTACAAACGTGGAATGACTTTTTCACCCATAAATATTCATCATTCTCATGCTACAGAATTTTTGATTAGCAAAGACAAAAAATCACTAATCCTTCCCTTCATTGTGGTTGATTCTTTAGGTATGAATGTCGCAAATTCAATCATTGAAGCTAGAAATGAAAAACCTTTTGTTTCGAAACAAGATGTCAGAAATCGCACAAAACTTTCAAAAACATTATATGAACGAATGGATGATCTTGGTGCGTTCGGAGACTTAGTTGAAGAAAGCCAAATGTCCTTATTTGATTTTTAAGTTAAACCACACAAATTTCTCACTGTTAAATACGATAATATGATTATATCTATTTTCACGCTAGGAGGCTTTGTTCATGAGATTGCGTTCAACCAACCCTGTATTAAGAAGTGCTGAAAGAAATATCGTTGTTAGCGATAATGCAGTAACGTATAGTAATGTTGCATTTAAAACCATCTTTTTGGTAATGATTACTGCTGTTTCTGGATATTTTACTATCATGAATTTATCAGATGTAAGTATACCTTTAATCATTGGTGCAATGATAATTGGTTTTATCAGCGTAATTATTGGAACCCGTTCAATCCGTCTTGCTCCTTATTTTGGCATTTTATATGCCGCCTGTGAGGGAGTAGTTCTGGGGTTCATAACAATTTTATTCGAAATCTACTATCCCGGGATTGCACTTACAGCGATTTCGACGACCCTCATTGTTTTATTTATAATGATGTTGTTATACTCAACTAACATCATTCGAGTTAACCAACGATTCGCATCATTTATGGTCGTAGCGTTAATTTCTATCATTATGATGTCAATTTTACTACTGATATTTAATTTTTCAGGGCCTCTTTACATTGCTATATGCATTGGATCAACAATTATCGCAGCGCTCTACTTGTTTATGGATTTTGAACATATAAAAACCTGTGTTGAATCGGGGGCTGATGCAAAGTATGGTTGGATATTATCACTAGGATTAATGGTTTCATTGATTTGGTTATATATAGAAATTCTTAGACTTCTTGCCATTTTTGCTCGCAGAAACAATTAATCTTGTAATTGTATTATAGTTTGATATAATAGGTGTATATAAACACAATGATAGAGGACTAGTACTCGGATAAATCAAGATTTAGAGAGAAATACATATGCTGAAAGTATTTTATCTTGTAACCGATGAATTCACCTCTTGAGCGGGACCAATCATCTCCGTATATCGGCGTTAACGATTCTTAAGGGCTAGTTTTACAACTAGAACAAAGGTGGTACCACGGTGATAATAAATCGTCCTTATTTAGGGCGATTTTTTTCTTTTTCTGGAGGATAATATGGAAATTAAAAAGCAAATAAAAGAACTGGTTGAAGCAGCAAAAATAGAAATAAGTAAAATCCAAAATATGAATGAATTGAATGATTTAAAATCAAAGTATTTAGGAAAAAGCAGTCCGTTTGCATCTTTGATGGCACAAATGAAAAGCCTCTCAAATGAAGAAAGACCAATCTTTGGGCAAGTCGTCAATGAAGGAAAAAGTGAAATAACTTTATCTTTGGATGAAAAACGAGATTTTCTTGAAAAAGAAAACATCTC
The DNA here is from genome assembly GCA_002424815.1 of Caryophanales bacterium UBA5603. Taxonomy (GTDB): domain Bacteria; phylum Bacillota_I; class Bacilli_A; order Izemoplasmatales; family Hujiaoplasmataceae; genus UBA5603. The sequence continues at coordinate 44,127 of DILB01000027.1, forward strand.
ACGAAGACTAATAAGCGAAGCAATCGATGTTACTTTACCGGGGTATGAGTTTGCAATAGGCTCAAAACATCTTGTTAGTAAGACCATTGAAGAAATCGAAAATCTATTTATTGGTATGGGATATTCCATCAAAGAAGGACCAGAGATAGAACTTGACAAATATAATTTTGAATTATTAAATCTTCCTAAAGGGCATCCTGCTCGTGATATGCAAGATACTTTTTATATTTCAGAAGAACTTTTGTTAAGGACACATACTTCACCTGTTCAAGTACGCACTTTACTTGAAAATGGTGGCAATAAGCCAATAAAGATTATTTGCCCAGGAAAAGTATATCGACGAGATGATGACGACTTAACGCATAGTCATCAATTTACTCAAATAGAGGCTTTAGTTGTCGATGAAACGGTCTCATTGGCTGATTTAAAAGGCACACTACTGGTTTTAGCCCAACATATGTTTGGGAAAGATCGTCAAATTCGCCTTCGCCCATCCTATTTTCCATTCACCGAACCTTCTGTCGAAGTGGACGTGTCATGCGGTCAATGTCAAGGAAAAGGATGTTCAATGTGTAAACAGACCGGATGGATTGAAGTGTTAGGCGCAGGTATGGTAAATAATGCAGTTTTAGAAGCGACAGGATATGACTCCAAAAAATACCAAGGTTTTGCTCTTGGAATGGGAGTTGAGCGCATTGTATTGCTGAAGTATGGCATTGATGACATTCGCTCTTTATTCACAAATGATCTCCGGTTAAACCGGCAATTTAAGTAGGAGGTATCAACATGAAATTTTCATTGAATTGGCTCATAGAATTAGTTGATATCAATGTTTCTACAGATCAACTTGTGACTTTATTTAATCTAAAAAGCGCTGAAGTTGAAGATTATTACCAACTTACCTCTGCAACAGGATTGACAGTAGGGCTCGTTTTAACTTGTATTTTGCATCCCCAATCTAATCATTTGCATATTTGTGAGGTCAAAATTTCTGACGATTCCATTTTACAAATTGTATGTGGAGCCCCTAATGTAAATGTGGGTCAAAAAGTGATTGTAGCTCTAGAGGGAGCAATTCTCCCAGGTGATTTTGTTATTCGTAAATCCGTCATCAGAGGTATCGAATCAAATGGAATGATCTGTTCACTAGATGAATTAGGAATTGACCATAAATTTCATCAAGAAGATGGAATCCACGTTTTACCGCTCGATACACCGATTGGATCAAATCCTTTACATGTGATGTATCTAGAGGATACAGTTATTGATCAAAAACTCACTCCAAATCGTGGTGACATGATGTCGATGATGGGAGTAGCTTATGATGTGTCGGCAATGTTGGACTCACCAATTCATTTAAATCAACCCGTTGTCGTCGAGATTGATGAAAAAATCGATTTGAAAGTATCGACATTGACTTCAGAATGTAAATCTTATTATGCACGAATTATCAAAAATGTTAAAATTCAAGAGAGTCCTGTATGGATTAAATCAAGACTTATTGCCGCTGGTATTCGACCAATAAATAATGTAGTTGATATCACGAATTATGTAATGATTGAAACAGGGCAACCCCTTCATGCGTTTGATTTTGATAAGTTAAATAGCCATGAAATAGTTGTCCGCAAAGCTGAAAATGACAAAAAGTTCCTTACTTTAGATGGAAAATATCGCGATCTTTCAAAAGATGACCTGCTCATTACTGATGGTAAAAATCCTATTGCGCTTGCAGGTGTAATGGGTGGAGCATCAACTCAAATTGACGAAACAACCCAATCGATTTTGTTGGAATCGGCAGTATTTGATAATTTAAAAATACGAAAAACATCTCAAAGACTTGATTTACGCAGCGAATCTTCAATACGCTTTGAAAGGGGTCTTGATCCCAATAGAACATTATATGCTTTGAATAGAGCTGCAGAATTACTTCAATCAATTGGTTTAGGAACAGTTGTAAAAGGAATTAGTTCTTTTGAATCACAAAATTTAAAGCCTAGTATTGTTAAATTACCCCATGAAAAATTAAATAAAGTTACAGGTTATTGTTTTAAAACAGAACAAGTCATTGAAGTTCTAAATCGTCTCAATTTCAAGTCTGTTTATGAAGATGGAATATTTATAGTAACTGTTCCGACTCGAAGAATTGATATTTTAACATACCAAGATCTAATTGAGGAAATCGTACGTATTGCAGGTTATGAATTAATACCGACAACATTACAGGCATCTTCTCTCCCAGGACAATTGACACAAATTCAATCAATAAGAAGGACAATACGCGATACACTCATTACCCTTGGGTTAAATGAAACAATTAGTTACTCATTGACCTCAGAAAGTGAAGCAACCTTATTTGATCAAACACCTCAGCCAATCGTAAAATTGCTCTATCCAATCGCCGAAAACAAGGGGACAATGAGACATTCACAATTACCAGCTTTACTCGAGATTTTTAACTATAATCAAGCTAGAAAGCAACAAAATATTGCGCTTTTTGAAATTGGAAAAGGATATTTTCAATCAGAAGAAATAGAATATGTCAGTGGAATTTTGTCAGGATATCTAGACGAACTTGCATGGCAAGGAATTAACAAGCCAATTGATTTTTACACTGTTAAAGGACTTCTTTCTGCTTTATTTCAAAGGATTGGAATTAAGGAATTTTCATTTTTACCGCCCCAAAAAAATTACCCTCAACTTCATCCCGGAATCTGTGCAGAAATAATATCTCAAGGAGAGGTATTAGGATTTATAGGTAAAATCCACCCTTCTTTACAAACTGAAAAAGGCATTTCAGAAGCCTATGTTTTTGAAATAGGATTACGAAAATTGAGTGAAAAGATCATTTCAAATCAAAAAGTGAAGGAAATATCTAAATTTCCCATGGTATCACGTGATCTTGCGATTGTTGTTGATAAAAATATCACTGCAGATCAAGTCACTCAATGCATTAAAAAAGGTGGCGGAAATATGTTAGCCGATGTACATATTTTTGACCTGTATGTGGGCGATAAAATTGAAATAGGGAAAAAATCCATAGCCTTCACTTTATCCTTCCAAGATTTTTCAAAAACGTTATCAACTGACGAAGTTGATAACGCAATCAATCAGATTATTCAATTATTATTAATCGAATTAAAAGGAACCTTACGTGTTTAATAATTAATCAGTTGTCTTCGGATGACTGATTTTTTCTTCTCATGTGATAACAACTTGATAAATTCGTTTTAATAATCATTATTATTGAATGAAAAGTCAATTATAATTCAAAGTTATCAAGCTACCTATTATGAAATTTGATTTTCGTAAGGTTTGAAATTTGATTTTCCTTAACATGAATAGACAAAAAAAATCTTGCCTTTTTATATGTATTCCTTTTGAATAGTAATTCAATACGTTTTGAAACCTTAGAAACCGTTTTTATTTGTAATTTAGGTGTGTTATTCTTCATATTGATGTATAATCAAAGAGGTGATAAATATGATAAATTTCTATGACTTAACGATTGACGAACTATCAACGATATTGATTTCTCAAGGATTTAAAAAATTTAATGCAACACAAGTATTCGAATGGGTTTTTTCGAAATCCATCTTTGATTTCAATAAAATGTCAAATATCGGATTGACTCTGCGAACGTATTTGTCTGAAACTTTTACGCTCGACCCTTTGACTCTAAAAACGCAACAACAATCTCAAGATGGTACACAAAAATTCCTTTTTGAATTATATGATGGTCACGCAATCGAAACCGTTATGATGCTTCAAGATTATGGCGTTAGCCTTTGTGTTACAAGTCAAGTTGGATGCAATATGGGTTGTTCTTTTTGCGCATCAGGACTCAAATATAAGAATCGAAACCTTACCACTGGCGAACTTGTCAACCAAGTCGTATCCGCAGAAAGATTGACAGGTCAAAAAGTCACACATATTGTCGTTATGGGAACCGGTGAACCTTTTGATAATTATGATAATGTTATTAAATTTATTAAAATAGTCAATGATTCTAAAGGACTTCAAATTGGTCAAAGACATATCACAGTTTCAACCTGTGGCATTGTGCCTCGTATCTATCAATACGCTGATGAGCCAATTCGTAGTAACTTAGCCATCAGTTTGCATGCGCCAAATGACGAATTGAGAACCAAATTGATGAAGATCAATAAGAAATACCCACTTCAAGACATCATCGAAGCGTGTAAAGTATATTTTGAAAAGACCTCTAGACGAATAACTTTTGAATACATATTATTAAGTGGAGTGAATGATTCTATTGAATTAGCAGATCAACTCTCGGATTTAATCCGAGGATTGAATGCCTATGTTAATCTAATTCCGTATAATTATGTTAAAGAATTTGAATACGAAAGAACTGATATGAAACGCGCTATGCAATTTTATGATCGATTGATAAAACGAGGCATAAATGCGATTTTACGTAAAGAACAAGGTGGCGATATCGATGCAGCCTGTGGTCAACTTAGAATGAAATCTGAATCAAAATAAATTCGTCTATTATTTGTTTGACACATCACATTGTGAATGATAAACTATTCTATGTATTTTAAGAAAGGTGAGTAAAATATATGTTAAAATCAGAAAAAGAAATAAGAAAAATCGCTATATTAACTGGTGGGGGAGATTGCTCGGGATTAAACGCTGTTATACGTTCTGTAGTCAAAACGGCCATAAGCAAATATGGCTACGAAGTGATTGGTTTTTTAGGCGGCTATAATGGCTTGTATAAGGATGAATATGTGACATTGGACCGCAGAGCTGTTTCCGGAATTTTCCATCAAGGTGGAACAATTTTAAAAAACTCTAACCGCGATAATCTTTTTAGTTATCCAATGGTAGATGTTACTGGTAAAATGGTAAAGAAAGATGTGTCTGATGTCGCAATTGCCAATCTCAAAAAACACAATATTGATGCTCTTGTTATCATTGGTGGTGACGGAACTTTAACTTCTGCTCGTGATTTTTATCGTAAAGGAATCAATGTTGTTGGTATTCCAAAAACAATTGATAATGATGTTCCAGCAACCGATATTACTTTCGGTTATCGTACAGCATTAGATCATATCGTTAATGCACTTGATGCTTTGCATACCACAGCTTTTTCACATGACCGAGTCATGATTCTTGAGGTTATGGGAAGAAATGCAGGATGGCTAGCGCTTGAAGGTGGAATTGCCGGATCAGCGGATGTCATACTCATTCCCGAAATTCCTTATGACATTACCAAAGTGGCGCAAGCTGTTATAGATCGTTACAATCATGGTTCGCGTTTCTCGATTCTATGTGTTTCTGAAGGAGCAAAACCACTTGATGGAGATGTCACTGTTAAAAAAATTGTAGAAGGGTCACCCGATTCGATTCGCTTAGGTGGCGTTGGCGATCAAATTGCACTCATGCTTGAAAAACTTGTGACGCCTGTCACTGGACAAGAAGTACGCGCATCCAATCTTGGATATATTCAACGAGGTGGTGTCACTAATTGTTTTGACCGTGTATTAAGTACTCGTTATGGTGCTTTTGCAGCCGATATGATTGCAAAAGGACAATTTGGTCAGATGGCAGCCATTCAAAATAATAAAATGGTTGCCGTTCCAATTGAATCGGTTGTCGGATCTGGACTATCTGGTGAAACTAGTTTGGGCGGCGCTAAACAAGTTAACCCAACCGGTGATCTTGTAACAACGGCAAAAAACGTCGGAATTGCTTTTGGAGATTAAATTCCTTAGAATGTATATTCAAATCAATTCTTCTATGCTAAAATATTAAAGACAAAATAAATAGGAGGAATATATATGGAACTTAAAGGTAGCAAAACCGAAAAGAATTTAAAAGAAGCTTTTGCTGGTGAATCTCAAGCCCGAAATAAGTACACTTTTTATGCATCAGCAGCAAAAAAAGAAGGCTATAACCAAATTGCGAATTTCTTTTTAGAAACCGCAGAAAACGAGAAAGAACATGCAAAGATTTGGTTTAAACTACTCCATGGCGGAGATATTCCTTTGACTGAGGAAAACCTTGTAGATGGTGCAGCTGGTGAACATTATGAATGGACTGACATGTACAAAGGATTTGCTGAAACAGCAAGAGAAGAAGGATTTACTCGTATTGCATTTCTTTTTGAAGCAGTAGCAAAAATCGAAAAAGAACACGAAGAACGATATTTGGCTTTGTTAAAACAAATTAAAGATAAACGCGTATTTGAATCAGAAGAATCTGAAATTTGGATTTGTCAAGAATGCGGTCATATCCACGTTGGCAAGAAAGCACCTGAAAAATGTCCTGTTTGTGATCATCCTAAAGCCTATTTTCAACGGAGAGTCAAAGGTTACTAATTTATAAACAGAAGACGCAAGTCTTCTTTTTTTTTTCTTTTTAAAGTATAATGGATATATTCATCTTATTTATTTTGGGAGGATTCATTTGAAAAAAGGAAAAATTATTCGATTGATAGGCGGCATCTATACTGTTGTCGATGAAAATGCAAATAAAGTTGACATTCGACCGATTGGATTGTTCAGATATCAAAACATATCGCCCAAAGTTGGCGATAACGTTCTTTTTAATGAGGATTCAATCTACGAGGTGCTTCCAAGAAGAAACGACCTTGTAAGGCCGACTATTGCGAATGTAGACCTTGCAATAATCATTAACTCATGCAAAAAACCTGATTTTAGTTTTTATTTACTTGATCAATTTTTGGCATTAGTAGGATCAGCCGAGATAGATCCAATCATTGTCCTAACTAAAATTGATTTGATGTCAGACACCGAGTTAAATATATTAAAATCAAAACTGCATTATTATGAACAATGGTACCCTGTATGCTATATTGATTCAAAACATCATCAAGGAATTGAAAGTCTTTTATCGCTCATGTCCGGTAAAGTGTGTGTCTTATCTGGACAAACCGGAGCTGGAAAAAGTAGTTTAATGAACGCTATCGATCCGAATCTCAATTTAAAAACAGATGAAATCTCAAAAGCGCTTGGAAGAGGAAAACATACTACTCGACATGTTGAACTAATCAAAGTCAAAGATGGATGGATAGCAGATACACCGGGTTTTTCAAAACTTGAATTTCCCGAAATGACGATTCAGTCACTTAAAGATTTATATCCTGATTTTATTAAATTGCGAAATGATTGTCGTTTTAATGGTTGCCTTCATGTAAATGAACCAGATTGTGCTGTGAAGAAGGCCTATTTGGATGGTGTGATGCTTAAAGAACGATATGAAAATTATTTGCTTTTTCACGAGGCTATCAAAGCCCAAAAACGACGTTATTAGGAGGAAAACTTATGATTGTTTCACCATCATTTTTAACAGCCGATTTTAATCAACTTGAAACGGAAATTAAGTCGATTATGACTGCCGAATGGTTACACTTTGATGTAATGGATGGAAAGTTTGTTCCTGCAGTGACTTATGACCACCAAATTGTCTCTCAAATCAAACAATACAGTTCTCAATTTTTTGATTGTCATCTGATGGTTGACAATCCTGTTTCTGACATCTATCGATATGCTAGAGCGGGAGCAGATTTAATTACAGTTCATTTAGAAGCTTTAGGTCCTACGACAATGATTGCACTTGAATCAATTAAAGCACTTGGAGTTCAATGTGGAATATCGATTAAACCGATGACTCCAGTTGAAGATTTAATTCCTTATTTGTCAAAAGTGGATCTTGTTTTGATAATGAGTGTCGAACCAGGTAAGGGTGGCCAAAAATTTATGGAATCTGCTCTTGATAAAATCGCATATTTGAATCAATATCGCCAAATACATAATTCTAACTTCTTAATTGAAGTTGATGGTGGAATCAATCTTTCTACAGGCAAACTTGCAGCATTAGCTGGAGCTGATGTATTGGTTGCTGGATCATTTATTTTTAATCGAGAAGATCGCAAAAAAGCAATTGAGGAACTTGAAAATGTCGGTTAAAATTAAAATTTTTGCGGGACCTAATAATTATGATTTATCCCATCTATATTTTGAGGAAGCCGATGAAGTATTGGTAGGCATCGATTCTGGATTAGAATATTTAATCGATAACAATATGCATATTGATTTAGCAATCGGCGATTTTGATTCAATTAATCCTTTATACTTAGCGAAAATTCATGAACTTGATAGTACCATTATACGTCTCGATAAAGAAAAAAATATGACGGATTTAGCCTATGCTATTGATTATTTATATCATAATATCGCATACGATTCCATCCAGATTTTTGGTGGAATTGGAGGCAGAATTGATCATCTTTATGCCAATATCAATCTTCTTAAACGTTATGATTTAACCTTTATTGATAATCACTCAAAACTCTTTAGTTTAAAAAAAGGAAAATATCATATTGATAATACTCATCATTACATCTCTTTTTTTGCAATCGAAGATGTCTATGGACTGTCAATAAATGGTTTCAAATATGAATTGGATAACTATTATCTTAGCGCTGCGGATTCGATCTGTGTTTCTAACGAAGGCAGTGGCGACATTCACTTTTCAAAAGGAAGATTATTAGTAATTGAAACAGACAATATTCTATTCTAATAACTCACATGAAATACACAATTTTTTCATCTTTAAATATAAATACTCGTGATATAATGTCCATTAACTGAGGTGACTTCTAAATGAAGAAAAGATTATTAATTATCGTATTATTGACTGTATCCATTTTCTTGACTGGTTGTACTTTTGATTTTTCGACAACGAGAGGCGTATATACTACTTCATCCACGACAACAACTGTGGCACCAACCACGACTAATGCGAATATGGAGGATGTTATAGCTGCCGTTTATGCCAGAATTTATGCTGAATTATATGATGAGATTCGGGCTGAAGTGATTGCTGATTTATCAGATGAGCAGTTCTCAGACATCTATAATCAAGTGATGACAGATTTGCTTGCTAAAATCGGTAATGGTGAAATCGAACTGGAAGCTTTATCCGTTGTTGATCTTATTTTTGACATTGCATTGAATGCAGCAACAGCGGTTATTGGGGTATCCAATTATGACGTAAATTCGTCATTGATCTCGCTTGGTTCGGGGGTAATTTATAAGAAAACAGGTGACACTTATTATGTTGTCACCAATGAACACGTCGTGAAAGACGGATCGAGATTTGAAATTAGATTTAAAGATGGTTCTACCGCTTCTGCAACATTACTCGGTGTCGATCCCCTCGTAGATGTTGCTGTCCTAACTTTTGTATCAACCAAATCATTGACCGTTGTCCCCTTTGGGAATTCAAAATTGTCGAAACAAGGGGAAATCATTCTTGCTGTTGGGAATCCAAATGGCTATAGTTATTTTGGTTCAATTACAATGGGTATAATATCGGGTTTAGATCGTTATTTCGATATTGACGGCGATAAAGTAAAAGACATGTTTGTTAACTACATCCAACATGATGCAGCTATAAATTCTGGAAACAGTGGGGGCGCTCTATTCAATCTCAAAGGAGAAGTCATCGGAATTAATGTTATCAAAATTGCTGCGACCGAAATTGAAGGTATGGGGTTTGCTATTCCAGGCGATCTTGTAGCTAGAATTTGCTCTGATATCGAGATATATGGCGTTTCAAGACAAGTACCGGTTTTGGGCATTACTTTTGTTGATATCAAGGGAAATCCAGAATATTTTGCATACTATAATATCCCAATTCCTTCAACCATTAAGAATGGATTTTATGTGACTGCCGTCACACTAAATGCATCGTTATATGGTTATGCACAAGTCGGTGATATTGTCACACAGATAGGTGATGTTGTCATTATTGATACGCTTGATTTTAAAGCAAATTTCAGTAAATATCGTGTTGGAGATATTATTGATGTTATCGTTTATCGCAATGGAGCTTATCTGACATTAGAAAATATCGTTTTAAGGGCAAGACCTTAGGAGATGTTTATCATGCGAAAATGGACTGTATTGCTTCTTTTAACATTAACCGTCGGACTGATTGTATTTTTCTCAAATCAGCTCAGCGGTGAAACAACAACGGTTCCTCAAACAACCACTTCTGAGACCGTTGAATCGACCACAAATACCTATGATTACACTTATGAAAGTCGTGAAGACTTAATCGAACAACTTTACCAAATGATACGCGCTGAGATTTATGATGACATGCTTATTCAATTGCGAACAGCGATCAAACAAGATTTGTATGACGAGATTTATGATTCTGTTCAATTAAAAATCGAAGATTTGCTTAACTCTGAAACGTTTTACATTCGCGCTGATGCTTTGCAAAATCAATTGTTTAAAGTTGCTGAATTGGCAAGTCAATCGGTTGTTGGTGTATCCACATACCTTGGAGAAGATGGCGTTTCGCTTGGATCTGCAGTTATATTCGATTATGATCCGCTCACCGAATTTTATTACATTATTACCAATGAGCATGTGGTAGACGAAGGAGATAATTATAAAGTTGTATTTAAAGATGGAACGAAAGTATCAGCTATATTACTAGGGGTTGATGTTGAAGTTGATATCGCAATTATGGCTTTTGATGCAACTGGACTTACGCAAAATTTAAAAGTTTCACCCTTAGGTGATTCAGATGCGTTATTGAAGGGAACCATAGTCGTTGCAGCTGGCAATCCCAAAGGATATGATTTTTATGGTTCAATCACCATGGGAATAGTTGCTGGGACTGATAGAAATAATAAAGCCGATTTTTTTGTTGAGTATATTCAACATGATGCAGCAATCAATTCAGGTAATAGTGGCGGACCTCTTTACAATTTAAAAGGAGAAGTTATTGGGATAAACGTTTCGAAATATGCAACGACCGATATTGAAGGAATGGGTTTTGCTATTCCCATCAACCTAGTCAAGGAAATTGCGGTTAATGTGATATCGGGATCATCCTATAATTTAACCATGAAACCAAGAATGGGAGGAAGCTTTCAAGATATTAGCGGTGAAGTGAATAATGGTTCTGTGGTCGTTTCGGGCCTCATTTTAGGGGATATAATATCGACCGAACCGATAACCCTCACGCTCCCATTAGGTATTGAATCTGGATTAATCGTTAAGATGCTAATTAATTCAATGGCAATGAAAAATGGGGGTATTCAGATTGGTGATTTAATTGTTGCGATAGACGATTATGAAATCAATGGTTTATATCAGTTCTATCTCCATCTCAATGATAACTATCGTTTAGGTGACACTTTATCGGTTTCATTCTATAGAATTAATCCCGATACACTCATTTATGGGGCAACATTATTGACTGTGGATATTACTTTAGTATAAAAAAGACGCGATTCTACCGCGTCTTTTTAAATGTAAAAAGAAAAAACCCCTCTTTCGAGGGTCTTCTGATGTTTAGGCTCTAGTTACTTTTCCGCTTCTTAATGCTCTTGCAGAAACATAGACTCTTTTGACTTGCCCGTTTTCATCGATAATTCTAACTTTTTGTAGATTTGCTTTCCACAGTTTTCTTGTGGCGATCATCGAATGCGAACGTTGGTTGCCTGACATAAATTTCTTTCCTGTTATAGCGCATACTCTTGGCATGGTATCACTCCAATCTCTTTCAATTCAGCACTTATTATTTTAACATAGTTATGCTATAATGCAAGTAATATTTCTTACTTTTTAATTTTCATCTCCAATCAGTAATAGGAAAATCTAAAATCGTTGCATTTTAAATATTAATGTGATAGAATGATTATGCTTTTTTTGAAATTCAAACTAACGCCCATAAATGATAATAAATCGAGAAATTAAAAACGTTAAAAATCGACACGGAGGAATATATGGAAACGACTTTAATGGATGGCCAGTTATTTAAAAAACTAGTAATGAACGGTACTATCCGATTGAAAAACAATCTTGAAAGAATAAATGAATTAAATGTCTTCCCAGTTCCTGATGGGGATACTGGTTCGAATATGTCTGCAACGATGACTGCAGGATCTAAATCTATTTTAACCGTTGAAGATACTTCAATTGGTGCTGTTTCAAAGATTCTTGCTAGAGGTATGTTGATGGGTGCCAGAGGAAATTCTGGGGTTATTTTATCACAATTATTTAGTGGTTTTGCCAATGGTTTAAAAGGCATAGACACTGCTGATGCTGTTCAGTTTTCAAAGGCTTTGAGACAAGGTGTTGAACAAGCATATTCTGCAGTAATTAACCCTGTCGAAGGCACAATGTTGACAGTATCAAGAGAAGGCGCTGATGTTGCTCTCTCAGTAGCGAATTCGAAAACTTCTTTTGAAGATTTGTTTGTGAAATATATTGAAGAACTCAATGCATCTTTGGAACGCACGCCAGATCTTCTCCCGATTCTGAAAGAAGTGGGTGTCATTGACTCAGGTGCAGCAGGATATATTGAAGTGGTTTTAGGTATGCAAGATGCTCTAAATGGAAAAATCTATAAAGATTTAGCTGAACAACCTAAAACATCGATAGAATCAAAGACTGTTCATACAATGAATATGGATAGTTTTAAAGATGCCACTGATTTTGGATATTGCACCGAATTCATCATGCAAATCGAAAAAGTAGACCAATTTAGTCAAAAAGATTTTATCGAAATGATTTCACCATTAGGCGATTCACTAGTTGTTGTTCAAGATGACAATATCCTTAAAGTTCATATTCATACTAAAACACCAGGTGATGCTCTTAATTTAGGCCAACGTTTTGGATTTTTCATCAATATGAAAATCGAAAATATGACGGTTCAGCATACTGAAGTTGTTATGCATCAACCAACCGCTTCTGATGAACCATGTGATTGCGGACATGAACATACCATTGGTGCTGCTCCAAGAGTTCATAAAAAATATGCGATTATTGCTGTTGTTAATGGAGATGGTCTAAAAGATACCTTCATTGAAATGGGATGCGATTATATCATCGATGGTGGTCAAACGATGAATCCCTCTGTAGAAGATTTCGTCAAAGCTTGTGAAAATATCGAAGCAGAAAATATTTTCATCATTCCAAACAATAAAAACGTTCTTCTTTCTGCTGAAACTGCAGCAAAAATAATCGAAAAAAACAAGGTTTTTGTTCTTGCGGCTAAAACCATTCCTCAAGGCTATGCTGCATTGACAATGTTTGATGCTACTCAAGATCCAGAAACGAATTTAAAAGATATGATTCGCCACATTAAAAATGTTAAAACAGGCGAAATAACTTATGCCATTCGCGAAAGCATCAATAACGGTATCAAGATTAATAAAGATGACTTTATGGGAATATTTAATGGTGAAATTGTTTGCAGCGTTAAGAATCGACTAGAAGCAACAAAACAACTTATCAAATCCATGGTTGATAAGTTTAGTGAAATCGTTACGATTATGTTTGGTGCTGACGTTGAAGAAGAAGAAGTCAATGAAATTGTCGAAGAAGTTCAATCCGCATTCCCTGTTGAGATAGAAATTATTAACGGTGGTCAGGATATTTACTCGTACATCATTTCTGTAGAATAGGAAAATCTTATTGCATACGACATGGGCTTAAACCTATGTCGTTTTTATTTTTTTATGAATTTATTTCTATTCGACTTTCAATATCATTTTCTTTTGAGTAAAATATGTGAAAGGAGGGGATGAATTTGGATGAACTTTTAAAAATCAAAGGTATTGGAAAAGCGATGTTGTCAAAATTAAATCAAAATAACATTTTTTCTATCGACGACATCATTAATAATTTCCCTCGTAAATATGAATCTCATTTTTTTACCGAATACTCGCAAATTCAATTACACGAAAATGTCACTTTAAAAGGAAAAGTCATTCAACCTCCTGTCGTGAATTATATCCGTCATCATTTGACAAAATTAATGGTAGAGGTGGAAATAGATTCGATCAAGATTAAAATTTCGGTTTTCAATCGCGAATATCTTAAAAATACATTAATAACTGGAACGTGGATTGTTGCAACAGGGAAGTTTGAAAACCATTCGAATCAAATGATTGCTAGCGACCTTATTTTATTAAAAAACTATCAATTGGGAATCATTCCGATGTACGGGCTCGAAGGAGTCAGCGATAAATATTTTAAAAAAATCGTTTTAGAGGCAATGAAATTATCAGAGTTTCCAAAAGAAGATAGTCTTCCTAATTATTTGATTGAAAAAAGAGGATTAATTAATCACGAAGAACTCGTCACACAAGCGCATTCACCTCAATCAGAGAATGATATTATAAATGTTTCAAAAAGAATTAAATATGAAGAATTATTAAATTTTGGGATTAAAATTGCTTATTTAAAACAACAAAACAAACAAATACAGTCTAAATCCAAACTATATGATATCGCTTTAGTGAAAAAGTTTATTCAATCCTTACCCTTTGAATTAACTGAGGATCAAAAGAAAGTAACAAATGAAATTTTTCGCGATTTAAAAAGAACACATCCAATGCTAAGGTTATTACAAGGTGATGTTGGTTCTGGAAAAACCGTATGTGCAACAATTGCAGCTTATGCTGTCGTCACAGGTGGCGAACAAGTTGCTATCATGGCTCCTACTGAAATACTAGCTTATCAACATTTTTTAACATTGAAACCGCTATTTATTCCTTTTGGGGTTCAAGTTGCTTTTTTGTCTTCTAATGTCAAAGGTAATCAACGATTCAATATCATCAAAGGTATAGCTGACGGATCTATTAATATCATTATAGGTACACATTCTTTAATCCAAGATGAGATAAAATATGCCAAACTCGGCTTTGTTATCATCGATGAACAGCATCGTTTTGGCGTAGAACAACGAAGAAAATTAAGAATAAAAGGATATGAACCTGATGTTTTGCTTATGAGCGCAACACCCATTCCAAGGACATTGTCAATCGCTATTTTCGGTGATATGGATATTTCATCGATAAAAAAAATGCCTGTTGGACGTAAGGAAGTAATGACTAAATTGGCAGACCTTTCATATCTTACGAATGTTATTAGTATTGTCAATAAAGAATTAAGTATCGGACATCAAGCTTATTTTATTGTTCCTCTGATTGACAATAAGGATACCTCTTCGCTGATGAGTATCGATGAAATTTACTCGGAAGTCAGATCGAAAATACCGCAAAATTATGAAGTTGCAATAATGCATGGGAAATTGAAAGGTGACACAAAGACAGAAATTCTTAATCGTTTTGCTCTAGGTCATATTTCAGTTTTAATTTCTACTACGGTTGTTGAAGTTGGACTGAATGTTTTGAATGCAACTGTCATGACGATTATCAATGCAGAACGATTTGGACTGTCTCAACTTCATCAACTTAGAGGTCGTGTTGGACGAAGTCATTTACAAGCATCTTGTTTTTTTCTATCTGACACAGTTCTTTTTGATAACAATCGATTGAATATCCTTGAAAAGACTTCGGATGGATTTTTGATAAGTGAAGAAGATCTTCGCCAACGAGGGCCAGGAGAAGTGTTTGGATCAGAACAAACTGGAATTCCTAAATTCAAAATGGCCAATATTATTGAAGATGAACAGCTGCTTCACGAAGCATTCGAAGACGCAAAATCAATCATCTTTCGTACAGACCTGCAATCGCGTCAGTTAATGAAAATAGCTCAAGAGTCTATGGAAGTTCTTCAACTAGATTAAAAATATGATATACTTGTTAATGAGGTGTTAACATGATAAAAATTGCTGTCGATGCTATGGGCGGAGACTACGCACCAAAAGAACAGATTGAAGGCGCAATGCTAGCAATCAAAAATATACCTGACATTGAAATTACTCTTTATGGAGAATCGCTGAAAATTGCGCCCTATCTCACTTCAAAAGAAAGAATCACAATAGTTGAATCTGATTATGTGATTGATATGGGTGAAAAAAATCCAATTAAAGCGATTAAAGATCATCCAAATTCGTCAATGGCGCTTGCTCTTGGAAGTTTAAGAAAGCAAGAAAATGATGCCGTTGTATCAAGTGGCGCTACACAAGCACTTATTGCTGGAGCGCATATTTTAGTGAGAAGAATGCCGGGATTTAAAAGAACTGCTATTGCACCAATGATACCCTCCATTGATGGAAGAGGAACAATCCTCCTTGATGCTGGTGGAAATTTAGATATTCGTCCTGAACACATGCTTCAGCAAGCCTATTTTGCTGCAGTTTATGCAAAGGAAGTCTTAGGACGCGTTGAACCTGTTGTTGGTTTAATTAATATTGGAACAGAAGATGGAAAAGGTAGAGAACTTGATAAAGAGGTCTTTCAAATTTTCAAGGAAACAAAGTTGTTTAAATTTTATGGTAATGTCGAACCCAAGTCAGTTATGAACCCTCCTTGTGATATCCTAATAAGTGACGGATTTACGGCGAATATCGTTATGAAAACAATGGAAGGTGTTGCAAAAGGAATGGGAGAAATGCTTAAGCGCGAACTTAAAAGTTCATTTTTTGGAAAGCTTGGAGCGCTTATGGCAAAAAACAATCTTAAACAATTCAAAAAATCAATGTCTCCAGAAGAAATCGGCGGGGCGATGATTTATGGACTATATGCACCAGTTATTAAGGCTCAAGGAGCTTCAAAAGCTTATGGATTTTACAACGCCATTAGACAAGCTGCGAATGTCGTTCGATCAGAAGTCTACCCAAAAGTTGCTAAATATGTCATGGAAACGAGTGAACAACTGAATCATGAAGAATAAGTTAAAGGAACTTGAAGCATATTTTGGCCTCAATTTTAATAATTTTGATTTATTGATTCAAGCAGTTACCCATTCCTCTTACGCTAATGAAAATAATACGCTTTCCAATCAAAGACTTGAATTCATTGGTGATGCCGTTATCGATCTGGCAGTCGGCCGATTTCTATTTGAACAATTGCCAAACTATGATGAAGGTGTTTTAACAAAAAAACGCGCACAGGAAGTATGTGAATCAAGTTTATATCAATTTGCTCAAATGTTTGATTTGGGTAATTATTTGTTGCTTGGAAAAGGCGAAGAAAAGAATCAAGGAAGAGAAAAACCCGCAGTTCTCGCAGATGCTTTTGAAGCGTTTTTAGGAGCGATATTTTTAGATAAGGGTTTAGATGAAGTATATAAAGTTTTGAATAAAATCGTTTTTCCAACAATTAAGAAAACGATAGGTCAAGCTAATAATGACTATAAAAGCATTTTACAGGAATTAGTTCAATCAGATAAAAGGACCTTAACTTATGAGATTATATCAGAATCAGGTCCAGCACATGATCGAACCTTTGTTGCTTTGGTAAAAATGGAAGGCGATATCAAGATGGGAATTGGCGAAGGTAAAACTAAAAAAGAAGCAGAACAAGATGCGGCTAGAAACACCTTGGAAATTTTAGCATCTTCTGATGCTGACATTGAGGAGGAAAACGATGAGGATCAATGAATTTTCAGTTGAAACTGAATTGATTATTAAGCTCATTGATGAAGGAATTATTGATTTTGGGAAAATGATTTTAAAAAATTATCGTCATCTTGGAATCAATGAGACTGAGGCTTTTGTTATTATCGAATTATTTAATCAGAAGAAAAAAGGGTCAACTTTTTTGAATCCTAATAAAATTGTTAAAAATTTATCGATGACGATGGATGACCTGTTACCCATTTTGGACCAATTAATCAAAAAAGGGTTGATTTCTATTGAAATTGTTGTCAATGATGCTGGTAAAGAGTCTGAGATTTTTAAGATTACCAAAGTTGTCACATTGATTATGGATCGATATCGTCAAACCATTGAAGATGAGGTCTTAAATAAACCGAAAAAATTCGCCTCACAAGAAGAAGAACTTGTTGAATTGATTGAAACCGAATTTCAAAAACAATTGACGCCGTTAGAAATTGAAATAATTCGCAAATGGGTCTCTGAAGATCATTTTACATTGTTAGATATTAAGAAGGCTATTCTTGATGCAATCAAGGCAAATAAATTCAATTTAAGTTATGTCGATGGCATTCTCGTAAAAAGACGTGCTCAGTATAAAAAATCACAAGAAGTATCTTATAAATCCGAGGAACCTGAAGCATTAAAGGCATTTTTTGAATCATGGCAAAAATAAGTATTCCTGATACAAATTTGATATATAACGAAATCCATGCATTATTTCCAAATGCTCGTTGTGAACTCCTCTATGATTCTGATTTTCATCTGTTGATTGCGATTATGTTGAGCGCTCAAACAACTGATATTTCAGTAAATCGTGTTACACCAAAATTATTTGCCAAATATCGAACTATTTCAGATTTATCAAACGCTCATATTCATGAGATAGAAGATATTATAAAAAGCATCGGATTATATCGAAATAAAGCAAAAAACATGAAAGCTCTTGCTGAAAGAATTACCAATGATTTTAACGGTAACATTCCCTCTTCTCAAAAAGAACTTGAATCTTTGCCGGGTGTAGGTAGAAAAACTGCCAATGTATACCTTAGTGAGTGGCATAAAATTCCACGTATTGCTGTCGACACTCACGTTAAACGTGTTAGTGTCAGACTGGGAATGGCTGATGAAAAAGACTCGCCTGAAAAAGTAGAAGAAAAATTAATGAAAATTTTTCAAGAAGAAAAATGGATTGAAATACACCATTTATTAATCTTTTTTGGCAGATATTTTTGTAAAGCTATTAAACCTGAGTGTCATCAATGTCCTTTATTGCCTATTTGTACAAAACCATTGCTATAAGCATTGGTTTTTTTAATTTTATGGTGTCAGTCTCATAATATTTTTTTCAATAAATTTATCTTTAATTTTAATTGATTGTTCATTTATAATTAATGTATGAATTGAGGAGGTCATATCCAACTTGATTCAAATATTTTTCAATATAAGGGGCACATGATGATTCATAAACTTGAAAATGATTTAGAGCGTCGAAAACAAGCAAAAAAAGATTTTTACTTCAGTTCAATTGGTATTCTAGTAAAAAAAACGCGTTTGAAGAAAAAACTCACTCAAGAAAATGTAGCTAGAGGGATATGTTCAAATACCTATCTTTCTAAGTTCGAACACAACACAGTACCAATCAATGAAGAATACCTCTCTTTGATAATGGAGAGAATTGATATCGGGTACAATAATTTTATGTTACCTGATGAAATGATTGATTCGTTTATGACGGCCCTTGACTGTTTCATAAATGATGATAAAGAGCGATATGAAACTTTGATTCATGGTATGAAAACTGTTGAGTTTGCAGTTTTAGTTGACATAGCCAGATTAGGATATTATGTGATCAACAATAATCAAAAAGAAGCAGAAACTACAGCTGATGAGTTATATCATTATCTACAATCGATGGAGGGGGATGCTTTAGGCGTATACATGCTTTTTAATGCCGGCGCAAGAATGATTAATTTTCATTTTGATGAGGGTTTAAAAATTCTTAATCTATTCAATCAAATAGACTCATATTCAGATGACTTGGTTGGAATAATAGCTTACCTAAAATTTATTTGCTATGGCAATTTAGGAATGATGAATTATTCAAGAAATTGTGCTGATGAAGCGAGAATGGAATTCACCAAAACAAAAAACTATCGAAGATTAGCTATGATTGATCTTCATCTTCTAGAATTTACGTTTTATGAATCAGGATTATTACCCCAACTTGATAATGAAAGTTTTTTAAAACTTTTAAATCAAGAGGAGAGAGATTTATATCATTTACTAATGGGTAAAAGTGAAATTGAATCTATAAAGAATTTTGATATGATTGGCTCAGAAAGTCCCTTTTATTCGGAAATGCTATTTTCTAAATGCATCTATTTAAAAGCAATGAAAATTGAAGATGACTACCTAGAAACAAAATCAATTCTCAAGACGGTTTGTAATCAGCGTTCATCAAAAGTAGATTATCATCATTGGTTAAATTTGATTGAATTAAAGATTCAATATGAAATGAAAGAGTTTATGGCCGAAACAATTTTACCTTACGCTCTATCAAGACAGTCTTTTTATTTAATGAAAATTGCAACTAATGAAATAGTATCTTATCTTGCTCGTTCAAAAAGATATAAAGAAGCATTACAGTATGTAGCAAAACTTGAAAACGACCTTGCACATTTACAAGGAAATAAAAAACCGATAGGAGCTATCGTGCCCCTACCGGAATTCAAATGATTTACGATGAAAATGATTTTATTATTTTTCGAGCTAAATTAAGATACATTATACCAATTAATTCAGTATCGGCAAATAATGAGTGGTGTCCTGAAGTTGGTTGCCCTATAGGGATGGTTGAGAGAAGTGGAACTTGCAGTTTTTCTGATACGAGCGCTCCTCCACCTTGTCCAAAAACATAATGTTTTTCATCATTAATTTCTAAAAAACTCATGTTTTCAATAACACCAATGACCTCTTGTTTCAATTCTGCTGCAGCAAAACCGGCTTTGATTGCTATATGAGAAGCACTTACATGCGGTGTTGTGACAATTAGTACCTTGGCATCAGGAATTAAATTTTTGACATCCATTGCAACATCACCCGTTCCAGGGGGAAGGTCAATCAACATAAAATCAAGATCCTGATCCCAAATGGTATCGGAAACGAAAATCTTTAAAATTTTACCAAGCATTGGTCCTCGCCACATCAAGGCTTTTCCTGATTCAGTCATAAATTCCGCTGAAACAATTTCAAGCCCACGAGTTTTAAAAGGATATATTTTCCCGTCTTCAGTTCCGGATAATTCTTCATTTTCAATATCAAAAATTTTAGGCATATTGGATCCATAAATGTCGGCGTCGATGATGCCGACTTTTTTTCCCATCGATGTCATTGCTAAAGCAAGATTGGCGGTAACTGTTGATTTTCCAACGCCACCTTTTCCTGAGGCTATTGCCAATATATGCATTTTCTTCCCCATTGTTTTTGGCCTTGCTTGTTCGTAATCAACAACTAAACTTTTATAACCTAATTCCAATTTAACGATTTTCGCGATGTTTCGTGTTAATTGACTTGAAAACTCATTGTTTTTTACTCCGATTTCAATTAAACAAACAACAGAAGATTGTTCCTCGTCAACCCCTACATGTTTAATAGCATCATTAGCTTTAAGACTCTCGCCTGTACTTGGGTCAATAACATTTTCTATTTTTTTTCTAATTTCATCAACAGTGTATGGCATTTTATCCCCACTTTCTACGAATTATATTATAACTGATTATGTCCATAAAGTGTTAGAATTTTACTCACAGAAAGAATTAATGGTTCGTTACTTTACATTATTATGAAATCGATTTATAATGACATAAGATATCAGAATTGAAGGATGTATACTTATGAAACCATATTTTTTAAAAATGGTAGCGCCTGTTCCAAAAATCGAATCGTTTCATTGCGCCTTGTTTGTTGGTCCTCACCCAGATGATATTGAGGTTGGTGCTGGGGCAACAGTTTCTCGTCTTGTATCTTTGGGAATAAAAGTATTTTTTGTTATTGTTACTGATGGAGGCGCAGGGTCATTTAATGGTCAATGTAATATTGATGACCTTATAAAAACACGTCGTCAAGAAGCATTAAACTCCGCTTCTCATCTAGGTGTCGATGATACTATTTTTCTAAATTTTCCAGATGGTGCAAAATATGATGTTTGGGATGTCAGTGTCAAGTTAGCAGAAGTAATGATTAAAATTAAACCTGATATCGTTTTTTGTCCAGACCCAGACCTTCCTTCAGAAGTTCACCCAGATCACATAAAAACAGGTCAAGCTGTCAAATACGCAATGCTTATTAGTTCAAGCCCATTAGTTCTCAGGCGAAATTTGATTCATGTCGAAACTGATTCATTGGTTAACTTCAATAAAACACTTGCGTTTTTTTATACCCATCGCCCAAACAAATATTTACCTTTGACTAATGAAGATGTTATTAAAGCAAATCAATCGATTTTACTTCATAAGAGTCAATTTCAAGAACACGATCTTTCTTGGAAAATGTTAAATAAATATCTTTCATATCGTCGAAAAAGATTTGGTAATTTACTACACCCAAAATGCGATGGATTCTTTGTTCTGGGTCCCATTCACCAACATTCTTTTCCTGAAATAAATCACTACTAGAATACAGGCCTAATATTGGTTTGTCAAAATATAAAAATCATGACTCTCTAAGAATAAAATCTTGACATCATCAGCAAAAAAAAGTATAATTTAAATGCTGCTTTGGGGTGGTATAATGAAGTGGTCCATCAACGAATTAAATAAGTACCGTTTGTCCAACAACACGTTTGATTACATTGCCGATTTTAGCACCTACATCACTGAAGATATGATTGATTTCATTGATGTTTCTCCTGTGAAAATTTCAGGATCATTTAAGGTTTTAGAAGCTTTCGAACAATATCTGTTTGAAGTAAAAGTCGAATGTACACTCACGATTGCCTGTGCAATCACCTTAGAACCCGTCGATGTTCCAATGGAATTTGAAACCTCTTTAATTTTCTCGAAATCGCTCGAAGATGATAATGTGTATTTAATCGAAGGCTCAACCGTTGATCTTGACCCAGTAATATGGGCAAATATTTTGATTGAAAAACCGATGCGAATTCTTTCAAAAAACGCTTATGAGAATTTTGATGAATCGATAGTCACCCTCGACGATGATGAGAAAATAGCAGTAAATCCATTCGGAAAACTTAAAGAATAAATGGAGGTGAAAACATGGCAGTACCTTTTAGAAAGACAAGTAAATCAGCTAAAAGAAAAAGAAGAACACATTTCAAATTGAACGCTCCAACGATGTTCGTTTGTCCGAATTGTGGTGAATTAACTTTGTCGCACCAAGTATGTAAAAAATGCGGATTTTACAAAGGGAAATTAGTATTAGAACCAAAACCAGAGAAAACCGAAAAAGAATAATCCCAAAAGAAAAAGAAGCGCTGAGAATCTCAGCGTTTTTCTTTTCTAAAAATAATTGATTTTTTATGCTATAATATTTTTTGCGGAGGTATTGACGATGACTGATGAATATTTGCATATACCGGTATTATTAAATGAAGCCATTGATTTATTAAATATTAATCCTAATGGCACTTATGTTGATATGACTTTGGGAGGTGGCGGACATAGTGAAGCAATTCTCAAAAAACTGATAAATGGTAAGCTTTTTGGATTTGATCAAGATCAATATGCTATTGAGAAGGCAAAATGCAGACTTAAAGGATTCAATAATATCACATATATCAATTCAAATTTTCAAAACGTCAAAGAGATTTTAAATAATATGGACGTTTTTTCGGTTGACGGATTTATCTATGATTTAGGGGTTTCTTCTTTTCAGTTTGATATTCCCGAGCGAGGTTTTAGTTATAACTATGATAGTCCCCTTGATATGCGAATGGATCAAAACGCAACCTTTTCAGCATACAATCTGATTAACGAATATTCAATCAGTGACATTATAAAAATACTATACCGATATGGTGAAGAGTCTAATGCTAAAATGATTGCTTCAGGGATTATTAAAGCCCGTCAAATAAAGCCGATTCAAACGACATTTGAATTGGTTGAAATCATAAAAAAATCTTTGCCAATGAAGGTTCTTGCAAAAAAAGGACATCCAGCAAAACAAACATTTCAAGCTCTTAGAATTGCGGTTAACGATGAATTGCAAGTATTTGAGTCTTCACTCAGACAAGCCATTGAAATGTTGTCGCCCAAAGGACGAATTGCGGTTATAACTTTTCATTCCCTTGAAGATCGCATATGTAAGACGGTATTTCGCGAAAATTCAGTGATAGATATTCCCAAAGGGTTACCGGTAATCATTACCGAAAAACCTCTTTTAAGACTGGTAAACGCTCATGTCATTACAGCTTCTGAAACTGAACTGAGTATCAATAATCGTGCTAAAAGTGCTAAGTTAAGAGTCTGTGAAAAAAACGAATGATACCTGTGTTTTTTCTTGACACTACCATACCGTTGTGATATTATATTTTTGCACTGCGCTGCAGGTGTAGTTCAACGGCAGAACATCAGCCTTCCAAGCTGATTATGAGGGTTCGATTCCCTTCACCTGCTCCAAAGAATTTTAGCACCCTATGTTCGCATAGGGTTTTGTTTTCTTAATGAATACTTTTTCTGGAAGAGTATCGAAGTGGTTATAACGGGCCGCACTCGAAATGCGGTTGTCCGCAAGGGCACGTGGGTTCGAATCCCACCTCTTCCGCCATTTCCTAAAAATTGAGGATTACCTCCCAAGATAGATCACCAAACGTCGAGATGTAGCGCAGTTTGGTAGCGCGCTTGGTTCGGGACCAAGAGGTCGTGGGTTCGAATCCCGTCATCTCGACCAGTAATAAATATGACGTTTTCCATTAGGAGCGTCTTTTTTTATTATCCATGTATTTAGAATTCATATAAAACCAAAACTTTTAGTTTATATGGTTGATATGTTATAATTGACTATGTAAAGATTAGAAAGCGAGTGATATGATGAATTCATTTATTTTTCTTGACACCTTTATAAATTCGTTTTTTACAGCTTTAATTGTAGTTGCGCTAGTCCTTATTGCATTTATAGAAAAAAAGTTCATTGATAAAAAACAAGAATCACTTCACAAAATCCATCTTATTGTTTTATATCTCCTTCTTTTTATAATTGTTATTTTTTCGTTTGGTTTAATTCTTTATATTTGGAATTATGATATCAATAATTTCCTTCAAGAAACTTGGACTAGTATTATAGCTGAGCTGACAATTAGAATAGGCGCGCTCATTGGATCAATTATCATTTTTTTTGTAGCGATATTTTTCATCAAAATTTCTAAAATCACTTTAAGTAAAATCGGTAAAAACGAGACACCTAATCGAAGAAGAAAAAGAACAATAGCAAAAATTTCTATGAGTGTCATTAAATATATCGTAGCCATTGTCGCTATTTTATTGATTTTATCCTTTTGGGGAGTCAATGTGTTACCGGCTCTGGCTGGACTCGGTATGATAGGGTTAGTTATAGGACTTGGAGCACAGAAATTTATAAATGATCTCATCAGTGGATTTTTCATCGTTTTTGAACATCATTTTGATGTCGGCGATAAGATTGAAGTAAAAGGATTTAAAGGTGAAGTTATTGACATTGGGCTAAAAACAACCAAAATTAAAGGTTGGCGAGGCGATGTAAAAATACTCTCCAATGGAGATATTAATGATATTACAAACTATTCAATGGATACTTCGACAGCTGTTGTTGAATTTGGAATAGCTTATCGAGAAGATGTTCAAAAAACAATCGATCTATTAATGATAGAACTTCCAAAAATACGTGATAAATATCCACAGATTATTGAAGATCCTCAAGTTCTAGGGGTTATAAGTCTTGCAAGTAGTAGTGTCAATCTACGAGTAATTGCCAAGACTTTAAACGAACAACATTACGCTGTTGAACGTGGATTATTACAAATGATTAAAGAAATTCTTGACGAAAATAATATTGAAATTCCATTTCCACAAGTGGTTGTTAATCAACCAAAAGAACCCCTGTTTAATGGATCTGATATGAAAACCGAAATACATAAAAAGGATTGATGAAGATGATTCATTTAAAGGAAATTAATCAACAAAATTATCAAGAGTGTATGCAACTTTCGGTATTTGAGTCTCAAAGAAGTTACGTTGCGACAAATGTTCAATCTTTAGCACAAGCTTATATTGAACGAAAATCCGTAGAACCTTATGCTATTTATTACAATGATATCATGGTAGGATTTATCATGATAATCCCAGACGACAAACATGATAAAACCATGTATGTCTGGCGTCTCATGATTGATCAACGGTTTCAAGGAAATGGTTATGGAAAAGCGGCTATGAGAATGATAATTGATATGGTCAAATCTCGTCAAACTTATAATTCACTTGAATTATCTGTTGAACCAGACAATCATAATGCTATCATTTTTTATGAATCGCTTAGATTTGTTATGACTGGAGAAATTGATGATGGCGAAAGTGTTATGAGATTGTCATTGAAATAAAAATTCGAGTATAATTTCTTTTTTTTGCGCAGTCGAACGAACCAATATCGACTGCGATTTTATTCCCCACTTATAATTGAATTAGGAAAATCATTATGATATAATTATCATTAACGCAAATACAGGAACTGAGGAAATAGTATGGAAAAAATTTTATTGAAAAATCTTTCACAGTATTATAATCAAGAAATTGAAATTGCAGGGTTCGTAGACAAGATTCGTGACCTACAATTTGTTCAATTTATTGTTTTACGTGATTCAAGCGATAAGGTCCAAATCACGATTGAAAAAAATAATGAAAATCAAGCGATGAATTCAATGGTCTCAAGATTAACAAAAGAAAGCACACTTTTTGTCAAAGGCGTTTTATATGAACGCCCCAACGTCAAACTTCGAGGCATGGAATTTGTTCCATCGAGTCTTGAAATTTCAAGCCTAAGCGCAGAAGAACTCCCAATTGACATTCTTGACTATACAAATAAAACCAATAAAGAATTACGACTTGATAATCGATTCCTTGATTTGAGAACGCCTCAAAATTACTTAATTTTTAAAGCTCAGACCATCGCTGAAATGGCTATGCGTGAATATTGGGTTAACCATAATTTCATTGAGATACATTCTCCAAAAATATTGGGAACAGCTTCTGAATCCGGAGCGGAAGTTTTTAAAATGGATTATTTTGGAAAGACAGTCTATCTTGCTCAATCACCTCAATTTTATAAACAAATGGCGATGGCAGCGGGTTTTAACAATGTTTTTGAAATTGGGCCTGTTTTTAGAGCAGAAAATTCACATACAGCCTATCATGCAACAGAGTTCACATCTGTCGATGCAGAAATCAGTTGGATCAAATCGCATCACGATGTCATGGATATGGAAGAAGCGGTTTGTAAACACGTTTTATTGAAACTTAAAGAAACAATTGGTCAAGAATTCACCGAAATGTTTAAAAAAGATATTGATATTAACAATGTAAAATTTCCACGAATTTCCTTTGCGGATGCTAAAAAAATTATTCAAGAAAAATATCACTACACCGGAGAAAAAAGCCATGACATTGATCGCCGCGAAGAAGAATTGATTGGCCAATATGCCAAAAAAACATTTGGATGTGATTTTGTTTTTATTACAGAATATCCTTTCGCAGCCCGTCCGTTTTATCACATGCTTGATGAAAATGGTTTAACAAAGAGCTTTGATTTACTTTATTGTGGCATTGAAATCACTACAGGGGCGCAAAGAGAACATCGTATCGACGTCCTCCGTTCGCAAGCAATAGAAAAAGGATTGCCGATTGAATCGATAGAATTTTATTTGAATTTCTTCAAATATGGGGTTCCTCCTCATGGCGGATATGGTTTTGGTTTAACTCGTTTTCTCATGAAACTATTTGATGTCGAAAGCATCCGTGATGTAACCTTCCTCTATCGCGGTCCCAACCGTGTTAACCCATAATTTTCATCTTGACTAAGCATTTTGATGCTTAGTTTTTTTATTTTTACAGTTCAATTTAATTATTTATGTTAAAATTGATTTTATGGGGGTGTTATTATGCTAACTGCAATAATGATTGGTGCCGGTAATCGAGGTATTGGAGCCTATGGAGCTTTCGCAGAAAAAAACCCTGAAGATATCAAGTTTGTTGGAATTGCCGAGCCAGATCCGATGAGAAGAGCGTATTTTGCTCATAAACACGGTATTGATTTACAAAGACAATATCAAGACTATGAAGCCATTTTAAATGAAAATCGTTTTGCGGATGCATGTTTTATCTGCACACAAGATAATATGCATGTTATTCCAGCTACTTTAGCTATGACAAAAAAATATCATCTTTTTCTGGAAAAACCGATGGCAATCATGCCAATAGACTGTATTCGTTTAGGAGAAATTGCCAAGCAAAATAATGTTCATTTAATGATTGGACACGTTCTTAGGTACACGAGTTTTTTTTCTGAAATCAAAAAGATACTCGATTCAGGCAGAATCGGTAAACTAATCTCCATTCAACACAATGAGAATGTATCATATTGGCATCATGCCCATAGTTACGTTCGTGGTAATTGGGGAAACACCACCAAATCTTGTCCGATGATATTAGCGAAATCTTGTCATGATTTAGACTTGCTTTGCTGGTTTGCGGATGCAGACCCAAAAAATGTTTCTTCGATGGGATCGTTAACATACTTTAAATCACAAAATGCTCCAGAAAATGCACCAAATCGATGTCTTGATCATTGCCCTCATAAAGATTCTTGTATATATTTCGCTCCAAAAGTTTATTTAAATGCAGAAGACTGGATGAAATTACCAGTTTCGAATGATATGTCTAATACTGGACTTATGAAAGCACTTGAAACGGGTCCTTATGGCCGATGTGTATTTCATTGTGATAATGATGCAGTTGATCATCAGGTTGTTATCATTGAATTTTCCAATGAAATTACAGCTGCATTTACAATGACAGCATTTACACATGAAAATACTCGTACAATCAAATTGATGGGAACCCAAGGAGAAATTCGTGGCCACATGGAAAGAAATGTTCTTGAAATTTATGACTTTGGAAATAGTGAGCCACAATTGATTCATCTTAATGTTAATGACTATGGTCATAGTGGTGGCGATTATGGCATCATGACAGCATTTTGCAAATTAATTGAAAATAAAGAAAAAATAACTGCAAATGATCAAGCAGCTATTCAGTCTCATCTATTAGCTTTTGCGGCTGAAAAAGCGCGATTAGAAGTTAAAACGATTGATTTTAATCAATATGTTTTATCCATAAGAGGTTCATATGATATTTAAAAATGTTGAAAATTTGATTGAAAGAAATCAAGCTGTTGATTTAGCAAAAGCGGTTTTTAAGCCGAATATGGAGGAGCAATTTCCTCTGCTTTTTGGTGAATCAAATTGGAACCATATGTTTATCGCAATTGAAGAAGGCATCGTTGTGTCGATGGTTAATTATTATCCTTCTAAAATTTTAATTCATGGAGCTCAAATTCATGTTGCTTCTGTTGGGGCTGTTTGTACTCATCCTGGATTTCGAAATAGAAAATTAGCATCATCTTTATTAAAACTCGCAGAAAATCAAATGCAAGTCGAAGGTGTTCAAATCATGATTATTTCAGGATCTGGAGGGATTTATTCGAATATTGGAGCTAGTTTAGCAGGAAACGTTTATGAATATATGCTCGATTCAAGCAATTTTATCGATACAGATGATTTTGAGTTAAAAACCAATACGACAGAATGTTTTGATTGTTTAAAATCGATATATGAACTTGAAAAAGTACGATTCTTGAGAAGTGATTATGAATTTAAAAAAATGTTAAAAGGTCAGACTTATCCAGACTCATTTGCAACTTATCCAATTTATATGATTAAAGGAAAAAAACAAGCAGAAGCTTATGTTATCGGCGTCCTTCCAATTGAAGGAGATGAATTTGGATTAAAAGAATTTGGCGGAAATCGAAAAGCAATTATTGCATGTTTTAATAAAATGATTAAAAAACATCAACGATTAAAAATCCATTTTGCCGCTGACATCAACGATCCAATTATTCCATTACTTCATGATTTTTATCCTAAAAAAATACATCAACATGCTTCATTTAAGATTATTAATTTTATCAGTTTAATGCAGTCGTTAAAACCATATTTTACTCAGAGGGCTCCTGATACATCCATTGAATTTAATTCGAATGAGAATGAAGTTATTTTTAAAGCTGGTAGAGAAATATATGTTGTATCTAATCCTCAATTATTATCTCAATTAGTCTTAGGATTTGATCAAGAAGTTAACTTTAATTTAGATGGTGTTCCGACAATAAAATCATTTATTGAAGCAGTATTTCCAATTCCTTTTGTTTGGACACACAATCTAAATTATCAATAAAATAAATCATGAGGTGCAATAAAGATGGGAAATTTAACTAATAATAATATCATGGTTATCGGCATAAGTTTTATTTTCGTGATGACCACAGCAGGGTCAGGAATGGTGTTTCTCTTTAAAAATGCCATTTCAAATAATTTTAAAAGAATTTTCTTAGGTTTTGCAGCAGGAGTAATGATTGCTGCTTCAGTTTGGTCCTTGATTATTCCGGCAATTAATGAGGCGGAAAATCAAGGAATGATTGGATGGATTCCTGCCGCCATCGGTTTTATCGGAGGGGGACTATTTTTACTTGTGATTGATAATTTGATACCTCATTTACATATGGATTCTGATAAACCGGAAGGGTTAAAATCATCATTTAAGAGAACAACAATGTTGATTACAGCCGTAACATTGCATAATATACCAGAAGGATTAGCAGTCGGTTTAGCATTTGGACTTGCTATTACCACAGGTAGTGCAGTTGGAATTGCTTCGGCAATGGGTCTAGCCATAGGTATTGGATTGCAAAATTTCCCTGAAGGTGCAGCAATTTCTTTACCTCTTAAACAAGAAGGTATGAATACAAAAAAAGCATTCTTTTGGGGATCGCTATCTGGGATAGTTGAACCGGTTTTCGCAATCATAGGTGTCATTTTGGCGAGTCAGTTGACATTCATCATGCCTTGGTTCCTTGCGTTTGCTGCTGGAGCGATGATTTATGTAGTCGTTGAAGAACTCATACCTGAAGCACAGCTCGGCGAACACACAAATATCGGTACACTCGCAGTCATGTTTGGATTTGTTATAATGATGATCCTTGATGTCGCTTTGGGATGATTCGGAGCTGATTGATATGATTCAATTTAGCTACCCGGAAATATTATTTGAAGATAATCATATCCTTGTATGTATAAAATCTCCTGGAATATTATCTCAACCAAATGGCAAAGACTTGCCAGATATGCTATCTCTTCTAAAGAATTATATTAAAAATAAGTATAACAAGCCAGGCGATGTTTATCTAGGTTTAGTTCATCGATTAGATACTAACGTCGGTGGAGTGATGGTTTTTGCTAAAACTTCTAAGGCAGCTGCTAGGTTGTCAGAGGCTATTCGAAATCATGATTTTGTTAAAGAGTATTATGCTGTTCTTAATGCCGATTTACCTTTAAATTACGCCGAAAATCTTACTGACTTTTTAGTTAAAAATGAAATTGATAAAATCGGTTATATCACTGAGGATGAGGAACAAGGGAAAGAGGCAAGTTTAGATTATAAAGTCATCGATAAAATTAATCGGAATGGGCGGATATTATCATTTGTTTCAATTCGATTGAATAGTGGACGATTTCATCAAATCAGGCTTCAATTTTCAAGTCGAGGATGGCCTTTGCATGGAGATCGAAAATATGGCGGAGATTTATGTAAAAATCAAAATGAACTGGGATTATATGCCTATAGACTAAGTTTTCCACATCCAATAACAAAAGAGATAATCTCCTACGAACATTATCCTAATACCCCTTTATTTTCGTTGTTTTTTGAAAAAAACTCAAATCGATAAAACATCCGATTTGAGTTTATTTTATTAAAATTTGTCAAATATTAACATTGAGACCGGATTAAATGGTAATTCTCCTTCTACAAATGCTTTTCGTGTAAGATCATTAATTGAAATTTCCTCATCGTATGTTTCAATATCACGAATCGATACATTTCCGTTTTTGATAATAAGTTCAATTGTAACATCGTTTGCTTCAAAAAACATATCTCGAATTCTTACTTTCCAAGTAAAATTTGTATTTTCTGTATAGGGATAGTTTTCGATAAATTTTTTTGAATTAATAATTCTTAACATTAAATGGGAAACTCCCGAAGTTTGATTAATGATTTCATATTGACCTGATGAAAATTCAGGAATATTTGGAAGAACATCATCGTTCAACATACAAATTTCTTCAATAACCTCATTGAAAGTTGAAAAATATCCTACGTAGTTATTTTCATGATAAACAATAATAATTTTTCCTTTATCTGCTTGAACTTCGTTAAATAAGATTTCCCAGTCTCCTAATTTGCGATCAATATAGATATTTTTATCATTCATTTTTTGTTCGTAAATATCAGCAAGAATGGTTAAATCATCAATCGTTGCTTCTTTATAGTGAAAATGGTCTTTTGGAACAATTTGTCTTGTCTCAAAATGAGACCATAAAACCGATTCAAAACCGAAAGAATGATAAAATTTTTCATCAAACGGTGAAAGGGCTAAAAGAAATTGATTACGATTGAACAACTCTTTATAGGCTTGAGCGATGACATTCTTCATCAGTCCTTTATTGCGATGACTGATGAGTGTCGCAGCTGCAACTACAAAGGGCAAAGAACAGGGGTTTTCGTGGCAATTAAGTGGTTTTTTAACTAAATGTAAAGCCGAGACTATCTTTTGTTGTTCTTTGATGAATATAACGTTATCTGCTCTATATTTTTGACTGAAAAAGAAGTTTTGATATCCTTCTGAATCATCAAAGGCTTCTTTATATAGTACTTTAAGTTCTTCAACTTCTTGAGTGGTTAAGTGATTTCTTGTTAAGTTAAATTTTTTCACAAAACCAACGGGATTATATGACATTTTTGCTTTTCTTAATTCAACTATGCCTAGATCCTCTTGACGGTTAATAATCTTTACATCATAAAAATGTCTTTCAGCGAACATTGTATTTATCGTGGCGTAGACCCCAATAAAAGAAGTATCAGCTTTTTCAAAGAGAACAAGTCCATAATCTTGGTTTTTTGTTCCGATTGAAAATGCTACTGCGATCCCCTCAATAATGATAAGATCAGCGAAACAATCGAGTTGTTCAAGATTCATTAACGCTCCATAGATAGCTGAATGCTCAAAAGCATGGCTTTTTCGATTTTCCCAACGCTGAAGAAGGTCGATTATTAAAGGCAAATCCGTTGATTCGTAACTTTTAAAAGTAAAATCGTATTTAGCAATAAATTGATTATATAGATTTCTTTTTTTATTGTATTTTTTTCCTGACAATGTTATCAACGATTGAGCGTTATAAAGATATTCAGCATGATCTCTTTCATCACTAAGTCGATATTTTAGGTTTGAGTTCTTAATTATTTCTGCCATGGATTCAGTCAAGCCTTTAACTAAAAAAGGAGTATTTTCGTTGACTGCATGTTGTTCCATCGTTTGAATGGCTTTTATGAAATATGAAGCCGTCGGAGCGATAGGCGGAAAGTAGTATGTAATCCCTCGATTAACGCCTTTAACAACCAATGTTTGATCATTAATTTGAGCTATTTCGATGTTATCTGTTACTTTCCAAGTCATCAAATTTTGAAAATTCAACTCGCTACCCATATAATTTTTATAAATATCACTATGGCGAATTGCATATTCGAATTTGGTTTTGTCAATCAATGTTATCGGTTTAAATATCATGAAATCACCCGCATTCATTTTACATCAAAGCGTGTAAAAAGCATATAACAATGCCCAAAATTTTAAATTTACAATGAAAAACCATCATTTTTTTGTAAATTCTTGCGTGTATGTACGTGCTCGCTTTTAAGTAGAAAGTAAACATTTTTGTAAAAATACCATTTTTTCGCGAAAAAACGGCAAAAGTATGATAAATGTAAACACTTTCACACGGTTATCAAAGTTTTTTTTTGTAACCATATTGACACTTTTTCTTAATTATAGTAGTATTGATACAAATTTAAAAAAGGAGAGAAAACGATGAAAAAGCTATTAGCATTAGTCTTAGGGTTAGTTGCGGTTTTTGCATTGGTAGCATGTACTGAAGTTACTACTACCACGACAACAACCACCACTCCTCCCACTACGACTACGACCACCACGACTCAACCACCTGTTGAAGTCACTGGAGCAACAGGCTACTTTAACTTAAAGTATGCTGACTCTGAAGTGAAACTAAGCATGCTTGGTGCAGTTGAAAGATATTTGATTTCCAAAAACGTCAGTATCCCAATGTTCAACAACAGCGGTGCTGTTTTATACAGTTCCAGAGTTGATTTGTTCTCAGATACTTATGTTTACTTGATGGGTTTCGGAACACTTTATTCAACCCTGACAGCTCCGGATACCGGAACGACTGACAAATTTACTTACAGAACATCTTCAACAGCATCACCAACAACATTGAACCCGCTTGCTTATGCTGGTTCTCCTGACTCTGATGTATTGAGTCTTGCGTTGGGTTCACTCTACGGTTTCTATTTTAATGATACCAAAGATGGTTATGTTCTCAGACCAAGTATGGCTACTGAAACAGTTTTGCTTGATGCTGCAGTTGATGAAACATCAGGTAAAGTAATGGCCAAAAACTTCAAGATTACAATCAGAGAAGATTTATACTTCTATGACAAGAATGGTAATGTATTGGATGCTAATCCGCAAGTTCCTGGTGTTAACGCCATGACAGCTGCTGATTTCCTTTACACATTCAAAGAAACTTTAGATCCACTCTTAAAGCAAAGAAGATATAATGTTTTCACTGCTACTCTAAAAGTTAAGAACGCTCAAGAATATTATAGTGGAACAGTTACTGATTTCTCACAAGTTGGTTTCGCACCAGTTTCTGGCGACCCATATTCATTTACAGTCGAACTTGTCAATCCATTGACTGAATGGGATTTCATGTATAATTTTGGTTCATTCATTATCACTCCAGTATATCGCCCAATTTGGGAAGCGACTAAAGCCCCAGATGGAAAATCGACTACTTATGGTTCTGATGAAGATAAATTTGCATCCCATGGTCCATTCATTTTGACAAACTGGGAAGCTGATAAAGTTGTTGAATTGATGAAGAACAATAATTATCACGAAAAAGCTCTTTATCATTATACAAATTATCGCATTACCCGTGTTGCAGATGCCAACGCCGCCTTGTTACTGTTTAATAATGGTGAACTCGATGTTGTAGGTATTCCAGCAGCAAACTATGACCAATATAAAGATAATCCTGGCTTGAAAAAAGTTCCAGGCGCAACTGTATTCCGTGCTTCCGTAAATACAATGACACAAGAAGTTTACGATGAACTCGTAACTGCTGGTAAATTGGTTGCCGGTTGGACTTTAAAACCAATTCTTCAAGTTGCACAATTCCGCGAAGCATTATATTATGCTGTGGATCGTTATGAACTTGCAGTAACGGTTGCTAAAACTTCTACTCCAGACCAAACTTACATTTCATCAGCTTATGCTGCTGACCCACTTACCGGTGCTATCTACCGTCAATCAGAAGCAGGATTAGCTGTTCTAAATGGTCTCAATCCAGAAACCTATGGTTTCAACAAAGCTAAAGCTAAGGTCCTCTATCAAACCGCGCTTGACGTTCTTGTTGCCCAAGGTAAATTGAATTTGGCTACTCCAACCGTAATCAAACTTGAATATGCTACCTTCACAGGTGCTACTCAACTTGCTATCGGTAATGCATTGAAAGCTCAACTTGAACTAGTATTTAATGACTTAGATGCTAAATATTCAAATATTACATTCGAACTAACTGTTAACCAAATTGCTTCCTCTAACGGCATGGGTGTTTATTACGACAAACAAATGATTGGTCACTTCGACCTTGCTATCTCCGGTATTTCCGGCGGAACGCTTGATCCATGGGGACTACTCGACGTTTGGTGTTCTGACAACCGTGGTGGATTATTCCTTCTTTGGGGATTTGACTCAACAGTAGTTGATCTTGAATGGGATGGAAAATTATGGTCATTTGACTCATTAGTCATGGCTGCTATCACAGGTTCATATGTTATCGATGGTAATGAAGTTTCACAAGCTGAATACGAAGCTTATACCGCTGGTAACGATGTTGATTTCGCTATTTTCCAAGCTTTAGCAGAACTTGATAAAGCCTACGCTAAATATGACCCATTGTATTTCAGTGAAGATGCTTTAGAAGATTAT
This sequence comes from Caryophanales bacterium UBA5603, assembly GCA_002424815.1. Classification (GTDB taxonomy): domain Bacteria; phylum Bacillota_I; class Bacilli_A; order Izemoplasmatales; family Hujiaoplasmataceae; genus UBA5603. The sequence continues at coordinate 79,941 of DILB01000027.1, forward strand.
GATGATGCTTATGACGCTGCTGTTCTTGCCATCGAAGCCGCAACAACTGTTGCTGGTGTCGAAGCTGCATTAACTGCTGGTGTTGCTGCTCTTGAAGCTGTTCCAAGAAAAGCTGCTGCATTGTTCGAAGCTCAATTCGCTGCACTTTCTGAATTAGATAGCAAAGCTGATTGGTATTATGATTATTACAATCCTAATAAAGCCTTTGGTGGTGCATTTTATGATGCAATTGAAGATTTCGTTTACGTAGAACTTTGGGATGCTATTCTAGCTGCAACTACAGTTGCTCAAGTAAACGCAATTATGGCTACCTATTTGCCTGGTGTTCAAGCTATCACATATGAATATTATTACAAGTTTAATGTAGCAAAAGTTGACACCGCTGTTAATGGATTAGTTACTTATTTAACTGCTCTAGGTGGATACCAAGGACAAATCGATCTTGCTAAAGTCATCGGCATGTATGCAAAAGCAAATATTAATGCCGTAACAACTCCTGCTGTTTATACTGCAAAAGTGATTTCTAACGCTGACATCGTTGCTGCTCTGAAAGTGGCTACAGATTATGTTGCAGACGTTAAATATGCAGTTGCCGCTAGAGAAGCATATGAAGATTTATCAGCTGCACAACAAGCCTTAGTAGATACTACTAAATTGGTTGCTGCTGAAACTAGAATTGCTACTCTACAAGTTACTGCTGTTATAGCTCAAATCGGAAGAGTTCCTGCAACTGTTACTTTAGCAAATAAAACTGTAATAGTAGCACTTAGAGCAGGCTATGACGCATTATCAGTTGCACAACAAGCTTTGATAACAAATCTTGCTGATCTTGTTGCTGATGAAGCTGCTATCGTCGTACTCGAAGTTGCTGCATCTGCTGCTAGAGTCGCTGCTGTTGAAGCCGCTATCACTGCACTTCCTGCTACTCCAGTATTAGCTAATAAGGCTGCTGTTGTTTCTGCTAGAGCTGCTTATACCGCACTTAGTGAAGCAGAACAAGCTGAAGTTGACAACCTTGCAACTCTAGTTGCTAAAGAACAAGCTATTTCTGATCTCGAAGTTGCTGCTGTTGAAGCTTTGATTACCGCTCTTCCTGCATTAGTAGATGTAAAACTAACTGATCAAGCCGCAGTTGCTGCTGCAAGAGCTGCCTTTAATTTATTGACAGCTGATCAAAAACTTGAAGTTGCTAACTCTGCAAAATTAGTAAGTCTAGAATTAGCTATCGCTGACCTAGTTGCTGCCAAAGCAGTTCAAGATTTAATTGGATAATTACTAACCAACAACTGAATAAAAATTCTCAACTAAAAATTTACTGAATTCATAATGAGAACAAGCCAACAATTAATCTGATTAGTTGTTGGCTTCGTTTTCGATAGAGGTGTGAAATGTTACGATATATTATAAAACGTGTTTTACTTGCTTCTTTAACTATAACAATCATTCTTTCCATAACATTTATCCTAGTTAAAAAACTTCCTCAAGTTGTTCCAATCGAACTACTAATGGAAGATGGATTTGATGTTGAAATATGGAAAGCTAAATACGGTTGGGATCAGCCGATTATGGCGCAATATGCTCTATGGGTTAGAAATGTGATTGTTGATTGGGACTGGGGAATCTCGATGCATATGAGCCCTGGAAACGAAGCATTCTCAGTATTAAGTAGGAACTTACCCACAACGATGCGTATTAATATTTTTTCATTCTTGGTTGCCATGCCCCTTGGCTTCTTGTTCGGCATAGTTGCCGCTCTCAAAAAAAATAAGTGGCCTGACTACCTTATTTCCTTTTTTGTTATTATTTTTATTTCGATTCCTTCCTTTGTCGTTGTGACCTTGTTAATGTATTTTCCGGCTTATAAATGGGGTTGGTTTCCGATTCAATTTCCTCCATCAAACGTTTCAACCGCTGCTATGGCAAGAGGAATGGTTTTACCAGTTCTCGCTTTGGCGTTTGGTCCTATTGCAAGTTTAACACGTTATACACGTGCGGAACTTACAGAAGTTCTCACATCGGAATTTCTTCTTTTAGCCAGAACGAAAGGACTCAATAAACGTCAAACTGTATTACGCCATGCTCTCAGAAATTCAATGGTTCCTTTAATCGGAATTGTTATTGGTAATTTAGTTGGTATCATTGGTGGGTCTCTGATTATCGAACAAATTTATGGGGTAAACGGTGTCGGTAGTGTCTTTTTGCTAGCTATTCAATTATTAGACTATAATGTAATCATGGTGTCATTAGCTTTCTATACTAGTATCGGATTGATTGCCTCATTGATCGTCGACCTTTCATATGGAATTGTTGACCCGAGAATCAGAATGGGGGCGCGCAAATAATGGCTTATAATAAAAACGAAAAAATGAGCAATGATTTATTTCATTTTACTCATATTGATGAACGGATTTTAGATGAACAATTTGAGACCAAACCGATTGGTTATTTTAAGGATGCTTTGATTCGTTTTCGTAAAAATAAGGCTAGTGTTATAGCTTTCTTTATCCTAGTCTTAATCGTTCTAATGGCTATCATTGGTCCTTTCTTGAACCAATATACTATTACGTATAGTAACGCCTCACTTGATTATTTGCCTCCAAAGATTAATTTACTTGCAAAACTAGGTATCGCGGATGGGCAAAAAATCTATTATGGCGTTGCTTATTCTACTTTAGAAATCAATTATGACCTCGATGCGATTGTTTGGATGAGTGAACCTTACCAACAAATAACAGTTGAAGGTAATAAAGAAACGATGCGTACGGTTGTTGATATTCGAGTGGATGTATACAAAAACCGTTTTGGATTCCGCAATATTTATGCATTTGGAGGAGAAGAACTTTCTAAATTAACATCTCAAGACTATTATGTAAAACATGTTGTTATTGAAGAAGAAATTTTCTCTTTCATTCATCCTGTCACAGGAGAACTTATTGTTACAGATACATCTGTTTATCGAGTTACAATCAGTTATAAAGATTATTACTATTCAGAACTTGCTAAAAGAGGTATTAACATCGCTAATACCGATGATTATCCTTCATTCTGGTTTGGAACCAACGGAGCAGGATTTGATTTGTTTACACATGTTTGGACAGGGGCAAGAACTTCTTTATTGATTGGTTTTTATGTCATGCTTGTCACCGTTTCCGTCGGTGTTGTATGGGGATCAATATCTGGTTATTACGGTGGAACTGCAGACATTTTAATGGAACGATTTGTTGAAATTATATCAGGTGTTCCATGGTTAGTAACTATGACTTTGATTAAAATGTATGCGGATGCAGGTATGCGTTCAGCAACCCCCTCCCCCGCAGCGGTGTTCTTCCAGGAAAACCCGATTTTTCTGATTGCCATTGCGCTTGTAATCACGAGTTGGATTGGGACTGCAGGAAGTGTAAGAACTCAATTTTATCGATATAAAGGTCGAGAATTTGTGCTTGCTTCACGCACTTTAGGTGCCAAAGATCGTCGTTTGATTTTCAAACATATTTTACCAAATGCAATTGGACCTATTATAACCGGTTCTGTTCTTATTATACCTTCTGCAATTTTTACCGAATCCGCTATCGCTTATTTAAACCTTGGACCTTCTGGGACGATTATATCAATCGGAACTTTGTTATCTGAAGGGCAAGCCGTTTTAACAACAGCACCTCATATGGTTATGTTCCCGGCATTTATTATCTCTGCCTTGATGATTTCATTTAACCTATTCGGAAATGGCCTTCGCGATGCCTTCAATCCATCCTTGAGAGGAGTTGAATAGTATGTCATACAATAAAGAAAAAGTTTTAGAAGTAAAAGATTTGACAGTTTCTTTCAAAACTCCGGGAGGAATGGTTAGGGCTGTACGAGAAGTCAATTTTGATTTAAATCGCAATGAAACATTGTGTATCGTTGGAGAATCTGGCTCTGGTAAATCTGTGACCAGTCGTGCTATTTTGGGAATTCTTGCAGGAAATGCTGTTGTTGATAAAGGAGAAATTCTTTACCGTGGTGAAAACCTTATTGCCATTGAAGAACAAGACTTTCATCGTATTCGAGGCACAAAAATTGCAATGATTTTCCAAGATCCACTCTCTTCTTTAAATCCCATTATGAAAGTGGGTAAACAGATTACTGAAGCAATTTTATTGCATCGGGATCGGATTAGGAAAATATATGACTCAAAAATTGAAAAGGAATTTATTGATTTAAGAAAACTTAAATATAAATTCCGTTTTGATAAACAATCACTTAATAACGAATTCACAAATCAATATCGCAGTATTAAAAATTCAAGTAGCATTTCTGTTCTTCGAACTGCAAAAGAATCTGCTTATAATGATTTTCTTTTACACATGGAAAAAGCAAAATCTAATTTTAGTGGACAAGAACTTGTCAACGAGAAGCTACGTGTTAAAAAAGAATATGAAGATCGAGTACTAGAGGCTGAAACTACTTTTAAGAATCGACCTTCTGATGAATCGAAAATTATAAAACAAAAAATTGATGAACTTTCAAAAGATTTCATGGCCAAAATGAATGCCATCGTTTCTGAATATAAAACTACCCTTCCTAGTTTAACTGAGACTTACGAAAGGGCAAAAGAAAAGGCAAAAGAAGAAATTAATGCCTATGTTGCTGCGGCTAAATCTAAACGCGATAATGCAATAAAAGAAGCTAAAAATCGGCTATCTTTAGCAAAACAAAGCAAAAATTCTTCTTTAGTTAAAGAAATTAAATTAGAGATTGATAATGCTAAAAAAACCTATGTTAGAACGCTTAGAATTACAAAAGAAGAGGCCATTGAGAAAGTCATAGCCACGATGAAAGAGGTTGGTATTCCAGAACCTGAAAAGCGTTTCTATCAATATCCTTTCCAATTTTCAGGAGGGATGAGGCAAAGAATTGTTATTGCTATTGCTTTGGCTACTGATCCAGAGATTTTAATCTGTGATGAGCCTACAACAGCACTTGATGTGACAATTCAATCACAAATTCTTGAACTTATCAATCGTATTAAAGCTGAAAGACATATTTCAATTATTTTTATCACGCATAATCTTGGTGTTGTCGCCAATATGGCTGATCGAATCGCTGTTATGTATGCTGGAAAAATTGTTGAATTTGGAACAACAAACGAAATTTTCTACAATCCAAAACATCCCTACACTTGGGCCTTGCTATCATCGATGCCTGACTTAGAATCAAAAGGAAAATTAGATGCGATTCCTGGAACGCCTCCCAATATGTTATTTCCGCCTAAAGGTGATGCTTTTGCTGCCAGAAATAAATATGCTATGCAAATTGATTATGAAGAACAACCACCCATGTTTAAAATTTCTGATACGCATTATGCTGCGACATGGTTGCTTCATGAGAATGCCCCTGAATTTACACCCCCGGCAATCGTAGAGAAACTTACAAAGAAGAAGGAGGCGTACGACAGTGGATCTAAATCGTGAAAATTTTTTAAAGGACAATATTTTAGTTGTTGAAAATCTTCGTCAATATTTCAAAGTTGGCAG
>DILB01000027.1:85537-206000 GCA_002424815.1 Caryophanales bacterium UBA5603
CGTTCAATTATTGGATTATATCAAATTACAGATGGTCAAATTTTCTTCAAAGGCGAAAGAATTGCGATGGGAACCAAACAAATCGTTCGTGAAATTCGTCGTCTCAATGAAGAAAAAGCCGAGATTACAAAAGAGTATTCGCGTCAGTGTGCTTTATTATCAAAAGATCGCACGACGGTTGATGATGAATACAAACATGCAAGACAGTTGATGATTGATGATTATAACAATCAAAAGACTTTGTTAACAAATGAATATAAAAACAAAATCAGTGATCTTGATGATGATATTCTTGGTTTAAAGGGCGAGAGAACGAAAGTAGAAGTCAATGCCCAAGAAGATGAAACTCTTCGCGAAAAAATTTCTTCCTTCGAAAATGATAAAGAGGAATTAATTAAGAATCAACGACTCACTCTCGAAAATCTATCTGAAAAACATCATAATGATCTAGAAACACTTAATTTGAAGCATAGCGCTGACATTGAACTTTTGGGGAATAAAGCTGATCATACTGCAACAGATTTGAAAACAGCTTATTCAGAAAAAATTAATGCTATCAAAACTGAAATCAAAAACATTAAAAGTTCAAATAAGAGAAATCAAGACTTGATGAGTAAAATGCAGATGATTTTCCAAGACCCAATTGCTTCACTTAATCCGCGTATGACCGTTCGCGAAATTATTGCCGAAGGGTTGATTATTCGAGGAGAACGCGATCAAGAAAAGATGCTTCAAGAGGTTTATCGTGTATTGAAGTTAGTAGGTCTTGTGCCCGAACACGCAGGAAGATATCCCCATGAATTCTCTGGTGGTCAACGTCAAAGAATTGGTATTGCGCGGGCATTAATCGTAAACCCCGAACTCATTATCGCGGATGAGCCAATTTCTGCTCTTGATGTATCGATTCAAGCTCAAGTTATTAATCTATTAAATGATCTGCGCCATGAATTAGGGCTAACAATCATGTTTATTGCGCATGATTTATCGGTTGTAAAAATGTTTTGTGATCGCATTGGAGTTATGTATTACGGTCGAATGGTTGAGATGGCTTCAACCGAAGAACTCTTCAAAAACCCACTCCATCCTTACACACGCGCTTTGCTTTCAGCAATTCCCTTACCTGACCCTATTCCTGAAAAATTGCGCAAGCGTGAAGTTTATAATCCAAATTTGCGAAAGAGAACAAAAGAGAAACCGCAAATGCTGGAAATCAAAAAAGATCATTTCATCTATTGTAGTCCCGAAGAACTTGATGATCTTCGTAAATTGTTGAAGGATTAACAATCAAGGAAGTGCCAATCAAATGAAATCGAATAAAGGCAAACCATTTATCATCACAACGATTATTGGATTAGGCATTGCGGCAATCTTTTTTGGTGCGAGCACTCAGTTTATCCTCTCTGAATGGAATATTGAATATTATGGATATCTTGCAGATGCACTATTCATCCCAGGCTATTTAATGGTTCTGTTCGGACTACTAATTGTTATTGACAACAATTCTGGATTCGATTTCATTCGTTTCGGATTGCGTCGTTTTTGGCAGGTTTTAAAACGCCAAAAAGAATATGAAGGACCAAAGACTTTTTTTGAATACCGATTGATGGAAAGTGAAAAAGAATCTTCAAGATTATATATACCGATTCTTGTCGTCGGTGGTTGCATGGTGATTCTTGCTTCAATTGCTCTCTTACTTTATTATCAACTTTAAATCAGAATTTGATTTATCTTAAAGGTTACTTCGGTAACCTTTTATTTTTTCATATAAATCCATAAATAATTATGGTATTATATTCTTAACAAATGGTGAGGTCAGAATATGAATATAAAAAAACGATTGATTCAAAAAAATTGGTCTGTGATTGAAGTTGCTTATGAAAATGGTCCAACTTATGAATTACTTTCAATAGGTGCAACATTAACAAAATGGATTTCTCGTGATGGCACTAACCTAGTCGCTGGTTATGAAGACTATCTGGATTATAGTAAAGGTGGAATGTATTTAGGAACCTGTGTAGGTTTAATTTCGGGCAGAATAGCTAGCGCTACATGCAAAATAGAGGGTTCTGAATATCATTTTAACTCAAAAGAAAAACATTATCTTCATGGTGGCGATAAAGGTTTAAGTTTTCAAAACTTTGAAGTATCTTCTATTACTGAAAATGACGATAAAGTCACGATTGAATTTTCAACCCAAATGGTTCCAGAAGAAATTGGCGGATTGGTTTCGGTAAAAATAGCCTATGAATTAAGAAATGATGGCTTCCGGATTGACTTTTTTGCAAAAACCTCTAAAACAACCCTATGCAATCTAACCAATCACTCCTACTTTAATCTAGATGGGGATTTTTTACTTGATTTGTCGCATCATTCACTTGAATTAAACGCATCAAAAGCCGTTATGGTAGATGACGAAATTTTAGGAACTGAAATTATCGATGTAAACAATACCGTCTTTGATTTTCGAAACGCTAAATCTTTGATGCCATCAATTATGAATCCATTATTAAAGTCTCAAAAAGCCAATGGTTTTGATCATTTTTTTCTACTAGATAATCACATTAAACCAGCAGTTGTTTTATATTCATCAAAATCAAATCGTCGCTTAAACATAAAAACGGATTACCCTGGAGTTACAATCTATACAACTAACTACCCAAATAAAAAAAGAATTCATAATAGTTATCCTTTATCACTACATTCAGCTATCGCCATTGAGCCACAATATCAATCAAATGCCATTAATGATGATCGATTTGAAGGCTATCTCTTAAAACCAAATCAAAATTATCATCATTTTATAGATTATTGCCTATGGGAGGACAAACAATGAAAATCCTTGTTTTAGGTGGAGCAGGTTATATAGGAAGTCATTTCGTCAAACAAGCTATTATAGACGGACATCTTGTTGTCGTCATTGATAATCTTCAAACAGGTCATCAAGAAGCGATTGATAAACAAGCGAAATTTTACTTAGGAGATATTCGTGATGGTTTATTTCTTGACGAGGTTTTTAAAGCCGAAAACATTGATTGCTGTGTTCATTTTGCTGCAAATTCCTTAGTTGGTGTTTCCATGAAAGAACCGCTTAATTACTTTGATAATAATGTGAATGGGACCATTGAATTACTTAAAGCCATGCATCGCCATCATGTAAAAAAAATCGTTTTTTCATCCTCTGCAGCGGTATACGGATCGCATACAAAGATGCCAATAACGGAAGAATTTCCTACAATTCCTACGAATCCTTATGGAGAATCAAAACTTATGATGGAAAAAATTATGAGATGGTCAGATTTAGCCTATGGTATTCGATTTGTCAGTTTGAGATATTTCAATGTTGCGGGTTCAAGTAGTGATGGCTCAATTGGTGAAGTCCATGTGCCTGAAACCCATTTAATTCCGCTAATATTACGTGTTCCTTTAGGAAAAACGGATTCGATTACCATTTTTGGATCTGATTATCAAACAAAAGATGGAACTTGTATCCGAGACTATATCCATATGGATGATCTTATAAATGCCCACTTATTATCTATTGATTATTTGGAGAAAAGCAACATTTCCAATATTTTTAATCTTGGATCAAATTCGGGCTATTCGAACTTAGAAATTGTAAATGCAGCTCGAAAAGTAACAGGACATTCTATTCCAATCGTGATGGGTGCAAGGCGCGAAGGTGATCCTGACCAATTAATAGCATCCAATGAAAAAGTGGCAAAGTATCTGAACTGGCTTCCAACTAAAAATATTGAAGATATCATTGAATCAGCATGGAATTTTCATCGGAGCCATCCGGAGGGATATTAATATGACCATTAATACTTTGTTGAATCATTTACTTAAATATGCTGAAAAGAATCAAATACTTCAGCCCGATGATCGTGATTATGCCATAAATCAACTGCTTTATTTATTTTCATTACAATCTTTTATCCCAGAAAATATCCATGAGGATCTTGATTTTTTCCAGTTGCTTGAAGCGCTCATTGATTACGCAATGAAAAACAAGTTAATTTCTGATGATAGCGAATCAACTTGTGATAATTTTGAAGCTAAAATGATGGATTCTTTTCTGCCTCGGCCTTCAGAAATGAATCGTTTATTCTATCAACATTACAAAGACGGACCCAAAGTAGCAACCGATTATTTTTACCATATTTCGCAAGCAACTAATTATATAAAGACTAATAGAATTAAAAAAAATATATCATATAAGTATCAAGGTAAATACGGTTCGCTTGATATCACAATTAACCTTTCTAAACCGGAAAAAGACCCAAAAACCATCGCCCTTGTGAACAACAATAAAACTGATAATTATCCTGCTTGTGCATTATGCATGGAAAATGTTGGGTTTTATGGAACTTCAGAAAAAGCAGCTAGAAGTAATCATCGAGTGATTAGTATGACTTTAAATCACGAAAAGAATGAATGGGGTTTTCAGTACTCTCCTTATTCATATTATAATGAACACTGTATTATTCTCAAAAAAAATCATGAACCTATGAGAGTGGATCATAACACTTTCAAAGAGTTGATTGATTTCATTAACAAGTTTCCTCATTATTTGATTGGATCTAATGCTGGTTTACCAATTGTTGGCGGATCAATTTTATCTCATTATCATTTTCAAGGAGGAAGATTTGATTTTCCGATCGAGAAAGCGAAAGTATTACAACATTTCAAAAAGCGTCATGTCGAGGTAGAAATTCTTGATTGGCCGCTTTCTGTTATTCGCCTAACTGGAAACAATGAGTTCAACTTGTTAGATATGGTCATCGCAATTTTTGAATCTTGGAAACAATATTCAAATGCTTCACTAGGAATTCATTCTGAAACGACTGAAAAGCATAATACCATTACTCCTATTGTTAAATTGAAAGATGGAAAATACCAATTCTATATTGTATTACGAAACAATTTAACCACATCTGAACGTCCTTATGGATTGTTTCATCCTCGAGATGAATATTTTCACATAAAAAAAGAAAATATTGGTCTCATTGAGGTCATGGGACTGGCTGTTTTACCTGGCAGGTTAAAATCTGAATTAGATCTCATTAAGAAATGCATGATTGAAAATTTAGATTTTGCTCAATTTCCAGATTTGGAAAAACATCTTATTTGGATTAATGAGATTAAAGATAAAGCCATGAATGAGATTGATATTGATTCTTTCCTTAAACAAGAAGTTGGAAAAGTTTTTGAACTTGTACTAGAGGATTGTGGTGTTTTTAAAGCAAAAGATTATAAGTCATTTGAACATTTTGTTCTAAAAGCGATTGAATAATTCTCTTATTAAGAATTTTTGACATTAGTAAATTCTCTTGGAGGATTATACTCATTGTGTTATAATATTGTACTGAAAATAGAGGTGTCACGACATGAATAATCAAAAAGAAAAACTTGTAAAATCAATTACTTCACGTGATGAAGATTTTGCACAATGGTATACTGACGTCTGTCGAAAGGCAGAACTGATGGACTATACGGATGCAAAGGGATTTATTATCTACCGTCCTTATGGATACGCAATTTGGGAAAATATCCAGGCTCATCTTGATCGTGAGTTCAAACGAACTGGGCATGAAAATGTATATATGCCACTTGTGATTCCTGAATCACTTTTTATGAAAGAAGCCGAACATGTTGCCGGATTTGCTCCTGAAACGGCTATTATTACCATTGGGGGAAAAGAAGTACTTCAAGAAAGATTAATTATCCGTCCGACATCTGAAGTTCTTTTCTGTGATCACTACTCCAAAATTGTATCATCATACCGTGATCTTCCCAAAAAATATAATCAATGGTGTTCTGTTGTTCGTTGGGAAAAAACCACAAGACCTTTTTTAAGAGGATCAGAATTTTTATGGCAAGAGGGCCATACAATTCATGCAACCGAACAAGAAGCAAAAGATGAAGTTTTGGGAATGTTAGATATTTACAATCATTGCGGATCAGATTTGCTTGCTATTCCATTTATCATGGGAAAAAAGACAGATAAAGAAAAATTTGCCGGTGCAGTCGATACATATTCAATCGAAGCTTTAATGCATGATGGAAAAGCACTACAAAGTGGAACAACGCATTATTTTGGCACTGGATTTGCCAAGCATTTTAATATTACTTTTCAAGATAAAGATGGTGTTCTTAAACCGGTTTACCAAACATCTTGGGGGCTTTCTACAAGACTTATTGGTGCAATTATAATGGTCCATGGAGATGATTCGGGTTTAGTTTTGCCGCCTTTTGTTGCGCCTACTCAAGTTGTAATTATCCCTATTCAGTCACAAAAAGAAGGGGTATTAACAACTTCCGAACTAATTAAATCCGAACTCGAGAAGATTAATGTCCGTGTCAAACTTGATAATTCAGATAAAACTCCTGGATGGAAATTTTCTGAATACGAAATGAAAGGCGTTCCACTTCGAATTGAAATCGGTCCAAGAGATCTCGAACAAGGTGAATGTGTTGTTGTAAAACGCATAAATAACGAAAAAATACGTGTGAAAATTAATGAACTTCACAATCTTGTTCCTGCTTTATTTACTTCGATACATCAGGAAATGTACGAAAAAGCACTTCAAAACGTCACAGAAAACACTCGTCCTGCGACAACGTATGAAGAGTTTAAAAATTTAATTAGTACTAAACCGGGTTATGTGAAGATGATGTGGTGTGGAAATCAGGACTGTGAAATTAAAATTAAAGAAGATACCACTGCAACTTCTCGCTGTATACCCTTTGAACAAGAACATTTAAGTGATCATTGCCCTGTCTGCGGACGAAAAGCAGAAAAAATGGTATATTTTGCAAAAGCATACTAAATATATAAAAAAAATGGAAAATTTTTCCATTTTTTTATTTTGAAAATAGTACATTTCCTTTCGAATCATAAGCAACAATAACAGGAAAATCTTCTACGAATAATCGATAAATTGCTTCACTTTGAAGATGAGGGAATGCAATGATTTCCATTTTTTTAACACGTTTACTGAGTAGAGCACCAATGCCTCCGGTCGTAACCAAATATACCGCTTGATTTTTTATTAATGATTGGATGAATTCATCGCTTCTTGGCCCTTTTCCAATCATTACTTTTAATCCTTTTTCCATTAATGGAATGCTATATACATCCATCCTATAGGATGAAGTAGGACCGCATGAGCCGATTACAAATCCGGGTTTAGCTGGTGTTGGGCCTGTATAATAGATGCTTTCACCTTGAATTGGCATAGGCAACGGTTGCTTTGCTTGAATTGATTCAACCATGAGTTTGTGGGCTGCATCTCTTCCGGTATATAAATAGCCTGTAAGAAGTAATTGATCTCCCGCATTTAAAGATATTCTAACCTCGTCAGTTAAAGGAAGATTCAATCGAATCATATCAGCTCACCTCTTAAAATAATTTCCTTATGTCTCGCGGCATGACATTGAATATTGACCGCTACTGGTAATGAAGCAATATGACAAGGATAACTATTTACTTTAACGGCTATACAGGTGGTATTACCCTTTAACCCCATAGGGCCAATATCAAGATTATTAACTTGTTCGAGTAAATCGATTTCTAAAGCTCGATCAATAGGATTAATAGCTTGATCGTCTAAATCTCTGAAAATAGCTTCTTTAGCAATTTCGGTTACTTTTTCAAAATTACCGCCAATGCCAAGGCCGATAATTATCGGAGGGCAAGCTCTTCCGCCTGCATCAATGACAGTTTTGAGAACAAAATCAATGATTCCTTGTCTGCCTGCAGAAGGCGTTAGCATTTTCATAGCACTCATATTTTCAGATCCCGCACCCTTTGCGGCCATAAGGACACAAATATTATCAGATATAACCTGTTTAATATGGATGATAGCAGGTGTATTATCCATGGTATTTTTTCTTTCAAGGGGATGATTAACGACAGACTTTCGTAAATACCCATTATTATAAGCATTACGTACCGATTCATTGATAGCATCTTCAAGATTGAAATCAAGGAATATTTGATTGCCAATATCGACAAAAAATACGGCAACACCGGTATCTTGACACATAGGAATCGACTGATCCCTTGCAATATCTTGATTTTCAATTATTTCGGACAGAATACTCTTAGCAACAGGAGAGTTTTCCTTTTCCATGGCAAGTTTCAATCGAATGACCATTTTTAAATCTAAATTCATATTAGCATCGATAATCATCTTTTCGATTGCGTCAACCAAATTTTTACGCTCAATTTTACGCATGAATTCCACCTCAAGATTTATTATATCATTGATTACGTCAATTTTAAAGAAACGACCTCAAGATTTAGACAAGCATGCGTTAATTTCGTAAAAAAAGATTCCTCATCTTTACTTTTGAATGGGTATTCGCTATAATTTTGTTGGGTGATATGAATGCATAAAATTAAATTAGTTTCCGATAGTACATGCGATTTATCTAAATCTTTACTGGAACAACATCAAATTAGTATCATTCCGCTTTACGTTAATTTTAAAGAAGATTCCTATCTTGATGGTGTTACATTAACGGTTCCTGAAATGTACAAAAAAGTTGATGAACTTGGTTTTCTACCGAAAACTTCAGCGGCTTCACCTGGCTCATTCGTTGAAATATTTGAAAAATACCTTGAGGAAGGATATGAAATATTATATATCGGCATTGGTGCCAAATTTTCAGGCACATTCCAAAGTGCCTATTCGGCAAAACAATTAGTAGCTTCTGATAAAATTCATCTTATTGATTCTGAAAACCTTTCGAGTGGATCGGGATTACTTGTTTTAAAAGCCGCTAAATTTATCGAGGCAGGAGATGATGTTGAAACAATCATAAAAAAAATTAAAATACTAATTCCAAAAGTTCGCACACAATTTGTGATTAATACAATGGAATATCTTTACAAAGGTGGGCGTTGTAGTGGAATAGCGGCTATTGCTGGAACACTGCTTAAAATTAAACCTATCATCAAAGTAGTTGATGGTGGAATGATTGTTGGCAAAAAGCCTCGCGGTAAAATTGAAATAGCTATCGATGTTTTAATTGAAGAAGTCATTTCATTGAAAGATGATATTGATCCGGAATTTATGATGATTACACATTCGATGGCTTCAAATTCTGCACAATACATTAAATCTAAACTGAAAGCCATTTCTATCAATAATCTTTATGAAACTGATGCTGGGTGCGTTATTTCATCGCATTGCGGACAAGGATGCATAGGGATACTTTATATATTAAAATAACCCATAAAAATTTGGTTTTTTTTAATTTTCAATAATAGTTGACAAGGCAACTAAAATTAAGGTATACTTACTATCAATGAAAGAGGTAATCGTATGTTAAGACATTATGAACATTTAATTGGAAAATATCACTTTCGTTTTATCAATCAACGAATGGATTTATTAGGTTTAACAGGGCCTTTGGGCTTCTATTTAATGGAAATAAATAAAGCTACATCAATAAAGATGAATCAATTGGTTGATTTAACCCCTTATCACAAATCGCATGCAACACGAATGATTCTAAAATTAAGCGAGATGGATTATGTTGAAAAACTTGTCGATCCTATGGATCAGAGAGGGTTTATTCTTTTGATAACTGAAAAGGGACATAAAATGGCTATAGAAGTTAAAAAAGCTCACGAAGACTGGGAAAAATTGGTTGATGGTGCTTTGTCTAAAGATGAATATGAAGTAATGACAGAACTTATGAAAAAAACCTATACCTATCTAAAAGAACATTTTGAAGAGGACCTCAAATGAAAAAGTTGTTTAAGTATTTAAAGCCTTATTGGTTTGGTGTTTTGATGATGATTGTCTTTGTGGCTATCCAATCGATTGGACAACTACTATTGCCTGATTTTACTGCATCAATTATTAAAAACGGCATAAAAGTCGACGGCGGTATTGATCTTGAAGTTATTACAAAATATGGATTAATGATGATTGGAGTAACGTTAATCTCTGGATTAGCAATGATTGTCATATCCTATTTTTCTTCAAAAGTATCAACATCTTTCGGACGTGATATTCGACGCGACATTTTTAAAAAAGTGAGTGATTTCTCTTTAACTGAATCTGAAAAATTTGGGACTTCGACTTTAATTACACGATCGACAAATGATGTTATGCAAGTTCAGATGCATACAATTATGAGCTTTAGAATGATCCTCGCAATCCCGATATTAATGATTGGAGGAATCATCTTAAGTTTACAAAAAAGCGTTAAATTGACAGCGGTTTTACTTGGTGGTATTCCTGCTTTAATTGTGTTAGTTGTAATTACATTTATCTTAGTTATTCCTTTATTTAGATCTATGCAAAAAAAGATTGACCGATTGACAGTTGTCGGCAGAGAAGCTATTAACGGAGTAAGAGTCATTCGAGCATTTGGACAAGGAGAAAAAGAAGTAAATCGATTTCAAGTTGCAAATAATGATTTAACAAATAATACGCTAAAAGCCGGAAGAATTATGTCGTTGCTCAATCCGATTGTTAATTTGATTTTTAATTTTGTTGTTTTTGGAGTGGTTGTATTAGCGTATGTCATTATTCAAAACTCTAATGGTATAATTCAAGATTATTCAGAACTTGCTAATTTGTACGCCGTAATTCAATATGTCACAATGATTATGTTTAGCATAATTATGCTTACCATCACATTCATCAATTACCCCCGAGCCGAAGTCTCTGGGAAGCGAATCTCAGAAATATTAGATACACAAATTTCGATAAAAGATGATGCAGACGATACATACGATTTACACGAATTCAAAGGTAATGTTAAATTTCATCATGTATCTTTTAAATATGCGGATGCAGAAAAAAACGTTCTAGATGATATCAATTTTGAAGCAAATGTCGGGGAAACGATTGCAATTATTGGGTCGACAGGTTCAGGAAAATCAACAGTCATTAATTTATTGCCAAGGCTTTTTGATGTTTCTGAAGGTTCAGTAACCATTGATGGAATTGATGTACGACAAATTAAACTTAAGAAATTAAGATCAATGATTGGGTTTGTTCCTCAAACAGCAACTTTATTCACAGGATCCATTTCTGAAAATATCACTTATGGAATTCAAAATGCAACTCAAGAAGATATTGAGTATGCAGCTAACATTGCACAGGCAAAAGATTTTATTGAGGCAATGCCTGATCAATACGAATCAATGGTTGACCAAGGCGGAGTCAATTACTCCGGAGGGCAAAAACAAAGGCTATCTATCGCACGTGCTATTATAAGAAAACCTTTAATTTATGTATTTGATGATAGTTTTTCAGCACTAGATTTCAAAACAGATGCAATATTAAGAAAACATTTAAAAGCTATTACCAAACAGGCCACAGTCTTAATAGTCGCCCAACGTATTGGTACTATCATGGATGCAGATCGTATTATAGTTTTGCAAGACGGAAAGATTGTTGGAAACGATAACCATAAAAAATTAATTAAATCTTGCAATGTATATCGTGAAATTGCATTGTCGCAACTTTCAGAGGAGGAATTGTCGTGAAAAAAGAAAAATCATATAATCGCGGCAATCAGCGTCGTCCGGGTCCGGGAGCGGGTTTTCATGGTCCGATAGGTATGCCTGGGGAAAAACCAAAAAACTTTAAACGCACCACATCTCGTTTGATTCATTATCTCGGGCCGCACCTTCCGATGATTATATTCATGGTTTTATTTTCGATTGTCGCAACTTTACTTGGAGTTATATCTCCAGATTACCTTCGGAGAATCATCAATGCATTACAAAATGTGATGACTGGAAATGCCGATAATTATTCACTCGATGAAGTTCAGAGAATATTCATTATTTTGATTGGATTGTTCTTGATTCGCTTCATCCTCGATGTGTTCGCAGCTCTCATGGGAAATCATGTTTCCAATACTGTCGCCAAAAAAATGCGCAATCAACTTCGAGATAAACTTGAATTATTACCCATTAAATATTTCGATGAGACAAAAACTGGTAACATTCTTTCAGTGTTTTCCAATGATGTTGAGGCGGTCTCAAATTCCTTACAACAAAGTTTGATCTATATTCTTACCGGTTTTCTTCAAGTCATAGGCGTATTATTCATGATGTTTAGAATCTCATGGCAATTGACGATGATTGCATTAATTGCATTACCCTTGTATATTTTATCGACAACCTATATTGCTAAAACTTCTCAGAAAAAATTTAAGAAGCAACAAGCTCAATTAGGTAATCTTAACGGATATATCGAAGAAATTTTCACGGCTCATAAAGTTGTAAAACTATTTGGGATGGAAAATGAATCGTTTGAAGAATTTCAAACCATAAATTCCTCCTTGGCTAATGAATCGAGAGGAGCACAATTTATCTCTGGTCTCATTCGTCCTATCATGGAGTTTATCTCTAATTTAGGTTACGTTGCAGTCGTCGTTGTAGGTGGTATTTTAACCGGCGCAACCAATCCACTCTTAATTGGTGATATCACAATCTTTGTCACTTATCAAAAGAGTTTTGTCAATCCAATCTTAAACATTGCATCTTTGATTAACACGCTCCAATCAACGATTGCTGGGGCTGAGCGCGTGTTTGATTTGTTAGACCAACCTGAAGAACTTAAAGAGCAAAACATCGATGAAATCGAATTAAATGGGTTTGAAGGCAATGTCCATTTTGAGAATGTTGAATTTTCTTATAACGAAGAACAAAAATTAATTGAAAATTTGAATTTAAATGTTTTAGCGGGCAAACAGATTGCAATTGTGGGACCTACTGGGGCCGGGAAAACAACCTTGGTTAATTTATTGATGCGTTTTTATGAAATTAAAAATGGAATGATTACCATCGATGGAGTCAAATATACCGATGTTCCTCGTAAGAGTCTTCGTCGTCTTTTTGGGATGGTTTTACAGGATACTTGGTTATTTTCAGGGTCCATAAAAGATAATGTAGCATTTGGTAAGGAAGATGCAACCATAGAAGAAATAAAAGAAGCTTGTCGACAAGCACATGTTGATCATTTTATAGAAACGCTTCCCGAAGGATACGAGACAATTCTCAATGAAGATGCCTCAAATTTGAGTCAAGGTCAAAAACAACTTTTAACGATTGCGAGAGCTATCTTATTCAATCCTAAGATTTTAATCTTAGATGAAGCGACTTCCTCAGTTGATACAAGAACGGAATCGTATATTCAAAATGCAATGAATTTCATGATGGAAGATCGGACATCCTTTGTGATAGCTCATCGATTATCGACGATAAAAAATGCAAGTTTGATTTTAGTTATGAATAACGGTTCCATTGTTGAACAAGGTAATCATAAGGAATTACTTGATAAAAAAGGTGTTTATTATGATTTGTATAATAGTCAATTTGTTAATCCATTAACTTAAGAGGGTAAATATCCTCTTTTGTTTTTGGATTTTTATTGAATTCATCGTATAATAGTACTATATGTGAAATCATTATTTTCACTCAATTGGAGCAAATTATGAAAGTTGGATTAATATCGTTAGGCTGTGCTAAAAATCTAGTTGATTCTGAAATGATATTGGGCATGGTTGAAAAAGGCGGCTTAGAAATTGTTCAAAGCCCAGCAGAGGCTGATTTAATCATTATTAACACCTGTGGTTTCATTGAAGAAGCTAAAAAAGAAAGTATAGCAACGATAAAAGAAATGCATGGGTATCATAAAAAATTGATTGTCGCTGGATGTTATGCGGAGCGTTATAAAACTAAATTGGAACGAGAAATGCCTTATATTGATAAGGTTGTTACTTTAAAAGATTATCCTCATTTTGGTGATATTATTCAAAACATGCTTCATGATGATTCTTTGAAGTTTGGACCATTGGATTATCAAAACCGCATTATTGCAACTTCGGTTGTTACGCCATATTTAAAACTTTCTGATGGTTGTGATAACAATTGTACTTATTGCGCTATCCCTTTAATTCGAGGCCGTTTTAAAAGCCGTTCTTTTGAGGACATTGTCAAAGAGGCTGAAATGCTCGTACAAAATGGTGCCAAAGAATTAAATCTCATCAGTCAAGATACAACGCGTTACGGTTCTGATATTAACCTAAATAAATCTAGTTTATTACCAGAATTAATTCGTAGATTATCAAAACTTCCAGGTCTGGTGATGATTCGAATTCTCTATCTATATCCTGACGAGATTACGGATGAACTTCTTGATGAAATGAAGAATAATCCCTTAGTAGCTCAGTATTTTGATGTACCTATTCAACATGTTTCTACTTCAGTTTTAAAACACATGAATCGTCGAGGCACAAAAGAATATATTATCAATCTCTTTGCGAAGATTAAAAATATGATGCCAAAAGCGATACTTCGAACCACTTTAATTGTAGGCTTTCCTGGTGAAACAGAAGCAGATTTCGAAGATTTGAAAAAATTTGTCATAACTCAAGAATTTGATCGTCTTGGTGTTTTTGCTTATTCTAGGGAAGAAGACACACCGGCATATGATTTTATTGATCAAATTTCAGATGAAATTAAAAATGAAAGACTTGAACAGATAATGTTAGTTCAGAAGAAAATTGCATCTAAAAAGAATAAGCAACAAATCGGTCAGATTCACCACACAATTATTGAAGCTTATGACGAAGATTCACATTTCTATTATGGAAGAAGTTTTGCATTTGCACCTGATGATATTGATGGATATATAGTTTTTCAATCGAAACAATCTCATCAAATTGGTGATGACGTCGATGTTAAAATCACTTCAACCTTCGGATACGACTTAATTGGTGATGCCATTTCGAAAAGAATCGAGGAATAAATATGTTCTTTATCTTGTTATTGAAAGGATTTATCATAGGTATTGCCTTTATTATACCGGGAGTCAGTGGAGGCACTTTGGCAATCTATTTAGGTATTTACGATAAATTGTTGCATTCAATCTCCCATCTGTTTTCAGAGTTCAAAAAAAGTATAATGTTTCTTATTCCGGTTTTAATGGGAATTATTGTTTCAATTGTTTTACTTGCAAAATTGCTTGGGTGGCTCCTTGATATAAATTCATTTGTGACCTTATTATTCTTTGTTGGGTTATTATTGGGGGGCATTCCTTCACTTCATACAAAAATTAAAGGTCAAAAAATTAATCTAAGCCACATTTTTAGTTTTATTCTATCCTTTTCTTTTGTAATCTTGCTACTGATTTCCAACTTAACAAATAATCAATCTGAAACTGGTTATTTCAATTTTACACTGAGTGTTTATCTTTTAATTTTTTTGCTTGGATTAGCTGCTTCAGCGACAATGGTCGTTCCTGGTGTGTCTGGTTCAGCTTTATTAATAACACTAGGGTTTTACACCGCAATTGTTACAAATGTTATTGGTAATATTTTTGATTTTTCAGCAATCGGTTATAATCTTCAAGTAGTCATACCTTTTGGACTCGGCGCTTTGGTAGGAATATTCTTTATTAGTCGATTAATTGAAATTGCTTTACGTAAATACGCTTCTCAAACTTATTTAGCAATCATTGGGTTCATTCTGGCGTCAGTGATTGTGATGATTTTTGAAATTAAAGATTCTTCAACAGCCGTTTCTTTTACAGATCAAACACCGATATATCTCAATTTTGGATTATTTATTGCTAATAATCTTTTAACTTTTGTTTTAGGTTTAATGACACTCAGTTTAGGCGTTTTTACTGCATTAAAATTAGTCGGAATTGACAGGCTTTTTTCTCATGATAAGCATCAAAAAAGTTAATGCCAAACATTTCATGACACCCACCAAGTTAGGAGATTATGACTTTACCTGTAATCCTTATGTGGGTTGTGAAAATGGATGCCTCTATTGCTATGCAGCAACGATGCCTGATGCATTAAACCGAGAGGTACCATGGGGATCTTACGTTGATGTTCGTTCATATCCAAATTTTAATATTCCCAAAAATACTGGTCGTAAATCTTTATTTTTCAGTTCAATGACCGACTGTTATCAACCAATTGAGAGTAACATACGATTGACACGAAAGATTCTCGAAGAAATATATGAAAGTCAATTGGAAATTTCAATTTTAACGAAATCACATCTTGTTACTCGAGATATTGACTTGTTTCAAAATATGCAAAATCTAAAAGTTGGATTTAGTATTTCTTTGCTAGATTCAGATGCTACTATTTTCGAACCTCATGCCTCAAAACCTTCACAGAGGATGGAAGCTTTGAAAACGTTAAAACACTCAGGAATATATACTTATGTATTTATTTCACCCATTATTCCTTTTATTACCGATGTATTTTCAATTCTTGATTCTGTACGTGATTATGTTGATGAAGTAATGTTTGATACTCTAAATCTAAAAGATACGTCAAACAAGCAAAAGATGTTTCAGGTGATCGATAGCAAATATCCCCATATAAAAATGGCTTTTCATGATGTTTTTGAGTCATACCACAATCATTATTATAGTGATTTAAAAGAAGAGATTATCAATTACGTAAATACACACCAACTTAAGTTAGGGTATTTATATAAATAGGAGAAAAAATGATACGAAGAATTAATTTGGAAAACTTAGAAGAATATCTTATTTTTCATAGACGATATCTTCATGAACATCCTGAGATTGGCTTCAACCTTCCCAACACTCATGATTATATTCAACTTGAACTTAAAAAATTAGGTATCGATGTAATACCACATGTTGGCATTAATTCATTGATTGGAATCATAAAAAATGGTGATGGACCCGTTATTGGATTGCGAGCAGACATGGATGCATTACCCATTAATGAAGAAAATAATCATCTTGAATATTGCTCTAAAACCTTAAATGCAATGCATGCCTGCGGTCATGATGCACATACGGCAATTTTATTAACAACAGCAGCGTATCTTGTTTCCCATCTGAAATTGTGGAAAGGTACAGTTAAACTTATTTTCCAAGAAGCAGAAGAAGGTCCTGACCCGGGTGGTGCTTCTGGAATAATCAAAAGCGGATTATTAGACGATGTTTCAGTATTTTTTGGGTTACATTGCGGCCCCCAAATTCCCACAGGTAAATTTGCCATTAAAGATAATGCTGCAATGGCAAGTGCTGACTATGTCAAAATCAAATTGATTGGAAAAGGGACTCACGCAGCTTATCCTCACCTTGGGAGTGATCCAATCATCATGCAGGCTGAAACAATAGTCGCAATCCAATCAATTGTGTCAAGATTAATTGATCCGACTGAAAATTGTGTCATAACTATCGCACATGTTGAAGCGGGATCAACTCACAATGTCATTCCAGAATCAGCTTTTCTCGAAGGAACAGTTCGTGCATTCTCATTAGAAGTTAGAAAGAAAATTGAAAAAGCCATTGAAGACGTTATTTCAGGAATTACAAGACGATATAATGGATCATATGAATATCAATATATCTACGGCTATGATGCTTTGATTAATCAACCTAAACCCACATCATTTCTCAAAAATACGATTCTCGATGTATTTGGAAACGATGCTTTGATTGAACTAGACAAACCCTCGATGGGAGCTGAGGATTTTTCTAAATATATCATTTACAAAACCGGAAGTTTTGTATGGCTAGGGACTAATATCGACGCTTCAACCGCTTATGGTCTACATCATCCGAAGTTCAATGTTGATGAATATGCCCTTATGAATGGTGTTTTACTTTTTGTTAATCTAGTGATTAAAAATCAAAATATAAAGGAGATTTAAATAATGATACTAATAAAAAATGCATATCTTTTAAGTATGAAAGACATCAATTATGAAACAAAAGACATTCTTCTAGAAAATAAGACGATTATTAAAATTGGTAATTTAGAGACAAAGGATTATCCAGAAGCCATGTTAATTGATGCCAATAATCGTTTTGTCACTCCTGGAATTGTCGATCCCCATTGTCACATCGGCATTTTTGAAGAAGCTATTGGATTTGAAGGTGCTGATGGAAATGAAATGACCAATCCAGTTTATCCAGAATTACGGGCCATTGATGCAATAAAACCCCAGGATGTTGCTTTTCAAGAAGCATTAGAAGCGGGCGTAACAACGGTAGCGACCGGGCCCGGAAGTGGAAATGTCATTGGCGGGACATTTTGCGTAATGAAAACGGTCGGTAAAACGATTGATGATATGATTATTAAAGAAGAATCGTCCATTAAAATGGCGTTGGGCGAAAATCCAAAACGAGTATACTCTGGCAAAAGTCAAGCACCCTCGACCCGAATGGCATCAGCTGCTTTGATTCGTGATGCACTCATTAAAGCAAGGGAATACAAGACAAAACTCGAGAAATATGAATCTGATCAAGCTGCAGGAAAAGATGTAACGAAACCAGAGTTCAATCTTAAATGGAATTCACTTGCGCGTGTCTTTGATGGATTTCCGGTAAAGATTCACGCCCATCAGCAAGATGACATTGTGACAGCGATTCGCATCATTGAGGAATTCGGACTCAATGCTACGATTGAACACGCTACCGAAGGACATCTTATAGCTGATTATTTAAAAAAACATCATCAAAGAGTCATTATCGGACCGACTTTAGGTTCTAAATCAAAATATGAATTAAGAAACAAGACATTTAAATCCGCAAAAATTCTTTTCGATAACGAAATTGAATTTGCGATTATGACAGATCATCCAGTTATTCTTCTTGCGAATGCATTGACTCAAGTTGGAATATTCGTTCGTGAGGGGTTACCGGAATTAGAAGCATTTAGAGCAGTTACTATTAATGCTGCAAAAATAAATGGCGTTGATAATCGCGTTGGATCAATTGAAATTGGTAAGGATGCAGATATTGTTATTTGGAATAATCATCCACTTCATTATTTATCAAAACCTGATTTTGTCATTGTTAATGGCGAAATTGTTCATCAAGCATAAAAAAAGCGTCGGAATAATCCCGACGCTTGTATTTTATTATCGATTCATTGTCTTTTTATATGCAATTTGATATTTAGTAATAAGATTGATTGCTTCTTCTCGAGCGTAGTAATCTAAAACAACGACATCATGGCCCGGTTGCAGCTCCTTATAAGTTCTGAAAAATAATTTAATTTCTCTCAATTGAAGGTCTTGAATATCTGTAATATCATTGATGTGATTAAATCGGGGATCGGCATCGACAACAGCGATAATTTTTTCGTCATGTTCTCCTGAATCGTACATGTCTAGATAACCGACAATTCGTGCATCAACAATGCAACCTGGAAAAGTTTGTGTGGTTGCTAACACCAAGATATCAAGGGGATCACCATCTTCAGCAAGCGTTTCTTCAATAAATCCATATTCCGCAGGATAAGTCATTTTTGAATATAAGACGCGGTTTAATTTTATACGATTTTTCTTTTTATCTACTTCATACTTATTTTGAGTTCCCATCGGAATTTCAATGATAGCTTCGCAAACTTTAGTCATTTTATTCTTCCCCTTCTAATTCTTTAAAAATTATAGCTTAAGAGAACCCCTTTTTCAAGAGTATCTCTTTAAATGTTTTTTCATCTTACGTTTGATAATTTAAAATATGTGATAAAATATTAGATACAGAGGTGATAGTATGCCAAAAATACCAATTTTATATACATTGTTGAGGGTATTAGGCGAATTTGACCCTAATCCATCTGGTGACGGTGACCCTAATCCATCGATGGATGGAGTAGCGTGGCTTGATGAACTGATGAACAATTTATGGTGGTTGATAATTGTCACTGTAATTTTTATTGTTTTTATTGTTTATGTGACGTATTTTCGCAAAACCAAAGCTAAAATACCTTTGATGAGTGAAGAAGCAATTAGTTTAGTCATCAAAAGTTTAGGAGAAGAAAGTAACCTTCATTCTGCATCCATCGAAGGAGCACGCTTGTCTTTGAAAGTTAAAAACATAAAAATATGTGATCTTGAGTCAATTAAGCAGTTGGGAGCATTAGGTATTTTTGTGAGTGGAAATTCAATAAAATTAATGTTTCCTTTTGATGCTTCTGACTTGGTTAATCGGATAAATTCGCTTGTAAAGGGGGAAAAACTACATGATTGAAGCTAAATTCAAAATCACCTATTCCCACGGAATGCATGCTCGACCAGCAACCATGCTTGTCAGCAAAGCAACTTCTTTTGAGTCAAAGATGATATTAGAATATAATGACATTCGTGTACCACTTAAATCGATTATGGGCGTTATGTCGCTTGCAATCCCACAGAACATTAACTTCAAAATTACTTTTGAAGGACCTGATGAAATTGCGGCTTTTGAAGCGATTCAACGGACAATCAACGAAATTAATCAACTAAAGTAATTTAATATTTTAATAGTAAAATTACATATTAATGAGCCAACACCCCAATAGATGAGGTGTTGGTTTTTTATTGATAGTACAATTTATCTTTTTCTACCTAACCCAATAATTTGTTTGCACTTTTCAAGTTTTCGATATGCAACTTTTGAAGCGATTTCTCTTCCAGAATCGAGGATTGAATCCAAGGTGCCAGAAGCTATAATTTCATGATATCTCAATTGCAATTCACCGAGTTCATTGGCAACAATATTTGCCAAGTCCTCTTTAAACTCTGCATAACCACTATTAGAATATTGATTGACAATATCTTCAATTTCACGATGTGAAAGAACAGAGTATATCGAGAGTAAATTAGCAACACCCGGTTGGTTATCAGCATCATATTTAACAATCCCTAGCGAATCTGTTATAGCGGATTTAATTTTTTTCTTAACGATATTGGGTTCATCAAATAATGTAATGTATCCTTTGTCTGAAGTCTCAGATTTGCTCATTTTTTTTAGGGGATCTTGAAGATCCATTATGCGCGCACCAATGGTGGGAATAATCGGATCAGGAACTCGAAAAAACTCACGATGTCGATTGTTAAAGCGGGTGGCAATATCACGTGTCAGTTCGACATGTTGTTTTTGATCTTCTCCCACAGGGACGTAATCAGCATCATAAAGTAGAATATCAGCGGCCATGAGTGCAGGATATGTAAATAAAGCGGAAGTCAAATTTGATTCACCTTTTTTGACTTTATCTTTATACTGTGTCATCCGTTCTAATTCTCCTATATGTGTATAACATTGTAATAAATATCCTAGTTCTGCATGTTCTTTGACTTCAGATTGAATAAACAATACAGTTCTTTTTGGATCCAATCCAGCCGCAAGATACATTGCTGCTATATCACGAGTCCTTTTTCTTAATTCGCTTGAATCTTGCGGGACAGTTATTGCATGCAAATCTGCGATGAACAGAAAAAATTCATCTTCAGGCATGGATTGTTGCAATTCAACAAAACGTTTAATTGCACCGATGTAATTACCGAGTGTTAAGACGCCAGTTGGTTTAATTCCTGATAATATTCTTTTCATTTTATCCTCCTTGAAAACAAAAATCGCCCTTATTGAAATAAGGACGATTAAACGCGGTGCCACCTTGGTTCTAAGCAAAAGCTTAGCACTTAAAGCCGTTAACGCCGGCTGACGGATGGAATTGGCATCACTCCCCGGTCCATTCATTACAGGTTACGATTTGGTTTTCACTGTCCCAAATTCACTATTCGTATTAACTGTAATTACTATTCCGGTTCATTGTTTTACTAATTTACACTATTATAACACGCTTATTCTTCAAGTTCAATAGCTAACTGGTCAACTAATTCTGATAAGCGGTTCGAGACTGCTATAAAGGCATCTTTTTGTGTAAGATCAACCCCTGCTTTTCTGAGTTGTTCAACTGGGAATTCGCTTCCTCCAGACTTCAACAAGCCTAAGTATCGTTCAAAAGCACCCGGAATATTATTTTTGACATCTTCATATATTTTTAATGAAGCAGCAAAGGAAGTTGCGTACTGATAAACATAAAATGGCGTATAGAATAAATGAGGAATATAAGCCCAAACAAACTGTTTACCGTCCTCTTTTGTGATATCAAGGTCATAAAATTCCTTGTAAAGATCTATCATGATTTGACTGAGTGCATCAGCGGTAATAGGCTGATTAGTTTCCATTAATTTATGTGATTCGAGTTCATAAATTGCAAAAAGGGTTTGACGATAAAACGTTGACATGATATCATCGATTGCTCTTTGTAAAAGTGCAATCTTATCATTTTTCGAGGCATCGCTATTTTTAATTATATAATCAAGAAGATTGTGTTCGTTGAATGTTGAAGCGACTTCAGCAACAAAGATTGTGTAATCTTGTAATGTTGCAGGTTGCGTTTCGGCTGCAAACATAGAATGCATTGAGTGACCCGCTTCATGAGCAACAGTAAAGACATCTGCTAATGTTTTTGAGTAATTCAGAAGGATAAAGGGATGCAGATCAGGCATTGAAGAGGAGTAAGCACCTGTTCGTTTTCCTTCACCCTCATAGACATCAACAAATCCATCTTTTAAAACATCGTGAGCCTTATCTTGAAAATCCTTTGGAAATTTCTCAATCGATTTAAAAAATAACGTTCTTGCTTCTTCATACTCATATTCCTTATCGGTTTTTACTAGTTCAAGGAAACGATCATAAGTGTGATAAACATCAAGCCCCAGAGCTTTTTTTCGAAGTTGAATGTAACGTTTTACGGGAGCGGTTGTTTCTTTTGCTACTTGGGTTAATGAGTAGTAAACTTCGACAGGGATAGCGTTATTGAAAAGATGACTTTCTACTGAAGACTGATATTTTCTCGCTTTCATCCACGCATAATCAGCTTCCAAAACGGTTTTATAGATATTTGCATAGGTGTTTTTATGAACATCATAATATGAGAATACCGCATTGAAAATTTCTTCGCGTTCTTTTGCGCTATTGCTTTTAGTGATATATGCTCGATAATTCGAGTTCGTAATTGTGACAATCTCACCTGAGTCAAGCATGACATCAGAATTTTCCATATCTGCTACAGATAAAGAAGAGTAGAGTTCACGACCTGACGAAGCCAGTCGATTAAAATTAGCTAACAAAGCTTCTGAAGCATCATCAAGAATATGTTCTTGTCTACGAAATAGTTTTTCGAATCCAAAAACAAATTCCTTCAATTCCGGATCTTTTTTAGCGTAACCTAACACCAAGTCTTTTCCTAAAGAGATTAATTCAGGTTCTTCGAATGAGCAGGTTTCTGATAACTTTGCAAATGCAATTTGAACTTTTTGTAATTGTTTTGCATTCTCAGAATTTTTCTTGTTCAAATCGCTTTGCAAGGATGCATATTGATAGGCTCGAAGGCCGATTTTAGTTAGTTCTTTTTGAAGCAGAAAATATTCCTTGAATTTTTTTTCTTCATTCAATTTTCCTTTATAAGTTCCAAGAGTTGTAATAATTTTTATTGTATCATTTAGTGATTTTTCAAAATCTGATTGTGATGCAAATAAATAGGTCAAATCCCATTTCATGATCTCTACCTCCGAAGATTATTTTATTTTATTATATCATATTTGGAAAAATATCTTTAATTAATGCACGCTTGTGTTATAATATTCATGCTGAAAGTGAGGATTTTGATCATGATAACTCTCTATACTAGCTCTAGTTGTTCCTCTTGTAGAAAAGCTAAAAAATGGTTGGAAGAAAATCGTATTCCATATAAAGAAAAAAATATCGTCGGAATTCGCTTGACTCGAGACGATATTATTAATATGCTCAAGTTTTCAGAAAACGGTTTTGAAGATATTATTTCAACACGTTCTAAAATCTTTAAAGATAATAATCTTGAAACCGATGAAATGCGTTTTGGAGAGTTAGCAGATTTTATCATTGACAATCCAACAATCTTAAAGCGTCCCATCATTGTTAATGAAAAAATCATGCAGACTGGTTATAATGAAGATGAAATTCGCGCGTTTATACCGCGTAAATTACGTGATGCTTCACCCTGCGATGAATGTGATGAAAATTGTGAATACAAAACTTGCGTTCGCGATGCAATGAAAAAAATCAAAAAAATCAGAACTTTATAACTTGTGAAAAAGACGGTAGACACCGCCTTTTTTATTTTCATTGTATCAACGACAGTGAAAACGTTTTAATCAATTAGAAATGTTGTAAATATTATCAAAATAGCGTAAAATATAATTGAAGTAAGATACATTAAACTATTTTAGGAGGATTAACCAATGTCTGTAAAAGTTGCAATCAATGGATTCGGTCGTATTGGCCGTCTCGCATTCCGTCTCATGTTTGGAAACCCTGATTTTGATATCGTTGCTATTAATGATTTGACTGATGCTGAACAATTAGCGTATTTATTGAAATACGATTCAAGTCAAGGTCGATATAACAAGCCGGTCAGTTTTAATGGTCCAGATTTAGTCGTAGATGGCGTAAAAATTCCTGTTTTTGCTCTAAAAAATCCAGCTGATCTCCCATGGAAGCAATACAATGTTGATGTGGTTTTAGAATGCACAGGATTTTTCACATCAAGAGATACAGCTTCAGCTCATATTCAGGCTGGAGCAAGAAAGGTTGTTATTAGTGCTCCTGCAAAAGAAAAAGATGTTCCCACAATAGTTTATGGTGTTAACGAAGGAACATTAACTGGTTCAGAAACAATTCTTTCTGCAGCATCTTGTACAACCAACTGTCTTGCACCTATCGCCAAAATTCTTGATGATAATTTTGGAATTGTTAAAGGTTTCATGACGACGGTTCATGCATATACGAATGATCAAGCAACGTTGGACGGTCCTCACAAAGCAGGCATAGCATCTCGTAGAGGGCGTGCAGCAGCAGCTAACATTGTTCCCGCTTCAACAGGGGCTGCAAAAGCCATTGGACTCGTATTGCCACAATTAAAAGGAAAAATGGATGGAATGGCTCTTCGTGTTCCTGTTATTACCGGCAGTGTTGTTGACTTGGTTGTTGAACTTAAAAAAACAGTCACTGAAGCTGAAATCAACGCTGCGGTGAAAGCTGCAGAATCTCCAACAGTTGGATATACAGAAGATCCAATCGTATCTTCAGACGTGATTGGGATTACACAAGGCACTTTGTTTGATGCTGCTTGCACTAAAGTCATGGAAGTTGATGGAAAACAAATGGTAAAAGTTATTTCTTGGTACGACAATGAAATGTCATATACCTCACAAATGGTTCGTACACTAAAACACTTTGCTGAGTTATTCTAACAATATATAATAGTTTTAAGCATCCTTTTGGATGCTTTTTTCGATAAAGGAGCTATACATGGAAATTTTTGCATCTATTTTTGATTCATATCAAACCTTTATTACGCAAAATAGTTGGATTGCAATTCTAGCAACGTTCCTTTTACCATTTATTGAAGCTATACTTCCCACCTTACCACTTGGTGCGATTGTTGCAGTAAATCTTGCCGCATTGTCAACAGCGTATGGATCTCACTTAGGCACTTTTTTAACAGTAGTTTTATCGGTAAGTGGATCGTTTTTGGGTATGTTTATGATTTTTTTAATTATCCGCAAAACTTTAGCAGAGAAATTTGCTTTAAAAGTTGAATCTAATGAAATTGGACGAAAATTTTTGAATATCGCTCAAAAAAGTAATTTATCTTTAATGATGGTATTTCTTGCCAATCCTTTTATGCCTTCCTCAATTCTTAATTATGCTTTATCTTTCACGAAAATTAAAGCATCGACCTATATATGGATGAATGTTATTTCGAGACTTATAATTGTGGTTTTTCTTGTTTTTTTAGGAAGTCTATTCGACATTCAAAACAATCCAATAAACGTCTTGTGGATATCTTTGGCCTATGCTTTCATTTTTATTTTAATGTATTTTCTAAAACTGATTCGAAAAAACAACCATTATTAACCAGTAACCAGCGAGTTAGTCGTTGGTTTTTTTTTTGAAAATACTTGTTGACATTTAATACTACGCATTGTATAGTATTATGTGTAAGGGGGTATACGATGGACGTACAATTAAAAAAAGGATTTCTTGAAGTACTTGTTCTAGCATCCTTAAAAGATACAGATTCCTATGGATACAAAATCATCCAAGATGTTTCTGAAATTATGGAAATTTCTGAGTCGACTTTATATCCCATTCTTAAACGGTTAGAAGCGCAGGAATATGTAACAACTTATTCATCTGAGTATAACTCGCGATTACGGAGATATTACAAAATTACAAAAGCAGGTATTCAAAAATTGCGTGAATCTGAAAATGACTTTCAAGAAATTAAGAAAATTTATGATTTTATTTTAAAATAGGGGGAACATATGAACAAATATGAGTTTTTGTATCGACTTGATAAAAATTTGTCTTCATTTGAAAAAGCTGAACGCGAAGAAATCACCCATTATTATGATGAATTGATTCAAGATGCTGTAGATACAGGTGAGAATGAGATCGAATTCATCAATCGACTGGGTAGCATTGAAACGATTATTAGAACCATCAGAAGAGATAGTGATTTTGTCAACAACGTCAAAGAGAAAAAGAATTTTGAATTGAAAAAAGTATTTAGCACAACGTCAAAAATAATTGCCCATGGAATATTTCTGTTCATACTTTTTATTATCGGAACTATCGCTTTTTCATTTGCAACTTCTGGGATTTCAATGTTTGTTGTTGGCGTTGGAAAATTGTTGGTTGGAATCAAAAATTCTGTATCCTCAACAACGATGATTTTATATATCGGAAACATGATTCTTGGTTTGGGTTTAACGATGCTTGGATTAACAGGATTTTGGTGGCTTTTTAAGCAATCAAAAGATAAATTAGAAAAATTGCTTGAATGGATACAGAAGGCTATAGATAAAAAAGGAGAAGAAAAATGAGAAAAATAATTGGAGTTACCTTTCTATTAATATTTGTTGGTGTCATTGTGACAATTGTCGGATTCCTTATGAGTGACTCAACGGATTTAAACTTGTTTGAGCGTCCAAATTACGAATTGACTGAATTATCGTATGAAGCTGACGAAATTGATTCGTTCAAAATGATTTTTTTGAATCGTGGACTTGAAGTTTATCCTTCTGTTGACGACAAAATAAAAATTGAATATTATGAAGCTGAAAATGACTGGATTGAAGTGAATCTTGAAGGAACAAAACTTGATTTGCTAAATCGTTCAAGATGGTACTTATTTACTACGAGAAATTGGTGGAACATTGGAGAACCAAACTATTGGGTGGTCAAAGTTTATCTTCCAGAAGGATTAATCAATTATTCACTTGATTTAACGACTTCCAACGGTTCAATCGAAATAAAAGATATCGAAAATATTAATGTTATTGATCTTGGTACTTCGAATGGTGCAATTCGTTTAACGAATGTTGTTTCAACGGGTGGGATAAAAGCCGATTCCTCAAATGGAAAAGTAATTTTGACTAATATCGTTTCAGGAGGTTTAATAGATTTGCGCACTTCAAATGGCGATATTATTGTAGATTCAATCACTGCTATGAATTTAAAAGTATTAACTTCAAATGGTTCAATTGATGTTGATATCATAGCAAGTTATGAAGATTATCGTGTAGAATTAGCTACTTCGAATGGTAAAACTTATATTGATGGGCTTCAACGGAATGATCCGATATATAACGCTTCGAAGACTAATCTTATTAGACTTAACACTTCCAATGGGACAATACGTTTGAATTTTATTCAATAAAGAGCACATGAATTGTGCTTTTTTTTTACGCTTCCATGGATTGATATGATATAATATTGCTATTAAGTTATATTTAGAGGTGTCATTTATGGAAAAAAATCGATTTGTTGAAAGACGCTTTTCAATGATGAAACAAATGGAAGATCGATCCATCGTTATTTTGTTTTCTTTAGAAGCTCCACACAAAACAACGGACCAATATTATCCTTATGAAATTAATCGTAATTTTTATTATTTAACGGGGTTAAAAAGATCTAATTTCATTGTTGTTATACAGAAAGATGCTAATAAGATTTATGAGTATTTATTCATTGAAGAAGCGACTGATTATTCCGATAAATGGCTAGGGAAACGCATGCGCAAAGAAGAAGCTTCTGAAATTTCTGGTATTCAATCAACAGATATTCGATATATCGATCAATTTGATGGGTTTTTACATGCTTCTATTTTATCTGGATCAAGAAAAATGGCCGCAAGAAAACCACAATTTATCTATCTTGATCTTTATCGGCACAAACCTTATGCTGTTCCAGCAAGTTTGGAGAAACTAAACCAAGTAATCAAATCTTATCCGGAACTATCAATTCGCAACGCCAATGAAATCCTCGATGTTTTAAGAATGTACAAAGATGAATATGAAATCGAAGAAATAAAAAGGGCAATCAGTTATTCGAAAATTGGGATTGAAGCAGTTTTGAAAACTGCTAAATCCGGAATGAATGAACGTGCGCTTTTAGCTCACTATGAATTTGCTCTTAAAAACGCGGGAAGTGAAGGTAATTCGTTCAATCCTATCGTTGCTTCGGGTGCAAATGCCACGACGCTTCATTACGAAGAAAACGATAAATTCGTCGATGATGGTTCTTTAGTGCTTCTCGACTTAGGCGCACTTGCAGGTCCTTATGCTTCAGATATTTCTCGAACTTTTCCTGTCAATGGCCGATTTACCAATCGCCAAAAGCAGATTTATGAGCTTGTTCTTAATGTGAATAAAGCTTGTATCAATTTTGTTAAACCTGGAATAATGATGGCAGAACTGAATCAATATGCTAAAGACTTACTGGCTGAAGGGGCAAAAGCATTAGGCCTTATTCAAACACAGGATGAAATTGTAAAATATTATTATCACAATGTTAGTCATTTTTTGGGATTGGATGTTCATGATGTCGGTGATTATTTAATTCCTTTGAAAGCGGGCATTATTTTAACAATTGAACCGGGTTTCTATATTGCAGAAGAAGGCATTGGTATTCGCATAGAAGATAATGTCTTAGTAACTAGTAGTGGAAGTGAAAATCTTTCTAAATCGATCATCAAGGAAATTAAGGAAATTGAAGCCTTTATGGCAAAATAAAATCCACGAAGGGATGATCAGATGAATTACGTAGAAGGCATTCTCAAATCATACCTATTTTTCAATGAAACGAATGCATACTCCGTTCTGAAAATCGAAATTACTGATACAAATGAAAAAGATCTTGTTTTTTATGAACCCACGATAATAATTTGTGGGTTTTTTCCTAAGTTAGAACAAGGTTCCAAGTATCGATTTTATGGTAAGATTAAAAGTCATCCTAAATATGGAACCCAATATGATGCAGAGCGATATGAGCGAATTATGGACAATACTTACGATGGTTTAATTGATTATTTATCCAGTGGAATCATCAAAGGAATTGGTCCAAAAACAGCCAAAAGGATTATCGACACGCTTGGACTTGATGCTTTAGAAAAAATTGCTAACAACCCAGATATATTAGACACCGTATCGAAGTTTCCGAAATTAAAAAAACCAGACATTCATGCGGCTATTTTAGAAAACAGAAAAATGGAATCTACCCTGATTTGGTTATATGGATTTCAAATATCACCCAAAATGTCTATGCGAATTTTTCAGAGATATGGGATAGATACCATTGATGTTATCAAACAAAATCCTTATGTACTGATTGACGATGTTGAAGGGATTGCTTTTAAGCGCGCAGATGAAATTGGATTAAAAGTTGGTTTTTCATATGATAGCCCTCTTCGAATTTCTGCTGTTTTAATCTATCTTCTCAATGAATACGCAAATAAATATGGAGACACTTATCTTGAAAAAGATAAATTGATGGAATATACCTATCAATTTTTACGTATTGATGATCAAATCGCAGTTGATGTCCCTCAAATTGAAAATATTATTCAAACCTTAATCAATCAGAAAAAAATCGCTTATATCGATGATAAAATTGGTTTAATGACTTTCTTTAATGCTGAGAAGAAAATAGCAGAACGATTAATAGATATCAACAGTCGAAAACGAGATGAATATTCACCTTCTTTAGTAGAGAACACAATTTCAGAATTTGAAACGATTCATGGAATTATCTATACTCAAAATCAAAGAGAGGCGATATTACAAGCATTAATTAATCCTTTAACTATTATAACTGGTGGACCAGGAACTGGAAAAACAACGATAGTAAAAGGAATAATCAATGTTTTTATCTCGCTAAATCAAGGAGATCGTTTAATTCACGAAAAGATTAAATTAGCAGCACCCACTGGAAAGGCTGCTAAGCGTCTTTTTGAAGCGACCGAATGTAACGCAACAACGATTCATCGATTGTTGGGTTATGATTATTTGGGTCATTATACATTTGATCAAAACAACCCAATTGATGCAAAATTAGTGATTATTGATGAAGCATCTATGCTAGATGTTGGATTAGCTAATCAATTATTTCAATCAGTATCTTCAAAAACAAAAATAGTAATCGTCGGAGATGATAATCAACTTCCTTCCGTTGGACCAGGGCAAGTATTAACCGACATTTTAGAATGCAAGCTTTTCCCTGTAGTTAGGCTATACAAAATTCATCGACAAGCTTCTGATTCTTCGATTATACAATTAGCATATGATATTTTGAATCAACAATTATCAGAGAATGTCCTCGGTTATTATCATGATCGGTCTTACATTCGTTCCCACGAAGAACAAGTTCCTTCTAAAATCATTCAAATCCTACAAGAAGCCATTGAACATGGATATGATTTATGGGAAGATATTGAAGTTTTGATACCGATGTATAAAGGTGAGTGTGGTATCGATAATATCAACAAACTGCTTCAAGAAACATTTAACAAAAACAATGAAATGCAATCGATATCTTATGGTTTAAAAACATTTTATTATCATGATAAAGTTATGCAACTTGTCAATCAACCCGAGGACGGAATCATGAATGGTGATTTAGGTATTATTTCAGGGATTCTTGACGAAAGAGAAATGTTAGTTGATTTCTCTGGCAATGTTGTTAAGTATAATATTAAAGATTTCGATAATTTGACTTTAGCTTATGCGATTAGTATTCACAAATCTCAAGGTAGCGAGTTCAAAATGGTTATTTTACCTATTGTCCGTAGTTATTCAATGATGTTAAAACGTAAATTATTATATACCGCAGTAACTCGTGCAAAAGAAAAATTGATTCTGATTGGCGAATTTGGCGCTCTGAAGCGCGGTATTTTAGGCATCGAATCAAATCGAAAAACATTCTTGAATCAATTTTTAAACGGAGAAAATCAAGCTTCTAACGAAAAACCGTTAACGATTGAGGATTTCTTATAATCTCTTTTCGAATTGCGCCAAAATGATTGCTTTTTTATATTAAATGTATTATAATTTTGTCAAATCGATGCGAAAGATAAGTAAAGACTATTTGTTATAAAGAGAGTTTAGGGACGGTGCGACTAAACAAACATTAGTTTTGAAGCTCCTTTCAAGAGATGCTAATCACATCCGTAGATCCGCGTTAAGGATTTTGAGTGCTAGATTTCTAGAACAAAGGTGGTACCGCGATTCAATCGTCCTTTTATATAATAAAGGATGATTTTTATTTTTTGGAGGAAAACTTATGAAATATATGACTGGAAATGAAATTAGACAATTATGGCTAGACTTTTTTCAAGAAAAAGGTCATAGCGTTGAAAAAGGAGCATCATTAATTCCTAATGATGATCCTACTTTGCTATGGATGAATGCAGGTGTTGCAGCTCTAAAAAAATATTTTGACGGCTCAATAGTTCCTAAAAATCCTAGAATTGTTAACGCTCAAAAATGTATCAGAACTAACGATATTGAAAATGTCGGAAAAACTGCACGACATCACACCTTTTTTGAAATGCTTGGGAATTTTTCCATTGGCGACTATTTCCGAAAAGAGGCTGTGACTTGGGGATTTGAACTGATTACAAGTCCTCAATGGTTAGGATTCGATATTGATAAATTGTATATGACTGTTTATCCTGATGACGAAGAAACCAAACAACTTTGGATGGAACTGGGCGTAGATCCAACTCATATTATCCCTACAGAACATGGTAATTTTTGGGAAATTGGTGAAGGACCTTGTGGTCCCTGTACAGAAATTTTTTATGATCGTGGCCCTGAATTTGGTGATTTTACACCCGATGCTATCAGAGACGATGTTGAAAATGATCGATATGTCGAATTTTGGAATATTGTATTTTCGCAATACAATGCAAAACCGGGGTTGAAACGTAGCGAATATCCTGAACTTCCCAATAAAAATATTGATACTGGTTGTGGTCTTGAAAGATTGACTTCGATTATTCAAGGTGTAAAAACCAATTTTGAATCTGATCTTTTTATGCCAATCATTAAGAAAATTGAATTGATTTCGGGGATTAAATATGAAGGTCAGATGGCATTTAAAGTCATTGCCGATCATGTGAGAACCGTCACTTTTGCTGTAGCAGATGGAGCAATTCTTGCGAACGAAGGGCGCGGGTATGTTTTAAGAAGATTATTGCGAAGAGCAGTAAAATATGGAAAGAAATTAGGTATTTCTCGTCCGTTTATGGATGATTTGGTAGATATTGTCATTGATAATATGAAGATCTATTACCCTTATCTTATAGATCAATCTGACATTGTAAAAAAGATTATTCTAACAGAAGAGGCTAAATTTTTAGAAACATTGGCTTCGGGAGAAAAACGTTTTGAAGCTATTGCTTCAGCAACTCAAAATGGATTGATTTCTGGATTAGACGCGTTTATACTTTATGACACCTTTGGATTTCCGATTGAATTAACACAAGAGTATGCTGAAGAACTCTCTTTGAATGTGGATTTAATCGGTTTTAATTCAGAAATGGAAAAGCAAAAAGAGCGTGCACGAAATGCTCGAAAAGATATTCAGTCGATGAAATCACAAAATGAAGAATTTCTTCAGTTTAATGAAAATAGTCAATTTGTCGGCTACGAAACACTCCTTCAAGAAACGAGAATTATTAAAATATTTAAAGAAGGTATGGTTTTGGAACTCACTCCATTCTATGCTACTTCAGGGGGGCAGGTTGCTGATACAGGAGTCATTTATAGCGACCGATTCTCAGCCAAAGTCACGGATGTTTTCAAATTACCGAATGGTCAATTCCTTCATGTGTATGATTTGTTGGAAGGAAAGCCCGAAGAAGGAATGAAGGTCAATGCAAAAGTTGATGAACTCAAACGTAAATTGACTGAATATAACCATTCTTCCACCCATTTGCTTTTTAAAGCAATGAGAGATTTATTAGGTTCCCATGTCTCTCAACAAGGCTCGCAAGTTAATTCAGAAATGCTACGTTTTGACTTCAATCATTATGAAACCCTCACAGAATCACAAATTCTCGAACTTGAGAATAGAGTCAATAAGATGATAAGTGAACCCTTTGAAGCAAATACGGAATTACTTTCGGTCGATGAAGCTGTAAAAAAAGGAGCTATCGCAGAATTTGGCGAAAAATACGGAGATACGGTTCGTGTCGTTAATTTAAAATATACGCTTGATTTATGCGGTGGAACCCATGTTCATAATTTAAATGATATAGGTAAATTTGCAATCAAAAATGTATATTCGATCGGATCAGGAATTTTTCGAATAGAAGCTTTAACCAATATCGGGGTTAATACAATCATAGACGGACTAATTGGCATTAATCAGGAAATTGAAAATTTATTACACAAAGCAAATTCAATTGTTAAACAAGCAAAAGAAGAAGGAATCGAAATTGAATTTACCTATAAGATTAACAATGAAGTCTTAGGTTCTTATAAAGATGTATTAAATAAACGTCAAGAATTTTCTTCTTTACAGAAGGCTGTCAAGGATCTTGAAAAAGAAGTATCACATCTGAAAGAGATGATGGTGTTATCCACAATGGATCAATATTATAATCAAATTCAAAACAATACCTTTATAGGTAAAGTTGAAGGTATTGAAATGTCACAATTGAAACAACTTGTGGACAATATTGCGCTCAAAACACCGAATGGAATTGTATTCATTGCATCGATTTTAAATGACAAAGTCATGTTTCTTGCTAAAAGTTTATCATCCAAACATCATTGTGGAGAGTTGGTTAAGCTGGCAGCTCAAATCTGTGGTGGTAATGGTGGCGGGCGAGCCGATTATGCTCAAGCAGGTGGAAAAGATGTTTCTCGAGTTGATGAAGCACTTGATGCCATCAAAAGGAAAATACGATGAAAATCGTTGGACTTGATCTTGGGTCAAAAACCTGTGGAATTGCAATGTCTGATCCTTCCGAAATTCTCGCCTCAGGGATTGAAACATTTCATTTCGAAGAGAATAATTTTGAACTTCCTCTTGACTATGTCAAGCGATTTATCGATAATAATAAAGTAGGTCAGATTGTATTGGGCCTTCCGAAAAATATGGATGGTTCAATAGGTTTTCAAGGACAAGTAATTCAAGATTTCAAACTCAGGCTTGAGAAGATGATCACAATTCCAATTATCTTATGGGATGAACGTCTGACAACGAGAATGGTAACTCAAATGATGATTTCAGGTGATTTGAGTCGCAAAAAAAGAAAAGAAAATGTTGATCGTTTGGCTGCACAAGTTATTTTACAGAGTTATTTAGATTCTAGAAGGAGATATTAATATGGAAAGAGAAGCAGAAACTTTCATCGTTACAGATGAAAATGGAAAAGAAATCACATGTGAAATCATTATGACATTTGATTCTGATGAATTTAACAAGTCTTATGTTGTATATCAAATCGTTGGTGATGAATCCGGCGAATATTTCGCCGCTAGTTTTAATCCTGATGATGGTGACGAAGGCAAGTTAGGACAAATCGAAACCGATGCTGAATGGGATTTTGTTGAAGAAGTTTTAGAAAGTTTTCTTGAAGACCAGGAAGATGAGGAAGACCATGACCACAACCACGATCATCACCATCATCATCACGGCGAAGAGTAAGAATATTACTCTTTTGCCTTTTTTATTGACATGAATATCAATACAATGGACTTAATTCACTCCCATCCAGGACTTCAAAAAATCAGGAATCAAGGTATTGACATGAAAATTCCCATGATTGAATCCGAAGGACTGATTTTTTTGATAAAAACCATTAAGGATTTCAAAGCGACAAGAATTTTAGAAATCGGTACTGCCATTGGGTATAGCGCAATTGCAATACACTTAATGACAAATGCTGAAGTTTGGACGATTGAGCGAAATTTAGATTTATTTAATATAGCATGTTCTAATATTGAATCGCTCGATTTGAGTCCAAATGTTCATGCTCTGTTGGGTGATGCGATGGATCAAGACCTTGCTTTATATGGAAAATTCGATGTGATTTTTATCGATGCAGCAAAAGCTCAATATCAGCGTTTTTTTTCTAAATTTGAACACCTTCTTAAAGATTCTGGCGTTATTATTACAGACAACCTTTCTTTTCACGGAATAGTCAATAGTCCTTCCCAGAATTTAACTCGAAATCAGAGAGCTATCGCTCGAAAAATCCGGGCTTTTGTTGATTGGTTGAAGGAAATTCCGAACTATAATACTGAATTTTATTCAATTGGTGATGGAATGAGTCTGAGTGTTAGAAAAAGAGGAAATTAAATTGAAATTAGTTGCACCGTTACACCATGAAAAAGAAATTGATTTTTTGAAATCTTTGGGAGTGTCTGTTTTGATGATCAATTCTGATTGTCTAACTACTCGGTCTTCCCATTTCTTTTCACAATCTCAAATAGTAACATTAATTAAAAAAATACATGAAACTAATCTCGAACTGTATGTCAATTTGAACACATTTTTGCATGAGTCTGATTTAATCATTGCAGAATCTTACTTGGCATTTTTAAAATCGATTGATATTGATGGAATCATTATATTTGATTGGACCTATTATACGTTGGCAAAACCTTTAGGGCTTGAAAGTAAACTAATCTATCAACCCGGGACTCTGACGACAAACTTATATGATCCTTGGTTTTATACTTCCTTTAATATAAAAGGAATAACATTAGCTAGAGAAATCACTTTGGATTCCATTAACATTATTGCACAAAATAATGTTAATGAAATTGAATTATCAATTATTGGACACGGTGTAATACCAATGTTTTATTCTAGAAGGCCTCTAATTGATAATTATCTTCAGACAAAGAAATTAAATTCAATCAAATATTTAAGTGAAACAGATTTATATATCGCTGAGTCGACGCGAGAAGGGGTGAAATATCCTATTTTCGAAGATCGTTTTGGTACACATTTGTTTCGCAATCGATATCTTGAATCTTTTAATGAAATTCAATTGTTTGGCACGTTTTTATCCGATTTTTTCTTGGAACGTTTCATGATGGATGATGATGAATTTTTTGCATCAATCAAAGCATATCAAAATCATAAATTAATTGATGAATTCATGAAAAATTACGGACATAAATATGACAAGGGATTTTATTATAAATCAACAAGTCTCAAGTTGGAGGTGAAGCGATGAAAACCCCCGAATTGCTCGCACCTGCAGGAGATTTAGAAAAACTTAAAATTGCTCTTTTATATGGAGCTGATGCGGTTTATATTGGCGGAACAGAATTTTCTTTAAGAGCAAGGGCTTCTAATTTTACCCTTAAAGATATACGAGAAGGGGTTGATTTTGCCCACAATCTTCACAAAAAAGTTTATGTGACTGCCAATATGATTCCTCATAATGAGGATATGGCAGGACTCGACGAATATTTAAAACAACTTGAAATTGCCGGTGTCGATGCAGTCATTGCTGCAAGTCCGTACATTATCGACCGAATATTAAAGGTTACCTCACTCCCAGTTCATCTTTCTACACAACAAAGTGTCACAAATACTAAACATGCCAATTTCTGGTTTGAATACGGCATTGAACGTGTCGTATTAGCAAGAGAATTATCCTTGGATGAAATCACATATTTTAGTAATCATGCAAAAGGTGAAATTGAAATATTTATTCATGGTGGTATGTGTGTATCGTATTCAGGTCGATGCACTCTCTCAAATACTATGACATCGAGAGATGCAAATCGTGGTGGATGTGCACACAGTTGCCGATGGTTTTATTCATTGTTTAAGAACGACTTACTTATTGGTGAAGCTAATTCATTTAGAATGTCTTCAAAAGACCTAGATTCTATTGGATATTTACCTAAGTTATTGTCATTAAATATTGCATCTCTTAAGATAGAAGGTCGAATGAAATCGGCTCACTATATCGCTACTGTCGTTTATGTCTATCGTATGCTAATTGATGATTATTTTAAGGACAATTTAAAGTCATTTGAATATTATGAAAAAGAAATCAGTAAAGCTGAAAATCGTGAAACCTCTCATGGATTTCTTGCTGGAATCACCACACCAAAACAACAACTTTATGATGATTTTTCGACAAGTCCAAATCAAGAGTTTATTGCAATAGGCATTGATTATGATGATCAAACACAAATGGCGATTGTAGAACAACGAAATCATTTCAAACCGAATTCGACAATCGAAATTATAAGTCCAGGTCAATTACCCGTTCTTTTCACCCTTGAAAAAATTATGGATCTAGATGGAAATGAACTAGATGCTGCAAGACATCCCCTACAAAAAATTTGTTTTAAAGTTCCATTCAGAATCAAAAAATTTGATATGATAAGGATGTGTCAACCATGCCAAAACCATTGATTATTGCTGTTGCTGGGGGTTCTTCTTCGGGGAAAACAACGGTCGTAGAGAAAATTCTTAAGAATTTAAAAGAATATCCGATTGTTGTTATCAAACACGATGACTATTATAAAGACCAATCAGAAATGTCAGTTGATGAACGTCGTAAAGTAAATTATGATCACCCCTTTGCACTGGACAATGAACTATTCTATAAACAATTAAAATCATTGATTTCTGGTCAATCGATTGAAAAACCAACTTATGATTTTGTCAATTTGACACGTGCAAAAAAAACTGAGATTGTCCATCCAGCAAAAATCATTTTTTTGGAAGGCATTTTGATTCTTGAAGACCCGAGAATAAGAAATCTTGCGGATATAAAGATTTTTGTTGAGTGTGATGACGATCTTCGTTTTATCCGTCGTATGCAGCGAGATATTCATGAAAGAGGAAGGACCATTGATTCAGTCATTTCTCAATACATCAACACAGTAAAACCGATGCATTATGCTTTTGTCAAACCAACCAAACGATATGCAGATATCATTATTCCTAATGATTACTCTCATGATGTTGCGGTAGATATCATTAATGCAAAAATTTTATCTATCATAAATAAATAATTTATGCTATAATTTGATAGCGAAGAATGAAGGAGAAATAATCCATGGAAAACACATTTAAATTAACCGAAGCTGGTTACGAAAAATTAAAATCAGAACTAGAAACACTTAAAGAAGTTGATCGTAAAACGAATCTAGAAGCTTTAAAAGAAGCTAGAGCTCAAGGGGATTTATCTGAAAATGCTGATTATGATGCAGCCAGAGATGAGCAAGCTAGAATTGAAGCCCGGATTAAAGAAATAGATAACATTTTGAAACATTCAGAAATTATTAAAGATTCAACTTCAAAAACTGTTGCCATTGGTAAAACAGTTACTGTTCGTTTTATCGGCAGTAATATGGAGAAGACTTATGATTTGGTGGGTCATCTTGAAGCCAATCCACTTGCTGGCAAAATTTCCAATGAATCACCCATTGGCCGTGCCATCATTGGTATGAAAAAAGGCAGTAAAATTACTTACAAATCGGAAACTGGATCAGAATTTAAAATTGAAATATTGGACATAAAATAACGCGGAAACGAAATTTTCCGCTTTTTTCTTGAGGAGGACATGATGATAGCAATTATTGCTGCAATGGAGAAAGAATTAAAAACAATTCTCGATGCGATGGATATATCCGAAATTGTAACCATTTCAGATAAAATATTGTACATAGGTATGATGAAAAACAAGGAAGTTATTGTTGCAAAATCGGGTATCGGTAAAGTTAACGCTGCAATCAC
Organism: Caryophanales bacterium UBA5603; assembly: GCA_002424815.1. Classification (GTDB taxonomy): domain Bacteria; phylum Bacillota_I; class Bacilli_A; order Izemoplasmatales; family Hujiaoplasmataceae; genus UBA5603. The sequence goes on from DILB01000027.1 coordinate 124,465, forward strand.
AACGACCATCTTGTGTCTTAATTATGAAATTGATTTCATCATTAATACGGGAGTTGCAGGCGGATTGTTCCCTGTAAACACGGGAGAAATTGTTTTATCAGAAGCGGTTACTTATTTTGATGTCAATGTGATAAACATTGATCCCGAACTCTCTTTCGGTCAAATTCCTGGAGATTCATTTTTAGTTAAAGCTGATGAAAAGTTAGTTTCATTTGCAAAATCGATTTTTGATGATATGAAATTTGATTATCGTATTGGCATAATTGCTTCTGGTGATCAATTCATAACCGATTCTCAAACACTGAAGCCAATTCAAAAAATTGTTGAAAATCTTCTTGCTGTAGAGATGGAAAGCATGGCAGTAGCAGTCGCCGCATCCAAATTTAATATTCCTTTTATTATCATCCGTGGTATATCTGATGTAATAGATGATACTTTGCAAGTTCAAATCTATGAAAATTCAGTTGATGATATTGCGGGCATGACCGCTCATTTCGTCATACGTTTTGTTGAGGAATATCATTGGACAAGATAACCTTGGAGGGGCACGAACTTCCTATCAACGTTGTACGTAAAAATATTAAAAATACGTATCTGCGAATCTCTTCTAAAAAAACGATTTTGATTACCACAAATAAAAATACGCCAGAAGAGAAAATTTATGCTTTTATAAATCGGCATAAAAATCACATTATAATGACGATTGAAAACATGAAGGAGCAATATCCTTTAATAGACGATAATATTCGATATTTTGGGCATAGCGTTCCTGCTTATCACGAGCCTTCACTAAAAAAAATATGGCGATATGATTCGGGTATTTTTTTATATAAAAACGATGCATCGAAAATAAAAATTCTTCATGATTTTTACAAAAATAAGATTCTTGAAACCACATCATTTTTAATGAAAAAGTGGGAACCATTATTGAAAGATGATTTCAATTTATCAAACATTACTTTTAAAGCTTCCATCATGAAAAGTCGTTTTGGAAGTTGTCATAATCAACAACGTGTAATTAAATTGAATAGCCTGCTTGCGTGTTTTGATATTCAATATTTAGAAGCAATTTTATTACACGAAATCATTCATTTAAAGATAACAAATCATGGCATTGAATTTTATCAATTATTATTAAAATATTCACCGAATTATCGTTCAATCAGGAAAAATTTAAATGACTTATTTAAAACAATCGAGGTGTAATAATTGCCATTTCTTCCGATAGACAAAACTGAAATGATCGAATCCGGCATTCAACAGCCGGACTTTGTCTTTGTAACTGGGGATGCTTATTGCGATCATCCTTCTTTTGGGACTGCAATAATTGCTCGTTGGCTTGAAAGACATGGTTATACAGTATGTATTCTATCTCAACCATCCATTTCAAATGTGGATGAATTTATGGAGTTTGGCAAACCTCGACTCGCATGGTTGATTAATAGTGGTAATATCGATTCGATGGTCAATCATTATACAGTTGCAAAAAAACGACGTACAAAAGATTATTACACCCCTGGGGGTATTATGGGTAAACGCCCAGATAGGGCGGTCATCAAATATTCCAATATTATTAGAAAAATTGATTCTGAAGCTGCGATTATTATCGGAGGAATTGAGGCTTCTTTAAGAAGGTTAGCTCACTATGATTATTGGGACGATTCTATAAGAAAAAGCATTCTTTTAGATTCAAAAGCTGATCTTCTAGTATATGGAATGGGAGAAAATGCAATCATTGAAATAGCTGATTCATTGAATTCTGGACTGAAAATCTCTGATATTATCTTTGTTAAAGGGACTGTTTGGAAAACTGAAAATCAAGATTATCTTCCCATGGACGCTTTAAAACTTCCAACATATGAACAAATCATCTCTTCAAAAAGAACCTATGCTGAATCTTTTATGATTCAATATAGAAATACTGATGCTATAACAGCTAAACCGTTAATCGAAAATTATAACCAATTATCAGTTATTCAAAACCCTCCGCAAATGGCGCTTTCTGAGACACAAATGGGACAAGTCTATGATTTGCCTTTTATGCGCGCCACGCATCCTAAACAAGAAATACAAGGACATGTCTCGGCTATCGATGAAGTCAAACATAGTATTGTGATTAATCGAGGCTGTTATGGTGGATGCTCTTTTTGTGCTCTAACCATGCATCAAGGTCGAGTGATGTCAGCTCGAAATAAACAATCCGTCATTGATGAGGCAAAACAGATTATAGCTGATCCTGAATTTAAAGGATATATTCATGATGTGGGTGGACCTACTGCTAATTTTTATCGCCCGGCTTGTGATAAACAGGAAAAATATGGGGTTTGCCAAACAAAGCAATGCCTTCATCCAGAAAAATGTGTCAATTTAAAAGTTGATCATTCAGAATACCTTGATATTCTTCGAACACTTCGAGAACTTGATGGTATTAAGAAAGTTTTTGTTCGTAGTGGTATTCGATATGATTATCTTATTTATGATCAGAAGGAAGACTTCTTTAGAGAATTAGTTGAACATCATGTATCTGGTCAACTTAAAGTTGCTCCTGAACATGTGTCTGATGCAGTACTTGAAAAAATGGGAAAACCTGGCAAAAAATTGTACGATCGATTTGTTAATAAATTTTATCAATTAAATAAAGAGTTGCATAAGGAACAATATTTGGTCCCCTATCTTATGAGTTCACATCCCGGTTCAACTATGAATGATGCGATTATTTTGGCTGAATATATCCGTGATTTAGGATATAATCCCGAGCAAGTACAAGATTTTTATCCTACACCGCTGACTTTGTCAACAACAATGTATTATACCGAACTTGATCCTCAAACCTTGAAACCAATCTATGTTCCTAAAACTATGCATGAAAAAGCCATGCAAAGAGCGCTAATTCAGTACCGAAATCCCAAAAATTATGATTTAGTAAAGGAAGCATTAATTTCAGCTGGAAGAAGCGACCTTATTGGAAATTCTCCTCAATGTTTAATCAAATCAAAAATAAGGTGATGAATGATGGTCAATAAATTTTGCACAGCGTGTCAATTAACTACTAATAACAAATTGGCCTCGCAATCAGAGTTGATGAGAATAATGCAAAAAGGGCTTCAAAACGCTTCTTTAGACCACGCGGATGAAATTGGGTATGGTCAACGTATTTTAGATCAAAATCATGTATTTTGGGCTATTGTACGTTTAAGAGTAAAAATTTATGGATTACTTGTTGCAAATGAAACATATCGAATAGAGACATGGCCAAATCCAATCGACTCAATTGGTGTTGATCGAAATTATCGGGTCTTTGATAAAAACAATCATTGTGTTGTTGAAGGTATGGGTAAATGGGTTATTATTAACAAGTTAAATTTTGAATTAGTTAAACCTATAAATTTTGAACCAGTATCATCGGTATTTAATGAAATGCAAGTTCGTGTTTTTACTGACGGTTATCACCGATTAAACATCGATAAAAATATTATGCCAACTCGTGTTAATCGACAGGTAACAGTACTTGATATCGACCATAACAACCATGTAAACAACGTCGTTTATTTGCAATATTTACACGATATTATTAGTATATCGAATAATAAAAATCGAGACATAAACGAATATCAGATAAATTATTCTGATTCACTATTTCTAAATGAATCTTTTGAGATGGAAGTTTATGATTACAAAGACGAAATTAACGTGATTTCTCGTCGGAATGGAACGAATAATCAAAAAATAGTTTTTCAAGGTTATGTACTGTTCAAATAAAAAACTCTTTTTTAATTTTATACAATATTCTATTCGCGTTACTGTCGTTTTCTTGCCTAGTAACAAAACTAAAAAATTGGACTTTTATCATCAAATTGTGTATAATACTATGTAGCATTTGGAGGTTTACCAATGATTGAAAATTTTTTGAAGGCTAAATTATTTATGCCGGATGATTATAAAAAATCTATCTTCGACATCGATTTCCAGTCTTTAAAAAATTTTGGAATCAGTGCTCTTCTCATCGACGTCGATAATACATTGATTCCTTATGATGAATCAGTTCCATCTGAAAAACTAATCGATTTGTTCGATCAAATCAAAAAAATTGGTTTTTCAATCATGATTATTTCTAATAATCATCGGCCTCGAATTCAAGCTTTTTCAACATTACTTGGATGTCCATTCGTTGCTCAAGCAAAAAAACCTTTGAAAATCGGCTTTAATAAAGCAATAAAACTATTAGGAATTCAGGATTTTAATAAAGTTTGTGTCATTGGTGATCAAATGATGACGGATGTATTTGGCGCTAAAAGAATTGGTTTGAAAGTCATCTTGGTTGATGCAATCAAACGTAATAATGAAAAATGGTTCACGCGAATGAATCGTCGAATTGAAAAACGGATGTTGACTCGCATCAAAAATGATGCTCCCGAATACTTTTCTCGACTAAAGCTAGCAGAAAAGAGGTAAAACTGTATGAATGATTTATACTGTAGTGGCTGTGGTGCCAAAATACAAACGCTCGACCGTCATTGGCCGGGTTTTATCAATGAAAAAGTTCTGAATGATTCGGATCCTAAACGATTGCTTTGCCAACGTTGTTTCCGCATTCGCAATTATAGTGATGTCATCAGTGTGAGTGTTTCGAATGATGATTATCTAAATGTCATTAATCAAATAAGTAAAGAAAATGCCCTCATTGTTAAAATAGTCGATATTTTTGACTTTTCGGGATCGTTTGTTCCTGCAATCAAACGCTTGACTGGAAATCGTGATGTCATTCTAGTTGGAAACAAAATGGACCTCCTTCCCAAAAACGTAAAATATGAAAAAATCATTTCATGGATAAAACAAATGTTAGCTGCTGAAGGTTTCTCTGTTTTGGACTCAATTCTTATTTCCGCAAAATATGGTAATTACTTTGATGAATTAATGGAATTAATATATAAACATAAAGGCAACAGAAACGTATACTTAGTTGGTTCAACTAATGTTGGTAAATCAAAAGTTATTAATCAAATTTTGCGTCGATATTTTGGAAAAGAAGCTGATGTTGTAACGGTATCATCAAACCCAGGAACAACGATTGGAATGATTGGCTTCCCTCTTAAAGATGGAACTATGATTTTTGATACTCCAGGCGTAATAAATAAACACCAATATACGCACTATCTAACACGACCTTCGTATAAATTAACCGTTCCTAAGAAAGAAATAAAACCTCTAGTTTTTCAATTGAATGAAGGACAAACCTTGTTCTTTGGTGGTCTTGCAAGATTGGATATTATTTCAGGAGAAACAGGAGATAAAGTCAATGTAGTGACTTATTTTGCAAATACTCTGAATGTTCACCGGACAAAAACCGAAAATGCGGACAGCCTATATGAAAGTAAACTTTATTCATTGTTAACACCACCTTTTACTGAAGAAGAAAGTGTTCCTAAATGGATTTTTCATGACTTTAAAATTCGTGATAACCTCAAATACGATATCGTCTTTTCGGGACTAGGATTTATAACTTTGAGAGGTCCTTTCAATATTAAAGCATATGCACCTTTTGTTGTAGGTGTATATATTCGTCCGGCGATTATTTAATGATTAGTTTTGAAAAACTGGTTCCGATTGTTGAAAAACGTCTTGGTCCTAGTAAACGTTTCGAACATACTTTAATGGTCGTTAAAACAGCGACACAATTAGCTGAATTACACGGTGCAGATATCGAAAAAGTGAAAATTGCAGCCATTCTTCACGATATAACTAAGCATGATTCATATGAGTCTCATCAAGCTCTGATTGAATCATTCTATGGAACAAATGAACATAAAAAATGGCCAGAACAACTTTGGCATGCTTTATCAGCGAAAGCTTTAGCTGTCAAAGAATTTAAAATTGATGATCCCGATATCTTGAACGCGATACAATATCATACTTCTGGAAGAGAATCAATGTCGTTGATTGAAAAAATCATATTTGTGGCTGATTTTATTGAACCGTCCAGAACTTTTGATAACTTAATTTATTATGATACTGCCATGCATAATCTTAATAAAGCTTTGGCCATGATTTTATATTCTCTTAATCAGCATTTAATTTCTTTAGGAGAAACACCTGTCAAGGATGGTCAGAGGGCTTTACGATTTTATCAACATCATTTGGAGGAATAGAATGTCAGAAATGCTTAAACGAGTTGCGAACGCAATTGATAATTTAAAACTAAAAGATATTGCAATCTATGATTTTCGTGGGTTTTCACCACTTTTCGATTATATGGTAATTGCCTCAGCGACATCTGAACGCCAAGTTCTTGCCGCAATCAACCATATTGGCCAAGCTGTTCCCGAAGTCAACTCAAAAATTGAAGGAGCTTCTGAAGGACGTTGGCTCTTATTTGATCTAGGTGATATTATTGTCAACGTTATGCATACTGAAGAACGCGAATATTATCAACTTGACAAACTATTCATTCAACGGAATCGAATATTGCCTGAGGATTTATAGACATGGATTATGATATTTTAGCCAATTTTTATGATGCATTCGTTGATCAGGATGTCTATGACGAATATCTTATTCTTTTGGATAAATATACCTCGATTGGCAGTTTGCTTGATATTGGCTGTGGAACAGGTTCGCTTTCTGTTGAATTTTCGCGAAGAGGATATCAAGTAACAGCGACCGATTTATCAGAAGAAATGCTTCAAATCGCTCGATTTAGGGCTAAAGAATCTCAAATAGACATGGATTTTTATGTTTATGATATGCTTGACCCAATTGGATATCATTTTGATACTGTTGTTGCTTCTATGGATGTTTTGAATCATCTCACAGATTTAGAAGATGTACAGTTTGGACTAACTAACATTTATGAGGCTCTCAATCCGAATGGGGTTTTCCTATTTGATATTTTAAGCGCAGATTACATAGATGCCTTAGATGGTTATTCAGAAGATGATGAAGAATTTCATTTTCATTGGGAGTGTCATAAAGGTGATAAGCCCCATAGTATTGTTCACTCAGTCACAATTCATCTTGATGATGAGGATCATTCCGTGCGCATATATGAAGAGACGCATGATTTAATGGCTTATCAAGAGATTATTAAATCTGTTGGGTTTACCATTGTTGAGATAAAGACCATGCCTGAGAGAACAATTTTTGTTGTTCAAAAAAACGAAAATAAAGAATAAAGTACCGATAGCGTATTATCTTCATGAGGTGATTAAAAATGCTTGCTTTCATGAAACGTTATTCGGGCTTTTTTTTATTGGTAATTGGAATTATTGGGATGGTCATCCTAAATACAGTTAATTTAACAAAAAAAGATAATATTACTGCAATCACAACCATAAGAGAAGGAGAAATTAAAGGATATACTTCGTCCGTTAATTTTGTTTTTGTGGACGTAAAAGGAGCTGTCCGTTATCCAGCTGTCTACCGCGTTGCACCTAATGTTCGAATCGAAGGACTGATTGAGATGGCAGGAGGGGCGCTTGAGAACGCGGATTTATCAGAGATTAATCTAGCAAAAACAGTATATGATCAGATGGTTTTATATATCCCGTTTTCACAGACACTTCATCTCAATGATAATCAAGTAACCGATATATATGTGGACATTAAAGGTGCGGTAAGATATCCTGGAGTCTATAAAGTGAAATCGACTTTTCGTGTATATGATGCCATTATGCATGCTGGAGGTTTTGCATCAAATGCAAATACTTCAGAAATGAATCTATCACAATATGTTAGTGACCAGATGATTATAGAAGTGCCTTTCAAGAAAAATACAGAGTCTTCTATAACGACGGTTGTAAACTATATTTATGTTGAAATCAAAGGGGAAGTTATCCGACCGGGGCTCTACCGAGTTGACTCATCATGGTTGATTAAAGACGTCATTAATCTGGCAGGTGGAGTCAAATTGGGGGCAGATTTATCTAAAATTAATCTCAATCAAGGCATTGTCAACCAAATGCAAATTTTAATTCCAGTCATCTTACCAACGCAACCAGTTCCACCCAGTTCAACGAATACAAATGACACAGTGCCTTCCAACACCAAAATTAATATTAATACTGCAACCATAGACCAATTGGATACTCTAAAAGGAATCGGATATGTATTAGCGCAGCGAATCATTGACTATCGAGCGGAGTATGGCTATTTTGAGTCAATCGAAGATATCATGAAAGTTTCTGGAATTAAAGATAGTATCTATGATCAAATTAAAAACGATATTACTGTCTGAAGCTGGATACTATATCCATGTAGGGATTTATCTGACTTTGGTATTATTTGCATGTCAATATTTTATTGCGATTCCGCTTTTATTCGCCGAATGTTTATTTCTATGGAAAAAACATCGGCGATTATTTTATCTAGCATTTAATATGGGTATTTTTGTGGTTTTACTTTTGCTTTTTCAATCAAATAGAACACCTGATCAGTTGCAGTCATCATCATCTGGAATTGTGACTGACGTTGATAGTCGTAGATTAACGATTAAGTGTCAGGAAAAACGATGGTACGTTTATATTGATTCTGAAGTTCTAATTTTACCAGGAGATGTCATAGAATTCTCGGGGAAGATGATTGAATCCAATGATTATCAAATTCCACATGTTTTCAATTATCAAAAATATCTCAAAAGCATCAACATAGAAGGAGCTTATTTTGCTACAGAAATTGTCGTAGTGAATTCTCAATTTCATATCAATCAAATGAAATTATCCATTAAAAACTATATTTCTAGAGTATTCACTTCTGAGGTAGCGGCTATTATGATTTTATTATTAATGGGAGATGACTCTTTGATTGAAAGTGCACCACTTAGAAACATAACGGATTTAGGAATTACACATCTTTTTGCTATATCAGGTATGCATGTTGGACTAATTGTGGCAATGTTAAGCGGATTATTGAAAAAATTCCATTTAAGAATTGAGACAATACATATTATCTCGATTATAGTTTTAATCATATATTGTTTTTTGACAGGGTTTTCAATATCAATGATTCGTGCATCGCTCTTAATGATTTTGGTATTTCTCAAAGATAATAAAACTTCGTTGTTTTCTAAACTTGATTTGATGACATTTATTTTTATTGGCTTCATCTTTTATAATCCAAATATTATTTTTAATGTCGGTTTTCAACTATCTTTTCTGATTTCATTTGCTATTATGCTGGGAGAACAATATATTAATTCAGAGTGGCAAATATTAAAGATACTCAAACTTACGACTTTAGCAACGCTTTTTAGTTTGCCCGTTATCCTAGAAATGAGTGGCAAAATAAGTTTATGGGTTATACCTTTAAGTGTTTTTTTTACTCTATTCGTTTCAATCATAATTCTTCCAGGCATGTTCTTAACATTATTTATTCCTTTCTTTGAACCTTTATTTGGATATATTGTTCGATTGTTTTTCTTTGCAATACAAGAATTATCGAAATATAATATTATGATAAAATTTAATTGGGATGGTGCTTTTTTTAAGATGGCATATTGGATGATTCTATTGCTTTTCTTCATTAAAAGTATAACTTTTACGAGAATTGTTGTAACAGTACTATCATTTTTCGCTTTAATATTAGTGCAATATACTTTTTATCATTTTCCTCATATAACAAAAATTTCTGTTTTAGATGTTGGTCAAGGCGATGCAATCCATCTTCATGATCGAGACTGTGATATATTGATTGATACTGGGCCGCCTGATTCATTTGACCGCTTAATATCTTATTTTAATAAATCAAATATTCATAATCTTGATGCAGTATTTATTACCCATGAACATGGTGATCACCAAGGTGAATTGAATGATCTTATCAATCAAATGAATGTTAAAAATTTGTTTACGACAAGACAGAAAATATATAACAACCAGTTTAAGAGTATTGTTCCATATACCGGTGAAACGTGGTCTTGTGGAGAATTTGAAATGTTCTTTGTTCATGTATCACATCATGAAGTAAATGAAAATAACAATTCTATGGTTATAACAGTTCATTTTGATGAAAATGTATGGTTATTTACTGGAGATATCGAAAGAAAAATCGAAGATAGTATTGACGAAGAGATTCTTGCGACAGTTGATGTCATCAAAGTTGCACATCACGGTTCATCGACATCATCAACTCAGGAATTTACTGAACGGATGAACCCTGAATACGCCATTATATCAGTAGGGAAATATAATCGTTATGGACACCCTGACCCATCCGTTGTAAAACGATGGATTGATCGAGAATCCATTGTACTGAAAACATCAGATAACGGGAGTATCCATTTTATATATTATCCATTTCGAAAAGAACCGATGATATGGTTTTCTGACCCAAAAAGGCCATATTTTAGTTACTTGAAATGATGAAATCTCTGAAATTGAAACTGTCAAATAACACATGAATATGTTATAATTGATTTGGTGATTTTATGAACGGCAACCTTTATCTCTATTATGGAGAAAATCAACATTTAATAAAATTGAAGACTGAAAAATTATTTGAAGACAAAAAAATCGACACAATGGATGTCGAATATTTTGATTTAGATGAATTTTCCTTGACCGATGCGGTCAATGCCGCGATGACAATTCCGTTCCTAAGTGAGTCAAAAGGCGTCATCTTTGGTAATTCATCATTTTTAACTTCGAATGCAAAAAACGATCAAGAAAATGAAATGCAAATAAAATATTTATCTGCGTACCTTACGAACCCCAATCCAACAACTGTTCTAGTCATACAAGCGCCCTATGACAAGCTTGATCAGAAAAAAGCGATTACACGAGAAGTGCAATCCTATTGTATCGTTGAAGAATGTGGTGCTCCAAAGAAAGAAGATCACTATAATTTTATACGACATCGGTTAGAAAAAGAAGGAATGGCAATTGATCCGAATGCATTGGAAGAATTCATTAATCGAGTCAGTGAAGATGACTATATGCTTAACAACGAACTTGAAAAACTTGTTTTATATGCGATGGGAAAAAAACATATCAATTTAAATATTGTACGAGAAATCACCATTAAAAATCTAGAAAACAAAATATATACATTAGTCAATGCAGTTGTTCAAAAAGATCAATGGAGTATTGCAAATATTTATCAAGACTTGATGCGAGTTAACACTGAACCCACTTCAATAGTTACTATGCTGGCCTTCAAATTTCAAGAAATTTTATATACACAGTCACTGCTGAAAATGAAAATGAAACAAGAAGATATAATGAAATACTTCAACGCGACTAAAGGTAGAACTTATTATATTATTAAAAACGCCAATGATATCCCTGAAAATCAATTAATGTTGTATTTAACAGAATTAGAAGAACTTGATTATAAAATTAAAAGTGGACAAATTGATAAAAAAATAGGTCTGGAATTGTTCTTATTTCGACAAAATTAATAGAGTAAACAAAAAAAAGCCAGTTGGCTTTTTTTAATTGATTTTATTAACTTTGAGAGACAGGCGCGATTTTTGGTTGGCGACATAGTTTTTGTGATGGACGCCTTTAGAAATTGACTTGTCCAATTTTTTGAAAGCAACGCTCAAAGCTTCGATTGCAGCTTCTTTATTATTTCCGTTAACAGCTGTTTCAACGTTCTTAATAGCGGTCTTCAAAGATGATTTGAAAGATGAATTTGCTTCACGTCTCTTCTCATTTGTAATGTTCCGTTTGATTGACGACTTAATATTTGCCATTTTGTCACCTCCATCGATATAAGCGGTAATATTGTATCAAATTTAGCATTAAAAAGCAAGATTCATATTCAATTATTTTTTTTACACAGTTTATTTAATTATTCATATCGTTTTTAACCTAAATTTGCGCTCATTCTCGCTTTTTTATATGATATAATATTGTTATATTAATTAAAATATATAAAAATTCTAAAACTATCTATTTCATATTAATTAATCTTGAATATAGGAATCAAATATAAACTGTATTTTCATATTTATTACAATGATTTGAGCAAGTAAAATTTTGGATTAGTCTTGTTTTTATAAATAGTAGACTATGAAATAATCTCGAATCATGTTCATCGATTTGTCGCAAATGCGAATGACAAATACACAAAAATATCGTATTATATTTAGTATGCAATATATTTAATAACTGTATTTTCACTTTTTTTATTGATTTAATATAATATTCAATTCATAGAATTTCTTAATCTAAATGAATTAATCACAGCTTTTTTCTCATAAATGTATCATGAAAATTGCATAATTAGGAGTGATTTTATGTACAAAATCGAATCTAAATCTTATCTGCCTGCGGATGTCATCAAAAATGGTAATCAATTTCTTATCGCCAATGGTTATATGGGCTATCGAGGGACATTAGAGGAATATACTAAAGATGAGATGGTGGGTTTGAATCTTGCAGGAATTTACAATCAGCCCCCGCGTCAATTGGATCCATGGCGTGAATCGGTGAATGTCTATAATCCACTATATACTTTCATTAAAATTAGTGGTAGATTACTTCACCCAACATATATACCGCCTCTATCGCATGTTCAAATTCTCGATATGTATAAAGGTTTACACTATCGTCGCACAGTATATAACATCGATTCAGCTGAAGTTTCAGTTCAATCAGAACGTTTTGTATCGCAAATTGACAAAGATATTATATGCATGAAATATCAGTTTATGGCAACCGATGATATCGAAATGGAACTATATACTGGGATTGATACTTCCATTTTTGATTTGAATGGGCCTCATCTTGAAAGATATCATTTCATGGAATCTTCAGGAATTTTTACTGCGGATGCCAACACTACAGAAAATCGAATTCCTGTATGCGTTTCTGAAGGAATTACTTTTGATATTGGGACTGAAACGAAAGCTTTACTTTACAATAACCAACCGATGCACTGGGTTCATTTTCGTGCAATACCTAACAAGATTTACACCTTATATAAATATGCATCTGTACAACATACTAAAGCCAATTCTGTCGCTGAATCTATTGCCTCTGTCAAACGTGCGATGACTAAAACCTATAAGGTATTACTTGAAGAAAATTGCGCTTTTTGGGAACAACATTGGAAACTAGCAGATATTGAATTAAAAGGCGATGACGCAGCACAACTTGGAATTCGCAATTGTATTTATCATTTAATTAGCAGTCGCCCTTACGCAGATCATCAATCAATTTCCACACGAGGGCTTTCGGGTCAAGGTTGTAAAGGATCGATTTGTTGGGATACGGATATCTTCATGTTACCATTTTTCCTTAATACAGATCCTGAATCAGCCAGAAAAATCGTGATGTATCGAGCTTTGACTCTCGAAGGTGCCAAACGAAAAGCCTCAAAATATGGTTATACAGGTGCTTTTTTTGCTTGGGAAAGTCAAGACTCGGGCGATGAAGCTTGTTCTGATTATAATATTACCGACGCTTTGACAAAAGCGCCAATAAGAACCTATTTCAATCAGAAACAAATACATATCAGTGCTGACGTAGTCTTTGCATTTGATCAGTATATTGAAACAACCGGTGATCTCACAGTTTTAGAAGATGGAGGTTTAGAAACGGTCATAGAATGTGCGCGTTTCTACCAATCATTTGTGACTTGGAAACCGGATCAAAAGATTTTTGTATGTAATGACGTTATTGGACCAGATGAATATCATGAAGGAGTCAATAACAATGCTTTCACCAATCACATGATTATGAACACTTTTAAGGTCATGTTTAAATTCATCAAAATGATGCGTGAATACAATTCTGAATTTGTTAGGGGATTGATTGCACGTAAAGGCTATACTGAAGAAATAACTAAAATGCATGTGATTGAAAGAGAATTGTTACAACAATTACCTGACAAAAGAGGCATTATTGAACAATTTGATGGTTATCACGATTTAGAAGAAGTATCTTTAGACAATATGGTATCTAGAATTGATAATCCAAGCGAATATCTTGGTGGTAAATATGGAAAAGCGACGCCCACTAAAATAATTAAAAAAGCAGATGTTATTGCTATGATGGCATTATTTCCTGATGAATTTAGCAAACGCGTTAAATTGGCTAATTGGGACTATTATGAACCAAAAGCCGAACGAGGATCTTCACTTTCTGATGCTTTTCATGCTATTGTTGGTTCAGAAATAGGAAAATCTGATGAGGCTTATGATTATTTTATGCATAGTGTGACTGTTGATATAACTGGGAAAGAAAAAAATTATAATGGCAGTATTTACGTTGGAGGGACCCATCCAGGCGCAAGTGGTGGATCTTATATGGCACTGATCTACGGGTTTGCAGGTTTAAAGCGCGAAGGACTTTATTTGAAAGCTGAAACAAGATTGCCCAAAAACATTAGTGAGTTGCGTTTCAAATGTCTGCATCGTGGTAAAATTGCTCAAGTATTAGTCAGAGCTAACGGTGCGAAAGTTACATGGGAGAAAAAAACATGATTAAAGCTATTATTTTTGATTTAGACGGTGTTATTGTTTCAACGGATGGTCTCCATTATCTTGCATGGAAATATGTGGCTGATCAAGAACATATTTATTTTGATGAGTCCATTAACAATCGTCTAAGAGGTGTTTCAAGAATGGAATCTCTAGATATTATTTTAGAACGCTCAAATCGTGAATACTCTGAATTAGAGAAAATCAATCTTGCCAGACAAAAAAATGACTATTACGTTGACTTGCTTTCATCGCTTTCACCTGTAAATATTCTGGATGGTGTTCATGAAGTTATAACATTAATAAAGCGAAAAGGAATCCCAGCAGCGATAGGATCTTCCTCTAAAAACGCAAAACGTATCTTAAGTCAGATTGGCCTTCTTGATGCTTTTGATGTCATAGTCGATGGTAATGACATCTCGAGAAGCAAACCTGATCCTGAAGTTTTTTTGCTTGCGGCAAAACGTTTAAATATTGATCCAAAACATTGCCTTGTCGTTGAAGATGCAATTGCAGGTATTCAAGCGGCTGTCACTGCAGGAATGATGACATTTGCAGTGGGAGATGCACAAAGAAGTGCTCAAGCAACGTATCGCGGCGAAGCTGTTTCAGATATAATAACGCTCTTTTAGCGGCATTTTGCCGCTTTTTTTATTGCGTGCGTTTTCATGCTTGACACGTGAAGGTATTGAGTATATGATTAGAACGTCTTTAATTACCACCAAGTTTTTATAAGACTATCTTAGAGCCAGCTGTTTGACAAAATTCGCTTTTTTTATTAAAATTGTTACAGGAGTTGATGAGTATGAAAAATGATACACGTAAATTAGTCGGTATAATTCTTATCGCACTTGGTTCGATGTTTTTATTAAATCGATTAGGATTATGGACTTTTGATCTGTTCTTTAAAGGTTGGTGGACATTATTATTAATTATTCCTGCTATTTATCTTATTGTCAAAAATGGGGTTCAAATTGGCAATGTTGTCTTATTATTACTCGGTGTATTTTTATTTCTTGATGAGCGAGGATGGAACTTATCCCAATATATGCTTCCTATTGTCTTAGTTGGGCTTGGATTCGCAGTTCTATTAAAAAAACGATAATTTATCATGTGCATATTTTGTGAAAAAATAGAAAATAAAACCGGGATTATCTTTGAAAACGACAAAGTCATCGCTCTCTTTGATAATTATCCTGTTTCGAATGGACATATATTAATCATTACAAAACGTCATGTGTCGACCTATTTTGAAGCTGATATTGCTGAAAAAATGGCAATTGATCAGGCAATTATGGCCATGAAATCCAAAATTGATAAAGAATTTGCTCCGGATGGTTATAATATTGGTATCAATAATGGTATTGCCAGTGGACAAACAATTGATCATTTGCATGTTCATCTCATTCCGAGATACTTTGGGGATGTCGATAATCCGCGTGGCGGCGTAAGAGGCGTCATACCGAAGAAGCAATCATACTAATTTTCGAACGATCTGATAGTGCCGGATGATGTTTGACGATGACGTTAAACATCATTTTTTTAAGAGGAGAAAACAATGGATATTCTCAAAATCAAAATAGATCAACGACTATCTAATCAATCAATTAATAATTTTTTAAAGTCTTTCAATGTCGCAAAGTCAAAAATCTATCTTCTTGAACATCATAAAAAAATTCAGATTAATGATGTGTTTCATCGATTTGACTACCTCCTAAAAGATTCGGATATTATGAGTGTTGATCTCGAATTATTTGAGAGTATCGATTTTGTACCCGAATATGAACCTATCGACATCATTTTTGAAGATGAAGATATCTTAATCATTAATAAACCCGCAGGAATCATAATCTATCCAACAGAAAAAACGGGTGTAGGTACACTTGTAAATAGAATTGCAGGTTATTATCATCAAAAAGGTCTTAATCGTCAGGTAAGGTATCTTCACCGATTAGATACTGATACAACCGGATGTTTTTTAATTGCAAAACATTTTTTGGTTCACGCATATTTAGCAAATCATTGGGATCATAGTGAAATTGTCAGAAAATATTTAGCCTTAATTTCGGGACAATTATCTCAAGATAATGGGATTGTCTCAGAAGCTATCGGGAAAGATCGACATAATAATAACCGATATCGAGTTAAAAATGATATCAATAAAGCGATAACAATGTATCAAGTCATTGATAAATTTCCTCAATACTCATTGCTACGCCTTGAACTCGAAACAGGAAAAACCCATCAAATTCGTGTTCACATGTCATTTTTAGGACATCCTTTACTGGGTGATCGTTTATATGGTGGCAGAACGGATCTTATTTTACGTCCAGCGCTTCATTCCGAAACAATTGAATTTATTAACCCTATTACTGGACTTAAATGTTCTGTTACCGCTAGATTGCCAGAAGATTTTCGGCGTCTAATTTAGAAAGAAGGAAAATTATGGATATACGCAATATTGCCATCATCGCTCATGTTGATCATGGCAAAACAACACTAGTTGATAGTTTATTAAAACAATCACAAACATTAAGAGACCATCAACAAATAAACGAAAGAGCGATGGACTCAAATGCTATTGAACGTGAACGTGGTATTACGATATTAGCTAAAAACACGGCAATTAATTATCATGGGACACGTATCAATATTTTGGATACCCCAGGTCATGCGGATTTTGGTGGTGAAGTTGAACGCATCATGAACATGGTTGATGCTGTTCTTTTAGTTGTTGATGCTTTTGAAGGAACGATGCCTCAAACTCGTTTTGTATTAAAAAAAGCCCTTGAAGCAAAAGTTAAACCCATGGTTGTAATTAACAAAGTGGATCGTTTTGCATCTCGTCCAATTGAAGTAGTTGATGAAGTTTTAGAATTATTTATTGAACTAGGTGCCGATGATGATCAACTTGATTTTCCAGTTATCTTTGCTTCAGGTATCAATGGTCAATCCTCTTTAGTGCCAAACTTGACACCCTCTGATAATATGACACCACTTCTTGATAAAATCATCGAGTTTGTTCCAAAACCAAAGGTCGAATATAATGCGCCTTTACAATTTCAACCCTCTTTGTTAGATTACAATGATTATGTAGGTCGAATAGGGATTGGTAAAATTATAGCAGGAAAAATGCGTGCAAATGAACTGGTAACCTGCGTCCGCCTAGATGGATCCCTCAAAGAATTCCGAATTCAAAAATTATTCGGTTTTTTAGGTCTTGACAAAATGGAAATTGAAGAAGCATTTGCTGGCGATATCATCGCCATTTCTGGACTGCCGGATATTTTTGTTGGGGAGACTATTTGTAATCCAGGATACATTCTTCCACTACCACTAATTCACATTGGTGAACCTACTGTCCAAATGACATTTGGAACCAATACTTCCCCTTTTGCAGGACAAGAGGGCAAATTTGTGACTTCATCTAAGTTAGAAGAACGTCTTTTTAGAGAAATTCAACGCGATCTCGCTTTGAAAGTCGAACGAGCAGGCCAAGGAGAACAATGGATTGTTTCTGGAAGAGGCGAATTGCATCTTGGAATCTTAATTGAAAATATGCGTCGTGAGGGATTTGAGTTTCAAGTTTCTCAAGCAAAAGTCATTATGCGAGAAATCAATGGTGTTTTGTGTGAACCTTTCGAGGATGTCCAAGTTGATTGCCCTCTTGAATCGGTTGGGGCTGTGATGGAGTTAATTGGAAGTCGTCACGGCATAATTGAATCAATGCATAATTATGAAAATCAATCACGATTAAACTATATTATGCCTTCAAGAGGATTAATTGGATTTATGACTGACTTTTTGACATCCACAAAAGGATATGGCATTATTAACCATACATATTTAGATTATCGACCCGTTGAATCCATGGATGTGGGCAGACGAAAAATTGGTGTATTAGTTGCTATGGAAGAGGGTATTGCAACATCATATTCACTAGGAGGGCTTGAAGATCGAGGCTTAATGTTTATTGAGCCAAGAACAAAAGTCTACGAGGGTATGGTCATAGGGGAATGTAATAGAGAAAATGATTTGGCAGTAAATGTTGTTCGCGAAAAACAACAGACAAATACCCGTTCATCAGTGAAAGATTTTACAACAGTTTTAAAAAGACCTCGTAAGATGAGTCTTGAAGTCTGTCTTGATTATATCAATGAGGATGAATTAGTTGAAATCACACCCAAGTCTATTCGTATTCGTAAACAAATATTAGATACCGATACAAGAAAAAAATATGATAGTCGAAGAATCCGTCAAAATGAATCCTAACTAGAACGTATAATGCATTTTTTACTTTGATGTTGTATAATATTGATAATGATGACTCATTCAGGAGGAAATAGACGATGAAGCGCAAAACCAAAATTGTTTGTACCATTGGACCAGCAATTGATTCAGAAGTGATGCTTGAGAAAATGATTGATGCTGGTATGAATGTCGCAAGGCTGAATTTCTCACATGGAACCTATGAAGAACATCTCAATCGTATTAAGATGATACGGAAGATCGCGACACGACTCAATCGTTACATCGGCATCATGGCTGATACAAAGGGTCCAGAAATTCGCACAGGATTATTTCAGGATAACCAAGCAAATTTTAAAAAAGGCGATGAAGTCGTCATTGTTAAAGATGAAATTTTGGGGACGCATGATCGTTTCCATATCTCTTGTCCTCAACTATTCGCCGATATAAAACCAGGACATTATTTATTAATTGATGATGGTAAAATGCGCTTAAATGTAACAGAAGCATCTTCAACCGAATTGAAAGTAGTTGTCCAAAATAATGGTATTATCAAGAGTCGAAAAGGGGTTAATGTTCCCAACGTCAAATTATCCATGCCTTTTATTTCTGAAAAAGATGAAAATGACATCCGATTTGCGGCTGAAAATGGCGTTGACATGTTTGCTCTTTCATTTGTTCGTCGTCCAGAAGATGTATTAGCAGTTAGATCAATCCTTGAGTCGATAGGTCATGATTCAATTGAATTAATCGCAAAGATTGAAAATCAAGAAGGGGTTGACAACCTCGATTCAATCCTTGCAGTATCTGATGGCATCATGGTTGCAAGAGGAGATTTGGGTGTTGAAGTTTCGACAGCTTTAGTTCCTATTTATCAAAAGAAAATTATTCAACGTGCCAACGAAGTTGGGAAACCAGTTATCACAGCGACTCATATGCTTGAATCGATGATGTTTAATCCTCGTCCAACAAGAGCAGAGGCCAGTGATGTTGCAAATGCCATTTTGGATGGAAGCGACGCTATTATGCTTTCAGGAGAAACCGCAGCTGGTGAATACCCAATTGATGCTGTCATAACAATGGATACAATCGCAAAAGCTATTGAAGAGATTATTCCTTACGAAGATCGTTTACGAAAATCAGTTATAACCTCTCAAAAAACAATCAATGATGCTATAGGAATTGCTGTTGCTCAATCAGTACTTACTCTCCCAGAGGCTGAAGTTATCATTGCATTCACCGAAACCGGTGGTACTGCAAAACGGATGTGTAAATTTCGTCCAAGCGTTCCTATTATAGCAATTACCGATTCATTATCAACTTGTCGTAAATTATCCTATTATTGTGGAGTCTTTGCAACTCTTCGTAATAATGTAACGGATTATGGGCAATTTGATAAAGTTGCAATCGAAGTTGCAAAAGATTTTGGTTTTGCTCCTGGAGCATCCATAATTATTACTTCTGGATGGGGTCAAAAACATGGAAGTACGAATACGATGCGAATCATTCAAATTCCCTAAATAATCTACCAAATCAAAAGGCTGAATCTCTATGATCCAGCCTTTTATAATTTATTTTAATTGAATTGATTCATCAGTTTCAAGATTCCACTTAATATTGAGTTTTGTAAATTGAGTTTCAAACCATCGAGCAAGTTTTGAATCTTTAAGAATCCAGAAGAATACTTCACCAAGAGCAATCGCTGCAATCAAATCAATGATGTAATGTTGTTTCAAAGTCTGAGTTGAAATGCAAATTGCTATACCGAGTGTCCAAATAATAATTTTGGGGATTATAGGCATTTTTTTATCTAGTCTTGCGCCTAAAATACAGAACCAACTCATAAGGCAATGATAAGAAGGTAATGCATTTCGAGGACCGGCAGCATTGTAAATCGTCATTACAAATGATTCGGTGAAATTTAAATCAGATCGACCAAATAATCCTGAAGTTTCACGCCAAGCTTGAACATCTGATTGAAAAAAGAAATAGAAAAGACCAGAGAGAGTAAATGTAACAACAATAACTGCCAGCAAGGAATACATATTTTTTTTGCTGCGGTAGCCAATATAGAAAAAAGATAGAACCCAAAAAGGAAAAGCAATTGTATAAGGATACACTGTCCAAGCCAGAAAGGGAACACTATTATTGAAGTTTATAAAAATGAAACTATAATCGACACCGATGATTCCATTTGCTTCAGCGTAAATCTGATTTCCCCAGTATGTCACAGTCTGCATTATTGCAACGAGCAAGAAGGGGAGTAATGCATAAGTAATTTTTTTGATATTCATATCTGCATCCTCCAAATTTGGATACATTATATCAAAAAGATTCTTTATTGACAAGTTGCTTTACAACAATGCCACAAAACTCTTGATAATCTTGAAATTACTTAATGAATATGATAAAATCATTTTCAATTGAATGACCGGAGGACAAAAATATGTTTGGATTAAGAAATGATGGAAAACGCTTAAAAACCATTGATCCCATAATGAAAATGGTACCGCATATCATGCCAGAGCGCAGTGATGCCCAAGTATGGTCCACGCTTGAAGTGAATTGTGACAAGTTGGATGATTACATTTTAGAAAAACGAAAATTGGGTGATCGCTATAGTTACATGCATCTTTTGATTGCGGCTATCATAAGAGTCTTAGCTTTAAGGCCGAAATTAAACCGTTTTATCATGAATGGCCGTATCTTCAGAAGAAATGACATTCAAATTTCGCTAGCAGTCAAAAAATCTTTAACCGATACTGCCGATGAAACAACGATTAAATTAACTTTCAAAGGAACCGAAACCGTTTCTGAAATTCGTGATTTAATTGACAAAGAGGTCGTTGTTAACGCTAAAGGCGCGGCTGTTAACGATACAGATAAGACTGCAAAGATTCTCACAATGGTTCCTAATTTTATGATAAAATTTATGGTTGGAACCTTAAAATGGATGGATAAACACGGAATGCTTCCCAAAAGCATCATCAATGTTAGTCCTTTCCATACTTCGGTTTTCATCACAAACATGAAGTCAATCAAAATGGACTATGTCATTCATCACATTTATAATTTTGGCACAACTTCTTTGTTTCTAGGAATGGGAAAAGAGGCATATTTGCCGGTTGTCACAAATGCTGAAGAAGGCACTATTGGCATTGCTAAAATCATGAAGGTTGGCGCCATTATAGATGAAAGAATTTGTGATGGCTTATACAATGCTAATTCACTCAGGGAATTTAAACGCCATATCGAAAATCCTTATTTACTTGAAACGCCTTTGGCCGCAAAAGTCGAAGATATTAAATAATTACATAAAAAAAACGACCGATTGATTAATCGGCCATTTTTTATAATAAATTAATTATATCTTGTTCAAAACTGAATGGTGCATCCTTTGAATCAAATCGTTTGACAAGATTGCCTTTACGATCGATTAAAAACTTAGTAAAATTCCATCGTATGTTAGTTCCTTGTTTTAAAAACTCATACAAAGGATGGGTTTTAGGCCCATTAACAATCACTTTGTCAAAGATTTTAAATTGGACATGAAATTTTGTTTGACATATCCCAACATACTCTTCAATACCTTCAGGTGCTTGTCCTCCGAACTGATTACATGGAAAATCAAGAATTTCAAATCCTTTACTTTCATATTTAGCATATAATTTTTGCAAGTCATCGTACTGAGGAGTATATCCACAATGAGTAGCTGTGTTGACAATCAACACGACTTTGTTCGCATATTGTTTTAAATCAATCGTATTGCCTTGTGCATCAAGAACCGAAAAATCATATATATTCATTTATGTCCTCCTAATTATATGATATGTTTATTATATCTTTTCATCAGCTTTGGTGCAATGAGTTTGCTTAATACGATGAAAATTGATTTATTGTATTCAGTATTTATGTTATTATAAATCGAAAGGGATGAGTGTTATGGGAAAAATGGTTTTTGTCCTCGATGACGATGAATATATCCGAAATTTGGTTGAAAAGTTTCTGGTTTTCGAAGGGTTTTCTGTACAAACTTTTAAAAGCGGTTCAGAACTTTTATCAAGACTTGATTCTTTAATGCCTGATTGTTTTGTGCTTGATATCATGTTACCTGATACTAATGGTCTTGATTTGTGTAGAATTATACGATCAAAATCAATGATACCAATCTTGTTTATCAGCGCAAAAGGAGAGGAGTCAGATCGAATCATTGGAATTGAGATTGGTGGAGATGATTACTTAACAAAACCTTTTTCTGGAAGAGAACTCGCCGTTCGTGTCAAGTCGCTGATTCGAAGGAGTGTTCATTCAGAGACTCAATCTACTCCAGGATCTTTTATGCTTGGTAATTTGTATTTTGATATGTCTTCAAGAGTGGTTAAGACAGAAAATCATGAACTAAAATTGACTACCAAAGAATATGACTTGTTTTTATTGCTCTCTCAAAATTCACCGAAAGCTTTTTCTAGAGAAGAATTATTACGTAAAATATGGAAATGGGAAGTTATTGATGGGACAAGAAGTGTCGATGACCTTGTTAAGAGAATAAGAAAAAAACTTTCTGAAATAGGTTCGACAGCTCAAATCTCAACAGTTTTTGGCTTTGGATATAAAATCATTGTTGACACTGAAGGGGTTTACAATGAAAATTAGAAATAAATTAATTATTTATTTTGGAATACTTTTATTCATATTTTTTGCCTTATCGGCTATAATTACTAGTTATTTTATCCGATTTACTTTCAACCGTCTATTATATGATAACGTCTACACTTTGAATACTAGTTTGGTCAACTACTTGAATGCTAATTATTCAGGAAATTATGATTCGATTATTTCTGATATTAATGACATAACCGATGTTGAAATAGCTGTATTTAACAATCAAAATCTAGTTGCCTCAACGATTGAAGGTGAAGTGATTGATTTTAATGGAGCGATTCTTGTTAATGAACGGTATCGCGTCTGGCGTATTCGCATACATGATCAAGCCTATTATTATACAGAAAATATATTGATAGCTGATGGATATAAGGTTTTTATTTTTCGCAGCGAAAGTTTGACAGTTAATATTCCTGATTCAGTGTATTTTACAAGTTTAATAGGCATAATATTTTTTGTTATGACAGTATCAATGATAATATTTTTTGCCTCACAATCTTTCATAAAACCTATCAATATATTGCGAGATTATGCCAATTCAATTTCACCCGAAAGTCCTAGAAAAAAGATTCCTGTATTTTCTATACGTGAATTCAAGGATTTAGGAAAATCTCTTGAGTCAACATGGGAACGTTTGAACTTATATCGCGATTATCAGCGTGATTTTCTTCATAATTTTAGTCATGAAATGAAAACACCTCTTACCAACATATATGGATATGCAGAAGGTGTATACTATGGCGTATTAAATGAAAATGAAACGAAAAAAGGATTGGAAATAATATTAAAAGAAAGTGAAAAATTAAAAAACAGTATTAATCAAATTCTTCTAATGGGTCGTATCGAATCTGATGAACATCAATTGGCATATAGTAAAATCAATCTTGTCGATGTGATTGGTGATGCACTAAATAGTGTGCAAATTGAGGCCCATAACAATAATATTTTCCTTGAATTCGAACAAGATAGAGAATTAATGATACTCGGTGATGCTGATAAATTGGAAATAGCGCTCATCAACATTTTTTCAAATGGAATTCGCTATGCCAAGACAAGAATAACAATCAAAATTATTGAAAATCAAGGATATTATGATATTACGATTGATGATGACGGAATAGGAATTCCTTTAGAAGATCGCAATAAAATATTTGAACGATTTTTTATTGGAACAATGGGAAATACAGGATTAGGATTAACCATTGCTAAAACCATAATTAATCGACATAATGGTTCAATAGTGGTGGATGAATCACCAACGAGTGGAGCTCGATTCATTGTGTCATTTCCAACAATCAAATGAAATTAATTTATATTTGTAAAAATGTTGTAAAATCAGTTTCATAAAATTAATTGGTATAATATAATAGTTATGACATCGTTGTTTTGCTCACATATTATTCAAAAAAACATCGCGATCTTAAAAAACTCCTCGTTAATTTCAGCTATCATACTCCTAAAGCATAGCTGGTTATTTTAAGAATCGACTGATGTTTTTTCTTTTTACACAAATTTTAGTATTTTTTTTGGTAATATATTAATAGAAGAAAGTGGTGTTTTTTATGGATACATTTTTAAAAATATTAGGATTACTAATGGGTCTCGGTTTTATTTATGTTGGATATCATTTTTTCTTTCGAGGAAAAATTATTATTCAATGGATTCAAAAGCATAAATTTAATACCGTTGCACAACCTAGAAACTCTGAAATAGTCATGTCAAAAATTATTGGAGTTATCTTATTTTTAATTGGGTTATTTTATTCAGGTATTGCTATATTATCTTTTTTTTAAAAGCGTAATTTTAAGGAAGTAATTGCGTAATTTTTTTACAAATAAATTTAATAAGTAACTATACAAGTATAGTTAGTTTATTTTATTTTCTCCGTTATTTCTAACGATAAAAAATTATTAAAAAATCTGTTTACATTGCATTTTTTTAGTATTATAATAATGCTTGATTTTTTTAAATAAACAGGGAGCTGAATATGCCTAAAAAATTGATTGAGTTACGTAATGTATCAAAGATATATGACGGCTCTGCTGTCGTCAATAATATCAATCTTTATATCAACGAAAATGAATTTATTACGCTGCTGGGTCCTTCAGGATGCGGAAAAACCACGACCTTAAGAATGATTGGTGGCTTTGAAAAACCAGATAGTGGAGAAATAATTTTGAATGGTGTTGTTGTTAATGAACTACCGCCGTATGAAAGACCGATTAATACGGTTTTTCAACGTTATGCACTATTTCCACATTTAAATGTATACGATAATATCGCTTTTGGTTTGAGAAATTCAAAAGTACCAAAAGAAGAAATAGCCGAACGCGTAGAATCGGCTTTAAAACTTGTTTCATTGCCAAATTTTGCGAGCCGAAAAGTTGCTAATTTATCAGGTGGGCAGCAACAACGAATTGCGATAGCTAGAGCCATCGTCAATCGTCCAAAAATTTTATTGCTCGATGAACCATTAGCTGCACTTGATCTTAAATTAAGACAAAACATGCAATATGAATTGAAAGAAATGCAACGCAAATTAGGAATTACTTTTATTTATGTTACTCACGACCAAGAAGAAGCATTGACCATGTCTGATACGATTGTTGTCATGAAAGATGGTTTAATTCAACAAATTGGAACACCTACAGGAATCTATAATGAACCAAAAAATCGTTTTGTCGCTCGATTTATAGGTGAATCAAATATTCTTGAAGGAATTTATGTTCGACAAAATCTAGTATCTTTCATGGGCGTCGAATTTGATTGTGTCGATATCGGCTTTGAAGATGGTGAAAAAGTTGATGTAGTGATTCGCCCCGAGGATCTTGATCTAATTGATCCTATTGGAGCTAAATTAGTTGGAGTCGTTTCAAGTTCTATTTTTAAAGGTGTTCATTTTGAATTATGCGTCATTGTCAACGAAAAGGAGTTTGTCATTCACACTTATGAAAATAAGGCGGTAGGTCAAACGGTTGGCCTTCGAGTAGATTCATATGAAATCCATCTTATGAAGGTTTTGAACAGTGAACATTAAGAAATTAGGAAAACTAGTCCTTCCATATGTAATATGGATGGCAATCCTCGTTGGAGCACCGTTGCTCATGATGATTATATTGTCTTTCTTAAAAAGCAATGCCCTCGATCTCTCAAATGCTGAATTTTCTTTGGATAGTTGGCGCTTACTCTTTTCTGATTTGACGGTTCGAGTTGCTCTTAAAAATTCATTTGTAAATGCTGGCATTGCAACAATCATATGTTTTATTCTTGGCTATCCCATGGCATATATTGTTGCTAAAAGTAATTTTTCAAACAAATTAATTATATTGGTATTAACAATTATACCGATGTGGTCAAATTCTCTTCTACGTAATAATGCTATGGCGAATCTTCTCTCTGAGCAGACGATTGTTAATGATGTTTTGAACAACATTGGGTTAAGTTTTATTTGGCCAATCAAGGGAGTCATTATAGGGACAGCTTTTTCACCCGCTGTAGTTATTGGGTTAGTGTTAACTTATTTGCCATTTATGATTTTACCAATATATACAGTTTTAGAAAAAATTGATGTAAATTTGCTAGAAGCATCGATGGATTTGGGCGCAAACCGAATAAAAACATTCTTTCGTGTTACTTTCCCTCTATCTATTAAAGGCGTAACAACAGGCATAATCATGGTGTTTTTACCTTCGTTTTCAGGCTTTGCGATTCCGAAGATTCTTGGGTCGGGAAATCTTGTATTCATTGGTACCTTGATAGATTCCCGATTTATGAATCGAAACTATAATTTTGGTAGTCTATTATCATTGGGAATTTTACTTATTATTTTTGGATCAATGGCACTCATCTTCAGCGTTGACAAAGAAGGAGAGTCCCTTATATGACAACCAAAGTTTTATCATTCTCTCGTAAAATCGTTTTATTTTTCCGTCGTCCAACAGTTGATAAAATTGTTAGATTAATTGGAAGCATACTCAAATGGGTATTCTTCATTGGATTAATTTTCTTGTTATATCTTCCTATTATGATTATCGCAGTTCAATCCGTAAATAATTCTCAATCTATGTATGATTTTACATATTTCACATTAAAATGGTATGGTTTAATATTTAATGAACGCTCATTAAGCCAAGCCATCCTTAATTCCTTAATAATTGCCATCTTAGCCACAGTTATATCGACGATTCTCGGTACTGTATTTGCAATTGGCATTCACTCATTAACAAAGAAAAAACGGCAAAAAATGATTTTGTTGAACCAAGTCCCAATTCTGAATGCGGATATTGTCACAGGTATTTCTCTTATGCTAGTTTTCAAAATTTTAATGTCTTTTTTCCCAACCATTTTCGGATTTACAACAATGTTGTTGGCACATATATTTTTCTGTTTGCCTTATGTCATATTGAGTGTCTTACCAAAACTTTCTGAACTTGATGATAATCTATACGATGCAGCACTTGACCTATATTGTAAACCGACAACGGGAATTCTTAAAGTTATCATACCTGCCATATCCAGCGGAATTTTCACGGGAATGTTAATGGCATTTACCATGTCAATTGATGATTTTGTTATAAGTTACTTTAATACTGGTCAAGGATTTGAAAATGTTTCAATTTGGATTTATGCCTCCATTGGCCGACAAATGTCTCCCGCAGTATACGCATACAACACAGCATTTTCATTTTTAATGATTTTTGTACTAATAATTATTTCAATACGTGGAAGCTTAAAAAAACGTCGTGCATTACTTAATCATGGCAACTAAATAGAAAAGGAGAATCAATAAAAATAATGAAAAAAACACTTGTTTTGTTTGGAATTTTAATTTTCTCAATGGCTTTAATTGGGTGTTCTTCAAAACCCAAACTTTATGTTCTTAATTGGGGCGAGTACATTAACGAAGACCTTGTTGACCGTTTTGAGAAGGAATACGGAGTTCGAGTTATATTGTCATTGGCTGATTCGAATGAAGCTATGGAACAAAGAGTCAAAGAAGGAACAACCGCTTATGATATCGTCATTCCTTCGGATTACATGATTGAAAAACTATGGGATGAAGGTTACCTTCAATCGATCGATCTTTCTAAATTAACTAATTTTAATCAATCCGCTTTTGTTCCTGGATTAGACGGTATTATGTCAATGATGTTTCAAGATAATTCTGAAGTCACTGACGCCTACACGGTATCTATTCCATATTTTTGGGGAGTATTTGGTATCATGTATAATCGTCAACTAGCTGGACTTGAAGATTATATTGAAGAGAAGCAATGGGGTGCGATTTTCGAAGTTGAACCCACGAGTCTTTTTACGAGAGCTCTTAAGATAGGTATGTATGATGTTTCGAGATTTGCTTATTCTGCTTCATTGATTTATGCAAATGATGTTGAACTTATCAACGATGCGCAAGCACTTAACACTTTTTCAAACACCTATTTACAACAAGCAGAATCAATTCTCTCACAAAGAAAATATCATACCTGGGCAACAGATATGTTAAAAAAAGATGTTGAAGCAGGAAATCTTGATTTGGCATTTCTTTATGTTGGCGATTTTTTTGATACTTATTTGATATTGACCGAGGATGCAACAACCCCTGAACAAGCAGCTCAATTAACAAGCCATATAGGTATTTTCATTCCTGACACGACAATTGCTTTTTATGATGGTATGATTATTCCAGCGGTAGCTCGTAATGTTGACCTCGCTCATCTGTTTATTGATTATTTCCTCGATCCAGAAATTGCTTATGAAAATTCTGGCATTGTTGGGTATACAACTGTATTAACTGAAACAGCCACCATGATTGAAACCGCTTCAAAAGGCGACCTCATCCGTTCTGTAATGGCAAGTGCATATCCTTATAACCCATCACACATCGAGAATTTTGTTGCCATTCCTCTCATTGCATTTTCAAATGCGAATACAGATACAATCGCTTCAATGATTAACCGAGTTAAAAGTAAATAAAGTATTCGTTTAGGCAGCCTAGCTGCCTTTTTTATTGACTGAATTCATCATTGTTTATGTTTTCATCCTATGATAAAATGATTACGTTCAATGTTTTTTTGAAAGAATGCGTGGTGAAAATCATGAATTTACTAAAAATTTCGAATTTGATGAAGACTTTTTCTGGGAATCTTCTTTTTGAGCATGTTTCAATGGATATTAATAGTGGCGAGAAAATTGCTCTGATTGGACAAAATGGCTCCGGAAAAACAACACTGATTAAGATGATTTTTGGAGACATTACTGGTGATTCAGGAGAAATTTTTCTTAACAAACAAGCAACGATTGGATATTTGAGTCAATCTGTTATTGAAGACGAAAATCAATCGCTAATTGATGAAATTTTAACTGTCTATGCGCGTTTAATTCAATTGGAAATAGAGATAGCCGATTTGGCAAAAACGCTTGAAATTGACCATTCTGAGTCATTGTTAAGTCGTTATGATCGATTGGAAGCTGATTTCTCGCGATTAGGAGGATATGAGTATCATTTCAACATCGATATGATTCTTTCCCGCTTTGGATTTGAGAAAGATTCTTATAACCGTCAAATCAAATCTTTTTCAGGTGGAGAAAAAACTAGGATTGCTTTTGCAAAGTTGTTAATGCTCAAACCGGATTTATTGATTCTCGATGAGCCGACCAACCATATGGATATTGAAATCATCGAGTGGTTAGAAGAATATTTAAAAAAATATCCTGGAGCCATTCTCTGCATCACCCATGATAAATATTTTATAAACAAGATTGCAGAAAAAATATATGAGATAGACCAAAATACGATGGCTGTCTATTACGGAAACTATGATCAATATGAGATTGAAAAAGTAAAAAGATATGAGTTGATGCTAAAACAGTATAATCGTCAAGCTAAAGAGATTGAGCATC
Organism: Caryophanales bacterium UBA5603; assembly: GCA_002424815.1. Taxonomy (GTDB): domain Bacteria; phylum Bacillota_I; class Bacilli_A; order Izemoplasmatales; family Hujiaoplasmataceae; genus UBA5603. Next base: position 154,694 of record DILB01000027.1, read on the forward strand.
TTCAAAGTTTTGTTGATCGTTTCAGATATAAAGCTTCAAAGGCAAAAAGCGCTCAGGACAGAATTAAAAAACTAAATCGGATTGAACGTATTGATAAACCTACCACTGGTCATTCTCATGTTCGTTTTCAATTTAAAAGTAAACGTCCCACAGATGCAGTTATTTTGATTGCCAAAGATTTGACCATCGGCTATGATAAACCGCTGCAAAATCCTTTTGATATGCAAATGCGAGGTTATGAGAAAATAGGTATTATTGGACCTAATGGTATTGGAAAAACAACTTTGGTGAAAACAATACTAGGATCATTAGAACCTATTAGTGGCGAAATTATCTTCAGAAAACAGTTGAAAATAGGTTATTTTGATCAAAATCTTGCCAGCCTCGATGAAACTTTATCAGTTCTAAATACAGTTCATAATCGTTACCCGTCTAAGACTTTGGGTGAGATAAGAAGTCTATTAGCACGATTTCTTTTTATCGATGAGGATGTTTTTAAGATGGTATCAGTCCTAAGCGGTGGCGAACGTGTTCGTTTGACATTGCTAATGATGATGCTTGAAGAACCGGAATTATTGATTCTAGATGAACCGACTAATCACTTAGATATTGATACTAAAAACATCGTCGAAGATGTCTTTGAGTCTTATGAAGGACCCATTATTTTTATTTCTCATGATCGTTATTTTATCAATAAAGTCGCTACCAAAATCATTGATTTTCGCCAAACAGGAGTTGAGATTTTTGAAGGAAATTATGATGATTATAAAACAATTTTATCATCACGAGTAAGTATAAAATCGCCAAAAACTTCGAAAAATAAAACGAATAATTTTCATGGTCAAATCCGTAAACTTGAAATTCAAATTGATAATTTGCATATTGAACAAGAACAGATAAAACAAAGTCTTTATTTAGAAAGTATATATACTGATTCAAATAAATATGACAAAGCAATGTCTCGTCTTTCAAAAATAGATGAAGAAATAGAACGGTTGTTTATACAAATCGATCAAATGAGCATCGTTTCGACGGATTAGGTCTATCTCTTTTTGAATTTTTATGTTAAAATAACAATTACTTAAATTGTTTGCGAGAGGAGAGATTCCGATGAAACCTTTGATTGTAATGACCGATACTTTGGTGGAAATTCCGCCAAAAATCGACACAAGAGAAGTTGTGCGAGGAATTATCCTTCACAATGGAGAAATTTTATTAATGTTTTCAGAAAAAGACCAAATGTACGGAACTCCGGGCGGCGGAATTACGCTGAACGAATCCAAATTAGATACTTTATATCGAGAACTTTTAGAAGAGGTCGGAGCGACTAAAGTCAAAATCATTGAGTATTGTGGTTATACAGAAGAAATTCGTGAATCACGTTCTCTAGAAGGCAAAGTGCTTAGAATTGTCAGTTACTATTATCAAATCGAAGTATTACATTTCATTTCAGCAAATCTTGAAGAACATGAAGAGGAAATGGGCTTGGTACCTCGATGGACTAATATTGATGAAGCAATTATGCAAAATCAAAAAACATTACTTAGCCATAATGACGCAAAACTCAATTTTTATAGCACCCAGACCGAAATATTAAAGTATATTAAAAGTAGATTTGGACTTTAAAAATCCAAATTTCTTTTATGAAAAGAGAGTGTTAAATATGATTGAATCTATCAAATTAAAACTTAAAAATATCCTTGAAAACGTTATATTAAACCGTTTTGATGTTTCAGTAAATATTATTGTTGAAGCACCAAAGCGAAAAGAACAAGGTGATTTGTCAATTCCGGTTTTCACAATCGCTAAGGCACTACAAAAACCGCTTTCCGATGTAATGAAAATAATCAATGAAACAATAGAAACATCTCCTCTATCGTCGTTTTTTTCAGACTATTTGGCAATCGGTGGATTTTTTAATATTAAACTTAACTCCATTGCCATTATCAAGTTTGTCGTTGATGATTTTGCCAATCATCAAAAAGACTATGGTCATTCTTTAATCGGTGAAGGCAAAACTGTTTGTATTGACTATTCGTCTCCGAATATTGCTAAACCTTTTTCCGTTGGTCATCTTCGCTCGACTATCATTGGCCATTCACTAGGGAATTTACTCGAAAAATGTGGCTATAAAGTGGTAAGAATTAATCATTTAGGTGATTTTGGGACACAATTTGGCAAAATAATCTATGCTTATCAACATTTTGGTGATGAGACATTGATTCGTAAGGACCCGATAAATGAATTGGTTAAACTTTATGTCGAATTTCATGAACGAGCCAAAAATAATCCGGAAATGGATGATGAGGCAAGAAGAATATTTAAAGAATTGGAACAAGGTAATCCAGAATATACAAATCTGTGGAATTGGTTTAGGAAGGTATCACTCGAAGATTATATGAAAGTTTATGAAAAACTGAATGTTCATTTCGATTCTTATAACGGTGAAGCTTTTTATAATGATAAAATGCAACCTATTATCGATGAACTTTCTGAAAAGGGATTACTTAAAGAAGATGAAGGAGCAATGATTGTTGATCTTGGTGAAGAAATGCCACCAGCACTCATCCAAAAATCTGATGGGTCAACGCTTTATATTACTCGTGATCTTGCCGCATTATTTTATCGCAAAAAAACGTATAACTTCAGTAAATGTCTTTATGTCGTTGGAAACGAGCAAAAACTTCATTTTGAGCAAATAAAAGCTGTATCTAAGTTGATGGGTTATCCTTATGACAAAGAAATTGAGCATATCAATTTTGGCCTTGTGCTTCAAGATGGCAAAAAAATGTCTACTCGTAAGGGCAAAATTGTTAAACTAGATGATGTCTTAGATGAAGCATGCCATTTGAGTTTGGTGTATATCAATGAAAAAAATCCCGAACTTGAAAACAAAAAATTAATATCACAAAAAATTGGTGTTAGCGCCGTTGTATTTAATGATTTGAAAAACTATCGCGCTAATGACTTTGAATTCAACTTAGAAGATATGGTGCGTTTTGAAGGTCAGACAGGACCTTACCTACAATATACTTCAGTTAGAATCGCATCAATTCTTAATGCTGAATCTTTTGAATTCAATGGCAACATTGATTATATGAGACTAGCCAATGAATCAGAATTTGAAATTATTAAAGTAATTAGTCAATATCAAATGACTGTTGAAAAATCCGCTATTGAATCAAGTCCTTCAATTTTAGCCAAATATTTACTTAATCTAGCGAGTCTTTTCAACAGTTATTATGGGAAAGAAAAAATTATTGTTGAAAATCTCATTGAAAAAAACACGAAAAAACATTTACTTGCAATGGTCAAATACATTCTTGATGATGGTATGACCCTATTAGGAATGCAAGTGATTGACAAGATGTAATACTGTAAACTTCCAGACGAAAAGAAATGAGGTGAAGTCGTGGAAGCACAACATTCATTAAATGCAAAACCCAAAAAAAGTATTTTAAAATCCTTTGGACTTATGTTCAAATGGATGGGTAAATATTGGCCATTATTAATCATCTCCTTTGGATTTTTGGTAGTGGTATCTTATTCGAGAACTCTTATTCCTTTGTTCACTCAACACATTGTTGACTATGTTTTAAAGTTTGATCTTTCTGCTGGGTCTAAACTACCAAATTTTATTTTTAAATTGGTTGATAACGGAAGTGACATCAATAAATTATTTCTTGCTATCACGGGAATTATTATTGTTGATTTGGTAAGAAGCTTAGCTATTTTTTTTCGCAGATCTTTTACGGCGGTTTTTTCAGAAAGAGTCTCTTATAATCTTAGAAATAACTTATACCGTCAATTGCAAAATATGAGTTATAGTTTTCATGCTCATGCTGAAACCGGTGATTTAATCCAGCGATGCACGACCGATGTTGAAACATATAAACATTTTATCTCTGATCAAATTATTGAAGTAATGCGATTAGCACTGTTAGTAGGATTTTCAATTTGGCAAATGTCAAAATTAAATACTAATCTGATGTTAATATCATTGATTATTGCTCCTTTATTGCTTACAATTGCGACTCTTTATTTCAAAAAGGTCGAGAAAGCATTTACCACAATTGAAGAAAATGAAGCAAAAATGACAACACATGTTCAAGAAAACGTCAGTGGGGCAAGGGTTGTTAAGGCGTTTGCCAATGAAAAATATGAAATTGAAAAGTTTGATGGTTTGAATCGAAAATTTACTGATTCAGATATGAAACTAATCAAAAAAATGGCGGTTTTTTGGAGTACAACTGATTTTATATGTTTTGCTCAATTTTGTGTTATCGCAGTCGTGGGTATCATCTATACTTCTAATCAAGTTATCAGTTTGGGCGTTTATTCTGCATTTTTAGCATTTTCTGGAAATATCATTTGGCCAATGCGTCAGTTAGGCCGTATTGTTGGTGATTTTTCAAAAGCCACGGTATCTGTTGGCCGACTTAATGAAATAATTGAAACACCGAATGAATACACAAATAATGCAGGGGATAAAACACCTGAAATTTCTGGTAACATAAAATTTGATCATGTCAACTTCAAATTTCCTGATTCGACCTACCATCAACTTGAAGATATTAGTTTTGAAATTAAAAAAGGCGAAACAGTCGCAATCATTGGAAAAACAGGTAGTGGTAAATCCTCTTTAATTAATTTACTAGTGAAACTTCTTGATTTTGAAGAGGGACACATTTATTTTGATGATATCGACATAAAAGAGATTGAAAAACATCATTTGCGAAATAATGTTGGAATCATCTTGCAAGAACCGTTTTTATTTTCAAAATCAGTCGAAGAGAACATCAAAATTTCTGATCGTACTCTCAATTCTGATCGGGTTCATGAAGTTGCGAAAATCGCGAAGGTTCATGAAGACATCATCGGCTTTGAAAAAGGTTACCAGACGCTGGTTGGTGAACGAGGTGTGACATTATCTGGTGGGCAAAAACAACGTGTTGCAATTGCACGAATGTTGTTAAAACCTAAACCGATTCTTGTTTTTGATGATTCATTATCCGCAGTTGATACCGAAACGGATCTTCAAATTCGTAATGCACTAAAAAAAGAATGGAAGCAATCGACGGTTTTAATTATCACTCACCGCATAACGACGGCAAAAGAAGCTGATCGTATTTTTGTGCTCGACCAAGGAAGAATCGCAGAAACAGGATCTCACCAAGAATTACTTAAGAAAAATGGATTATATAAAAATATCTGGGAAATTCAGTCCCGCATTGATTTCCAAATCGAGGACGGTGAGTAACATGAACGAAGATTTATTCGAAGAAGAGAGTTTTAGTTCTCAGAAAATCGATTGGAATGTTTGGAAAAAAATATTTTCTTTTATGAAGCCCTTAAAAACGCTGATTATTGCTGGTATAATCGCCATGCTTGGTTTAGCGGGGACCGATGTTATTTATCCTTTGATTGCTCGATATGCGATTGATGATATTATCTTGCCTAATATTGAAGCTGGCACTGCCGACTTATCCAAAATTCCTATTTTTATAGGCGTTTACCTTGGTTTCATGATTTTTCAAGCAACCCTTGTTTATCTTTTCATACTTTTTGCTGGAAGAGTGCAGGTTGAATTAGCTTATAACATCCGCAAAAAAGCATTTCATCATCTTCAAGAGCTACCATTTTCTTATTACGATAGGACTCGTGTTGGCTGGATTATGGCAAGAATGACGAGTGATTCTCGAAATTTAAGTGATATTCTTTCATGGGGTATAATCGATTTAACGTGGGGTCTATTCATGATGATGCTACTTATCATTGTCATGTTTATTATCAATTGGAAGTTAGCATTATTAACCATTGCAATTGTTCCAATTTTGATGGTCATTTCCACAATTTTTAGAAAATACATCCTGAAATCTTATCGATCCATTCGCAAAGTAAATTCGAAAATTACGGGTGCATACAATGAAGGAATTACGGGCGCGATAACGACAAAAACACTGGTATTAGAAGAACCTAATAGAAAAGATTTCGATTTATTAACGACCGATATGAGAAAACAATCAATTCACGCCGCTATTGTTCAAGGTTTATATTTTCCAACAGTTATTTTCTTAATTTCCATAGCAACCGCAATTATATATTATTTCGGCGGAAGAATGGTCATTACAACTTCAATTACAATTGGTACTTTGATTTTATTTACAGGATACGTTTGGCAATTTTTTGACCCAGTCAATAATATTGCAACAATATTTGCTCGTTTTCAACAAGCTCAGGCTTCAGCTGAAAGAATAGTATCTTTGATTGAAACAAAAGCTGATATTTATGATTCTGATGAAGTGATTGCTAAGTATGGTACATTATTTGAATATAAACGCGAAAATTTTGAAACATTGCATGGTGATGTCAAGTTTGAAAACGTATCTTTCAAATACCATATTGGCGAAAAAGTATTATCAGATTTTAGTCTCGATGTGAAGGCAGGGCAATCGATTGCTCTGGTTGGACATACTGGTGCTGGGAAGACGACAATTGTTAACCTCATCTGTCGTTTTTATGAACCAACAGAAGGTCGCATATTGATTGATGGTGTTGATTATAAAGAACGTAGCATGGGATGGCTTCATTCAAATCTCGGATACGTATTACAAACACCACATTTGTTTAGCGGTACAGTCATGGACAACATAAAATACGGAAAAATTGGATCTTCAGATGAAGATGCCATTGCTGCCGCAAAAGCTGTTGAAGCTCATGAATTTATTATGAAATTTGAAAAAGGATATGAAACAGAATGTGGAGAGGGAGGCTCTCGCCTTTCTGTGGGACAAAAACAACTCATTTCATTTGCTAGAGCCATTTTAGCCGATCCAAAGATTCTTGTTTTAGATGAAGCCACTTCTTCGGTAGATACCGAGACAGAAAGAGCAGTACAAACAGCGATTTCAAGAATTTTAAAAGGAAGAACATCCTTTATCGTAGCTCATCGATTATCGACAATTGTTTCGAGTGATAGGATTTTGGTTTTGGAACAAGGGAAGGTAATTGAAGAAGGAACTCATCGAGAATTGATTGCCAAAGAAGGACATTATTTTAAACTTTACACGAATCAATACACCGAAGAAATGCTTGAACTCTCGAAACATTAACAGAATCAGCCCGACTGTTTAGCAGCCGGGCTGCCCTTTTTTTATTTTCCAGAAATATTTCTTTGATTTTCGATTATTTTTGTGTATAATAATTATTGCTATGCCAGTGTGGTGAAATCGGTAGACACGATGGACTCAAAATCCATTGCCGTTAAAAGCGTGTCGGTTCGAGTCCGACCACTGGTACCAGTATTTAATCTTTAACGATCTTCATTGAGTTGATCGTTTTTTATTTATATTAATCATTTGTAAATTTTCAGTTTCTGTTGTATTATCAATTCGGAGAGGAAGTCATTATAATGTCTATGAAATCTAAAGATAACCGCCTTCGCACTGCTTTTTTTCTTAATCTGAGTTTTTCAATATTTGAAATTTTTGGTGGAATTTTTACGAACTCCATCGCTTTATTATCGGATGCTGTCCATGATATCGGTGATTCATTGTCACTGGGACTGTCTTGGTTTCTACAAGAAAAATCTAAAAAAAAGCCCGATGCTAAATATACTTTTGGATATGCTCGTTATTCATTGCTAGGGGGCTTGATTTCCGCTTTGGTTCTTATTGCTGGATCTACAATTTTGATTATTGAAGCTATTCCAAGAATCATTAATCCTCAAATTGTTAATCTTCCATGGTTGATTGGGTTTTCAATCGTTGGTATTGTTGTTAATGGGTTAGCAGCATATAAAACCGCTTCAGGTCATTCTCTTAATGAAAAAATGGTAAGTTTTCATCTTTTTGAAGATGTATTTGGATGGGCGGCACTTTTAATTTCTGCTATAGTCATGTCCATTTGGGATATTCCAATTCTTGACCCATTACTTTCAGTATTTTTTACTATTTTCATTTTATCTCATGTGTACAAAAACATCCGCGCTATCTTCGAGATTTTTTTAGAGAAAGCACCTAAACATATTAATCTAATTGAAATTCAAACCATCCTAGAAAGTCATCCTTCGATTCAAAATATCCACCACATTCATGTTTGGACGTTGGAAGGAAATTTGGTATTGATGACGTTTCATGCATTGATGAAATCTGATCTTTCAAAAAAAGAAATTATAGACGCTCAATCTTGGATGCATGAGATTTTAAGTAGGGCAGGCATCCATCACGCCACCATTGAAGTTGAATGTAATGAAGAGTGCATTGAACCAGATTGTCCCCCTACAAGTGGGACGGTTAATCATCATCATCACTAATATCATGAAAAAAAACTATTCCGATTGATTGGAATAGTTTTTTTACCTGACTTGATTATTATATGGAATATAAATTAGTTACTTTTGACCATAGGCGGGATATTTCCTGGACCAGGAGGGAAGGTGTTTCCCGGATTTGAATCACGACCCGCTTTAGGGCCACGCATGCCTCGGAATTCAATAATATTATTCATCATGCCTGAAACTCTGATTTGATATCGATATTGATATTCACCAGGCGCGATTGTTTCTAATTCAACATCAATTTCTCCCGTCTCATTCTGTGATCCTCTTTGATAAACATAATTTATCATTAGCATATCAGAATCAGTAGATTGAGAGTTCCGGCGAATTCGATATTCAATAGTCTCTTGGGTGTTTTGTATTTTTAACTTTCCAACAACATTAGAATCAATCAAACTAAGGCCAAGCTGAACAGATGAATTAAGAGTTCCATTTTGGTATATTTTGTAACTGAATAGTTGCCTACCTTGATGAGTAATATCTTCAATTTCTATATAATTTTCTTCATCAATACGGACAAACCATTGCATTTTTTCAACTGATCTAGTCTCGATATAGTTTCCAATTAATTCATATTCATCTTCACCAATTCTTAAAATGCCATTCAAATTCATTGTTTTGTTGTTACTTGGATGAACATATGTATTATAGAATATTTGGTATAATAAGGCATTACCTAAAAGATCAGTTGTTTGATATTCGATGAGATTAGTATATTCAGGGTTTGTGCTTTGTTTCATGGTATAAATTTGCATAGTCTTATTGCCAATCATTATTTCAAAAGCGTTTAAATAAAGATTAAGATTATCTAATATAGTTTCGTTAATCAAAGGTTCTTCGCTATTAGATAAAGGCATATAAAGATCTTGATTAAGACTAATGGTATTAATTTGATCAATTAAAGTTGCGCCAGAAACAGCAGGAAAACCAATTAATTCAGCTTGGGTTTGCATAGCCATCACTTCACCCGTTGAGTTAAGTTGATTATATACAAAAATTGATGTAATCAAAGAAAAAATTATTAAACTTGCGAACTTTAAAACCATAGTAAAATTAAATCTTGTTTTATTTTTCATGACAGAAACATAGTCGGAATCCCCTATGATAAAATCAAGATTTATTTTATCGATAACTTCCGGCATTATTTCAAAAGCGGATTTTTTAATTAAAGAAATTATCTCCTTTCGTTTCATGAGGACTCCTTTCCAAGATGTTTTTTAATTTTTTGTAATGCTTTTTGATATATCCATAAAACGGTTCCAAGTGGTTTGTCAACGATTTCAGCAATCGTCTTAAATTTTGTTTCTGATACGATATGAAGTAAGACAACCTGTCTTTCAATATCATCTAGAGGAATCAACATTTCTTCTAAACTGTATTCACTGATGCTTTTAGCTTCTTGTTCTCTATCAAAAAATTGTGAGTTTTCTAAAGGATCAATAATAGAAGTTTTATGATTTCTCCGATAATAATCTAATGCTAAATTCTTAGCTATTTGCGTAATCCATGCATTAAAATTTCTTCCGCGTTCATATTTGTCAAGATTCTTAAGCATTTTGACATAAGTATCCTGCATGAGATCTTCCGTCGTACTCCGATCTTTGACGATTGCAACGATAACTGCATACACGCCACGCTTAGTTTGCTCATAAATAAATTTGAAAGCATCGTTGTCTTTACTTTTTAGACGTTCGATGTAGTCATCGATATTAGGCATCGGCTCACCTCTTTTCGATGACAATTATATCACTTAATATCAATTTTGTTGATTAAGTCATAAAAATTTAATTAAACATGCCAGGATTCTTTGGTGCTTGAATCTCTCCGCGATGATCTTCATGTCTGAAGTTAAAGTGATAATCTTTGTTTTTATTTTCAGGTCTGACTCTGTATTCATAAGTTGTTTCTCCAGTTGAATCATCATAGGTTGCAATGATGTGAATCATACCACGTTCTTCAAGACCTTCGTCATTCATAAGGGTATATCTGACTTTAATATAAGTAATGTTTTCAATTGTTTCAGACATAAAATCGTATTTTCCTTTGGCATCACCTTCGACGAATTCTAGTTTAACTAATAATTTGTTGTTTTCCTCTAAAATTCTTATCTTCGAACGATTTAGAACGATACCATTTTCTACAATTTCATAAAAGAATTTTTTTTGTGAGTCTTCGTTTTGATAACGAACGGCTACATAATTATCATGGTCTACCCATGACCTCATGATAAGAATCTCTTTTTCGTTCTCGTCGATTATGCGTTTTCCTTCAAGGGTGTATTCTGAATCGCCTATGATTAATAAACCAGACAATACATAAAGAACATTTCCTTCATCCTCAAACTCAAATGATTTATCGCGCAAGCGATCTTCCGCTTCATTGAATGCTAAAGGTTCAGTTGTTTGATCGTCTTCATCGATGTTTTGATCACTTTCTTCAAAAAGGACCTCATTGTAATAAAGTGTATAGACTACTTGAATACCACTCAAGGTTGTTGATGTAAAGGTAATTTTATAGGTATATTCAGGATTATCAGAAGATTCAGGAGTTACATTTAACCCATTATTATCTCCAAGATACAAATCCATCATTGAAAGATATTTATTTAAAACCGTGATTTCATCCGACACTATGGGTTCATCATTTTGGGAATCATCACTTAATGGTAAATAAGAAATCTGTTGGACTGTAGAGATAGGCTGATCTGCTAATAACTCTACAGCCGTTATAGCTTGAAATGCAAATATGTCATCTGTAGCCTCAAAAACATCAGATGATGAAGTGTTGCATGCTGCAAAGATTAATAACCCACTAACCAATAAAATACTTACAAGAAATTTTTTCATTTTCATTGCCTCCATATAATTTTATGTTTCATAAGATATACGAATGAAATGCTCAATATATTGGTATTAATAAAAAAATCACAAGATTATGAGGATATTTTGACAAAGAGGATAATCTATATTATAATTTAGAAAAATAATGGGTGGTAAATGACATGAATAAAAAAGAAATAAAAAGAATTTGGGAATTGGATTTTCTCCGAGGCTTTTCAATTATTATGATGATATTTGATCATTTAATGTATGATTTGAAAAGTTTTCCTACTTGGGTTTCAAATTATTCAGTCATCAATAATCCTATTATGACTAGCGCAGTCGAATTTGCTCGGTTATATTGGTATTCTTCACTAAGACAATATGGACATTGGGTTTTTGTAGCAATATTTTTGCTCGTTTCAGGTATTAGCTTTACCTTTAGTCGTTCAAATCTTTCAAGAGGATTGAAACTTTTAGTCGTAGCAGTTGTCATCTCGATTGTTACAATGTCTATTGAATCTATTTCTGGGTTATCTATTGGAATCTTTTTTGGAATTATCCATATGTTTGCAGTAGGCACTATTATTATTTACGTTTTTCGAAAAATATGGGATAACAATCTTTTTATACTCATCTTTGGTATTTCATTAATCATCCTTGGAGGAGTTATTCGATGGGATCGCGTTCCTTATTATAGTGAGGTCACTTTATCTAATTTCTGGGAAATAATTCTTGGATTAAAAGGATATGGTGCTGATTACTTTGGTATCATTCCTTATGTGGGAGTCATAATGATTGGAACAGTAATAGGAAAAATATATTATCAAAATAGAGTTAGTTTGTTACCATCGCTCGATAAAAAATGGAATCGTCCATTTGTTTATGTTGGGCAACGTTCTCTCATCATTTTTATTACGCATCAATTAATTTTAGCGGGTATAATATTTATTGTCGGTTTTATTTTGGGATATAAACTTTAAATAAGTTGGAGGCTTTTATGAATATCAATCAAACATTATATCAAACCGTCTTATCGACAGCTAAAGAACATCCCGACTCAATTGCGCTTCGATTTATGAATAAAGCTATCAAATATAAAACTTTAATTGTCAATATTGATAGAGTAGCGTCCGGTTTTCATCAGCTTGGCATCAATCATGGGGATGTTATTACTTTATGTATGCCAAATGTCCTTGAAGTAATATATGCTTTTTACGCAATTCATAAACTGGGGGGAATATGTCACATGGTACATCCATTGACTCCAGTCAATCAATTGCATGGGCAGATGCAACAAACCAAATCAAAATTATTGGTAATCATTGATACTTTTTTTGATGTTTATCAAAAAATGATGAAGGAACTTGAATTACCAATGATATTAGTTACACCAGCGGACTCATTGGGATTAATCAAAAAAATCGGATATCGAGTCATCAATTCCGAAAGATTGAAAAATATCCATTATTCAAAAACCATTATTCCTTTTTCATCTTTATACAACAATAAACATTTAAGCGATATAAAAGGGATTGATATAAAATCCACTGCCGTTTATTTACATAGCGGTGGAACTAGTGGAACGCCAAAGACCATTGAATTATCTCATTTTGCAATTAATTCTTTGGCCGCAAAAACTGATTATATTTTAGATGAACATGATTTTTCGAATCGACATATGCTTGCTGTTCTTCCAATGTTTCATGGATTTGGCCTGTGTATGGGGGTTCATGCAATGCTGTCATTTGGTGGGTGTGATACTTTGATGCCAAAATTCAACACCGAAGAAACAATCAAATTACTTAAGAAAAATCAAATTAATTATCTCATTGGTGTTCCAACTTTATTTGAAGCGCTTCTGAATAAACCGGAGTTTAAAGGCGAGCATCTGAAAAATTTAAAGCAAGCTTTTGTTGGTGGAGATTATGTAAGTCCACATCTAAAAGAAAGATTTAATAATCTGATGGCAGAATATAATTCTCATGCTCAACTTCTTGAAGGATACGGATTAACAGAGGTTGTCACAGTATGTGCGGTCAATACAATATTTGAACAGAAGCAAGGTACGGTTGGGAAACCTCTTCCAGGATTAGATATTAAAATTCTTGATTTAGAAACTCGAGAAGAATTGCCTATTGGAACGGCTGGAGAAATAGCGGTTGCAGGTGATACTAGAATGAATGGATATCTTCTTGATTCAGAGGCAACCAACTCAACAATTTTATCCATCAGGGATATTCCATATATCTTAACTGGCGATTTTGGACTTATAGATTCTGAAGGATACCTTCATTTCAAACAGCGAATGAAAAGAATTGTTAAAGTGCTTGGTATGCCGATTTTACCATCCGAGATTGAAACGTTAATATCAGCTTCTCCAGATGTTTTTGAAGTTGCCGCAGTTGGGGTACCAGATCTCGAAAAAGGAAATGTAATTAAATTGTTCATTACACTCAAACCCGGAGTAGAAAGAGCTATGACAGACCCAGAAATAAAAGCCTTGATTAAATCCGAATTATCAATTTACGCTGTCCCCAAAGACATAGTTTATTTAGAAAAAATGCCTAGAACAGTTATTGGAAAGATTGACACAAAATTACTTGAAACAATGTAAAAAAAATGCTCTCATTTGCGAGAGCATTTTTTTAATAATGACTAGAACAAACGATTTTGAACATCTCGGAAGTAGAAGACAATTAATTGAATAATTATATCTTGTATCTTTTTGATATCATTTACGTTGTCTTTAAATACAACAAACAAAGCTTGAATGAAGCTTGCTGCAACAACTTTTAGTAAGTAGTCTGAGAAAACACCAGGCGAGTACTCTTTAACTTTAGCGATAACGAGATTTTCAAGTTGAGATTTAACTTCATGATAGTGGGTTCCGCTTGAGTTAAAAATCATGATAAAAATTTCTTTTGTATAGGGTCTCAGAACATTAACAACATATGTCACAATTTGGCTAGCTTCTTTTTGATTTTCAATGTGTGTGATGTGAAGTTTTATATCAAAAGATTCCAAATCGTCAATTGCGCGTTTTGCCGGTAATAGAACCGCATTAAATAATGCTTCTTTATTCTCGAAATATCTGTAAATATTACCGACTGTAATATTGGCACTATCTGCTATACGACGCATGTTGGCATTCTGAAAACCGTTGTCGAAAAATTCCTGAATAGCTCCTGTCAAGATTGCCTTCTTTACTGATTCTTTCAATACTTGCATATTCACCCCTCCTAAAGGCTTTATAAATTCATCTTAACACCATTCATTTTTGTTGTCAATATATGTACTCCAATATTCACTGTTGAAGTAAAAATTCATTGAAAATCACATATAATTTTGCTATTTTCATTATTATTTAATGTAAATTTTAACATATAATGCATTTGATAAAAATGGATATTTCAAATCTATAAATGATGGTATTACCACCAAAAATAGAGTTTAACCATCAAAAAGCGAACCTTTTTTTAGTTTTTATAATAGGATATTACATATGATTTATAAAACGAATATTTCATTTTAGGAGTTCTGTTTTGCTTCTGTGAATATTCGGTACTGTCTTGTTGACTTTAAAAGGGTATCGTTATATAATCATATTAAGAAATAGAAACGAGGTGGCTCTCATGAAAAAGTTTTTTGCGAACCTAATTTTCATTCTCGCAACCCTTATGGCTGGTGTGGTTATAATCCCCTGGAACAATCTTGCACAATGGGGTATTCCATTTCCAGTTCTAACCAATAACGAATTATATATTAAAGGTGGAATTGGAGCGTTTTTCCTGCTCATGGGGTTAGTATTCCTGATTATCTCAATTCATGATCAAAACAACTACGGAGAAGCCAAATCCTCTGTTATGCTCGCTTCTGTTGTTCCTATTTTTATGATGGCACTAAGTGCTTTTGGTTATGCGATTGCGTTGATTTGGTATATCGTATATCGCATGAATGCTGGATCTGTTCTTTTAACTGGTATGTTCTATGGTTTAATCTTTATTGCTTTTAACGTCGTGCTGCTTGCACATTTCGGAACTTCTGCTTTTAGAAAAGGTTCTGGCTTCAAAAAAATAATGGTATTCTTCGTTGCTTTGGAACTCATGGCCGCAGGTGGTTTTGCTGGATATTTTATGCGTAACGTTATGGATGATCTCAATCCTGCAGCTTACTCGGGCATGTATACATATATGTACTTTGTTGCCCTCGCTGCAGCTATTTTAATTTATATTATTCATATGATTATTATTGGTGCAAAGTCACATAAGACCGAAAAATCAGTTGATCTTGAAGAATCAGTTAAAGAAATTCGCAAAGAGGAAAAAGAATCAATTAAACCTACTCATAAAGAAAAAAATGTAAAAAAAGAAGAACCTTCAAAAAAAGAATCAGGAAATAAAACAATGATTGTATCAAAGGAACAAACCATCATTAGTGGTGAGCAAGATGTTGATCCCACACAAGTCCTTTATGAGGACGTTGCAGTCGATTCTGAGTTTAATAAAACAACCAATGCGGACAAACAAGTTTCTTCTATAGAATACTATATAGAAAAACCAAAAATGTTTAAACCACTTGATCCTGCTTTTGATCAATTAGTTGCTCATGTTCGTGAACTGCCAAATGTTGTTACCAAGCTAGCTGATGAGAGAATTACATTCTATGTTGACAGAAAGCCATTCTTAGTTTTAATGAATTTTGGTAATTACTATCGGATGGCATTCCGTAGTGAACTTGAAAAGGGAATTAGATTAATAATTAAATATCCGACTATTTCAAAGAATAAAGGTACAAAAGACAACCTTTGGTTTAAAGCTAATAATTATGGTGATCTTCCAAAAGACGTCATTTATGATATTGTAAAAACCGCATACGATAATGTCCATGCGTAAGAAGCAACTTTTTAAAGTTGCTTTTTTTCTTTTAAAAATAATGATAGAGTATTGATAGAAAGCGTTTTCTATGATAATATAAAATTGAGGTGATTGTTATGCATTTGCAAGAGGTTGAAGATCTCAAACAGCTGCTAGTTAACAAGAAGAAAACGATGACGGAAGCTAAAATCCTTGAACTTCAAGATGAATTCGACAAGCTTTATATTTTTGAGTCGACCTTGTTTGATAACGGAGACTTCTCGTTTGAAGACGTTTGCTTCTTGTTGGAGGACCATTCCCGATTATTTCCGGATAAAGATGAACTTGTAAGAAAAGCAATAATCAACAATTATCATGCAGTTTCATTGGTTCATCAACTAGTTAAAAACCGCCAAGAAATCACGGAACCCATTGTAAAGGATTTGCATCAGGTTTTAGTTGAAGGTATTATCCCCGGCGGCGTTTACAGAACGCGAGATTTATTTATTCTCGGGGCGAAACATGTTCCACCAACATATCTTAAAATTTTCAAGAAAATGGATAATTATTTTCAAGAATTGGCAATGCCGGAATTAACGGGAATCAAAAAGGCCGCATATACGCATCTAGAAATTTTAAAAATTTATCCGTTCATGGATGCAAACGGAAGATTGGCTAGACTGTTATTGAATTATCAATTAGAATTAGAAGGGTATTTACCAGTTTCAATCACTAAAGGTATAAGAAACGATTATTTCATGAATATAGACGAATACAAAATCAACAAGGATATTGAACCGTTCACGGCTTTCTTGGCGGGATTAGTTGGTAAACGGATTAATGACTTCTTGGACCGAGAGTAGATTTCTACTCTCTTTTTTTCGTCTGTGATAAAATATGATTATCAATAGCATTAAAAAATAATAAAAAAGGAGTTTAAGATCATTTAGTCTATACTATACTGATCAATGTCTAAATATGAAATATATTAATTACCCATTTAATGACATCAAAAGATTATCTTTTTATCTTGCGACAGAAGAGTATCTCGCTTTAAATTTTCCTAAAGATGAGTATTTTTTTATGTGGCAAGTCAATCCTTCCGTAATATTCGGACGCAATCAACTTATTGAGAATGAAGTAAATTTACCTTATGTTCGAGAAAATAACATTCTAATGTACCGAAGAAAATCAGGTGGAGGATGTGTTTATTCAGATTTTTCAAACATCATGTTCTCTTTCATTACTCCTAATTTTAATAAGGATTTTGTTTTCGATAACTATCTTGGACAAGTAGTAAAGATTTTGCAATCTTTAGGACTCAATGCTGAATTCTCAGGAAGAAACGACATATTAATTGATGGTATGAAGGTTTCAGGCAACGCTTTTTATAAAGTAAAGGATCGTTCTATAGTTCATGGGACGATGCTATTCGCCACTGATTTTTCAGTCATGGCAAAAGCTATCACACCCGTCACTGCGAAACTTGAATCTAAAGGAATTGATTCGGTTCGAAAAAGAGTTACTAATCTAAGTGATCATTTAAAAATTGACATTGAAACATTCAAGCAATATGTCAAGAACAATTTATGTAATGAATATCTGACTTTATCAGACGATGACATCAAAAAAATCGAAATTATTGAGTCGGAATATCTGACAGAAGAATTTGTTTTCGGCAAAAATCCAGGATATAGTGTTATCAAGTCGGGTTATGTCAAAGCAGGATATGTTGAATTTCGAATTGAATTAAAAAATAACATTATTAAAAAAATAAATATGATGGGTGACTATTTTTTATTTGGCGATCAAGACGAGTTATTAAAACGTTTTATTAATATAAAATATGAAAAATCTTCGTTTGAATTAATTCTCTCTTCGATTAGACTTGAGGATTATGTCATGAATTTAACAAATGAAGATTTCCTCAAAATCTTGTTTTAACCTATCAACGCATATGATATAATTTACAAGAGAGGTGACACAAATGGATATCATTCAAAAAACTAGCTTATACGAAAAACATCTCGCTCTAAACGCCAAAATAGAGCCGTTTTCCGGTTATTTAATGCCCATTGAATATTCAGGAATAATCCAAGAACATAATGCTGTAAGAACAAAATGTGGAATGTTCGACGTTTCACACATGGGTGAAATATATGTCAAAGGAACCGATGCTTTGAAATTTGTCGAATACGTTACTACGAATGAGCTTCGTTCAAAACCAAGCGGAAAAGTAGTATACGGTTTAATGTTATATGAAAACGGCACGGTTGTTGATGATTTACTAACATATAAATTTAACAATGAAACCTTCTTGCTTGTGGTCAATGCTTCGAATGTTAGTAAAGATTATACATGGCTCGTTGATCAAACTGAAGGATTTGAAGTTTTAGTATCTAACCATTCTGAAGATTATTCAGAAGTTGCAATTCAAGGTCCAGATAGCGAAAGACTAGTGAAAGAACTCCTTAACATCGATTTGTCCGACCTCGATGCATTTGAATTTGTGTGTGCAACATATCAAGATCATGATGTGTTAATTTCTCGAACAGGTTATACCGGCGAAGATGGATTTGAAATTTACGGAGATCATTTAGCTATAAACATGATATGGGATGCTTTGTATGATTCGGGACAAGTTCTTCCGTGTGGTTTAGGAGCAAGAGATACACTGCGTTTTGAGGCTGCACTTCCTTTATATGGACATGAAATCAGCGATAAAATAACACCACTTGAAGCTGGTTTTGGAATGTTTGTCAAATTCGACAAAGGTGATTTCATTGGACGTAATGCATTATTAAAACAAAAGGCAGATGGCTTAACCCAAAAGGTCGTAGGAATTGAATTAACTGATCGAGCCATACCTCGTCAAGGTTATTTAGTTTATGCAAACGACCAACAGATAGGCACTATTACTACTGGGTATTTATCTATTTCTACAGGCAAGCCACTTGCGTTAGCCTTAATTGATGCTAAATACTCAATCATTGATACGGCTATTTCCGTACAAATTCGCAACAAATTTTATGCTGGATTTGTACGTAATAAACAATTTGTAAAGAAAAATTATAAAATCAAAGGAGACATGAAAAAATGAGCAAAGTAATGGATGGTATCTTTTATGCAGAAAGCCATGAATGGGTCAAAAGAGAAGGTCAAATCGGTATTATTGGAATCACTGATTTCGCACAATCACAATTAGGTTCAGTTGTTTTTGTTGATCTTCCTGAAGTGGGTTCAAAAGTTGTTAAAGGTAAAGAATTTGGAGCAGTAGAATCGGTTAAAGCTGCATCTGACTTGATTAGTCCTATTTCCGGAAAAGTTGTTGCAATTAATGATGAACTTATCGGAGAACCGGAAAACATTAATAAAGATGCTTTTGATTCATGGTTAATTAAAGTTGAAATCACGGATGCGAATGAATTTTCATCTTTATTAGATGCAACAGCATACCGAAAAATTAGCCAGTAGGTATCGGAATGTTCAAGTATTTCCCTCATACGGAAGCTGATCTTCAACATATGAAACGAGTCCTCGGGATTACTAATACTGAGGATATGTTTCAAGTGATACCTCAGGCTGTCCGTCACAATCAAGATTATCTTATTCCTTCAGCATTGCCTGAATCTGATCTTAGAAGACACATGGAAGAATTAGGGAAAATGAATGCTCAAAAAATCATTTTTTCTGGACTTGGGGCTTATGATCATTATGAACCAAGTGTGATAAATGCTATTATTTCTAGACAAGAGTTTTTAACTTCTTATACGCCTTATCAGCCTGAAATCTCTCAAGGAACTTTGACGTATATTTTTGAGTATCAAAGTATGATAACTTCGTTAACTGGAATGGAAGTTTCAAATGCATCCATGTATGATGGACCAACAGCAACAGCTGAAGCTATGTTCATGGCTGAAGCGATTACTCGTCGCAATATATTGCTCATGTCATCAACCGTTAATCCAAATATTCAACGGGTTGTACAAACTTACGCTAAATATAAAGGACTCTCTATAGAAATTGTTGACCAAAAAGATGGCGTAATCAATCTTGAGTCATTGAAATCAAAACTGAATGATACGATTGCTGGTGTAATCGTTCAAAATCCTAATTTTTTTGGAATAATTGAAGATTACAACGGCTTTTCGGATGCAATTCATGCTAATGGGTCCATTTTTATTATAAACTCTGATATTTCAACTTTGGGAGTATTGAAAACACCGGGTTCTTACAATGCAGATATCGCCGTGGGTGACTGTCAAAGTTTGGGAATGCCAGTAGCATTTGGGGGACCCTATTTAGGTTATTTAGCAACAAAAAAATCCCATGTTCGCAAGATGCCCGGACGTATTTGCGGACAATCTTTCGATCGCAACGGAAAACGTTCATTTGTTTTAACTTTGCAAGCTCGAGAACAACATATTCGTCGTGAAAAAGCCAATAGTAATATTTGTTCAAATCAGTCATTGTTGGCGCTTTATGCAACGGTATACCTAAGTTTATTAGGTCCAAAGGGATTGCGTGAGGTTAATGAACTCTCTTATCAAGGGGCTCATTATTTATATGACGAATTATTAAAAACCGGTAAGTTTACACCGGTTTATGATAAGCCGTTTTTAAAAGAATTTATTTTGCATACGCATTTGAATGTTAATTTAATTGCTAAAATTTTATCGGACCACGGCATTTTCGGTGGAGTTAATTTAGAATATTACAATCCCGAATTTCAGAATGTTTTAAATTTCTGCGTCACTGAAAAGCGAAATAAAATTGAAATTGATCGTTTGGTTTCTTTATTGGGAGGTCTCTCATGAAAAATTATGATCATTTAATTTTCGAACTCTCAGTGCCAAATCGAAAAGGCTATTCTTTATCAAAAGCGTTTGCTCCCAAGTATTCATTGTCTGATTTACCCTCATCTTTACTGAGAGATAACCAACCAATGTTACCCGAAGTTTCTGAACTTGATGTGCTTCGTCATTATACTAATATTTCTCACAAAAATTTTGGCGTTGAGACGGGCTTCTATCCTCTTGGATCTTGTACAATGAAATACAATCCTAAAATCAATGAAGAGATAGCAGCAATGAAAGCATTCAATTCGATTCATCCGATGCAATCCGCTTCAGATACACAAGGGATTTTAAAAATCTATTATGAACTTCAATCAATGTTATCAGATATTTCTGGATTAGCCGCTTACACGCTCAATCCTTTTGCTGGAGCTCAAGGTGAATTGACAGGCTTAATGATTATGAAAGAATATCATTTACAGCGCGGAGATTTTCATCGAACTAAAGTTATCGTTCCGGATTCAGCACACGGTACAAACCCTGCCAGTGCGACGATTTGTGGATTTGATATCATTGAAATTGCATCAACGCCTGAAGGCACGGTCAACCTTGAGTTGCTAAAAGCGGCTTTATCCGATGAAGTTGCTGGGATGATGCTCACTAATCCGAATACCTTAGGAATTTTTGAAAAAGATATTTGTGAGATTTCTCGTCTTGTTCATGAGGCAGGTGGATTAATGTATTATGATGGCGCTAATCTGAATGCCTTACTTGGTAAGGCGAGACCAGGTGACATGGGTTTTGATATCATGCATATCAATTTACATAAGACTTTCTCAACTCCTCATGGTGGGGGTGGACCGGGTTCTGGACCTGTAGGAGTCAAAGATTTCTTGATTCCTTATCTTCCTAATCCACAAGTTAAATTTATTGACAATCATTACTTTTTTGATTGGAACAAAGACTCAATTGGTTCTGTTTCCGGCTTTTATGGAAACTTTAAGGTCTGGTTGCGCGCTTATGTTTATATTATGACTTTAGGAAAAGAAGAACTTGGGAAAGTTGGAGAAATTTCAACTTTGAACGCAAATTATGTTCGAGTTCAACTTGAAGATGAATTCAATTTACCAATAAAAGGTTTCTCGATGCACGAATGTGTATTCGATGGTCTTAAAGACACCTCTACTGGTGTTACGACTCTTGATGTTGCAAAACGGTTGCTTGATTATGGTGTTCACGCACCTACAATCTATTTTCCACTCTTATTTCATCAATCGATTATGATTGAACCAACAGAAACCGAGTCAATGCAGACACTTGATGAATTTGTAACGGTCATGAAAAAAGTTGCTAATGAAGCTAAAACGGATCCTCTGATGATGAAACTTGCACCACATACGACTCCAATATCTCGAATTGACGAAGTCTATGCTGCTAAAAAAATGATTCTTACTTACCAAGATTATCTTCGAGAAAATCAATAATATCTTTTAAGAGGTAATGGGGGAGAACTATATGAATATTTTTAATTTGTTTGGTGCAATTGATATTGCTATCGTTATTACTGTCATTATTTTCGCAGTTTTAGGTTGGAAACACGGTTTTTTAGTTAAAATTGTGGAAATGGCATCTGGTATTTTTGGATTATTAGCTTCTGTAATTCTTGCTAGACCTTTTTCTACAGTCCTAGACGGTTGGTTTGGTGAGACAATTGCTATGAGAATCAACGAATACTTATTGTCTCGTTCAGCAATTTTTGCAGCTGAATTCACTTATGAAAATCGATTAGCTACGGTAGAACAAGCATTTGAGGGTATGAATCTCCCCCAATTTATGATTGAATGGATTGCAAGTGCCATCGATGTTGAGACCATGTCTTTGACTTTGGTTGATACAATGACTCCCATTATTAAAAGTTTAGCATTATTAGTGATTGCTTTTTTAGTGCTATTTTTCGGATCAATCATTCTTTTCTTCTTTTTGAAAATTTTAGCCAAGTTAATTACTAAATTACCAATCATCAAACAAATAGATAAAGTTCTTGGTGTTATTTTTGGTTTGTTAAAAGTCGCATTGTTGATATTTATTTTGTTGTTTGTTTTGGGACTTTTATTAACTATTCCCGCCATTAATGAAGCGATTGGTGGATTTGTTTCAGTCGATATGCAATTAGGCCAAGAGGGTTTCAGATTATCTAAATGGTTGTATGATAACAATTTGTTAAGACAAATCATTAATGTTTTCGTCACAATTGTTTAAATACTAGAAAAATTCTTGTTTTATAAAGATTAAGCAGAATTCAAAATCAAACTGAATTCTGCTTTTATTTATCAGACATCATTTATATTTTGAAAATTATCAACAATATATTGATTCAAATTCGTCGATTATAAATCAGATGACTTTTATCAGATTTTTTGATAATATATTGATAGCAGGATTGTGAGGATTTTCATGAAAAAAATCAGTCGTTTTACTTATTCGTTTGTTTTCTTACTCATCACAAGTCTAATAACCTTGTGTTTTTGGACATTTCATTGGGAAAACATCGGTATTCCTCTTTTTTTGGGACTGATTTTTATTGTCTTTGTTTTTTTTAAGGATCCAATGCCAACCATTCCTTTACTGTTAAATGCTCTATTTATGGTTTCTAAAACTCCGA
This sequence comes from Caryophanales bacterium UBA5603, assembly GCA_002424815.1. GTDB lineage: Bacteria > Bacillota_I > Bacilli_A > Izemoplasmatales > Hujiaoplasmataceae > UBA5603. The sequence continues at coordinate 178,165 of DILB01000027.1, forward strand.
CATCATTTGCTGAAATCCCTCTATATTTATATTTAACGCCAGTAGCAATCATTGGGGGAATGATCATTCACATCATTCGTTTCCATGTTAAATTTTTAAAGGGAAAAATGCTTTTGGGTGTATTATTGATGTTTGCCGCCATGTTACTTTCTAGTTTTAATGCTGCTGAATTATCGCTAAACTATTGGTTTTATGCTTCAATTGGATTAGTTTATGCAATCATTTATCTGTTTTTCGTCAATACTATTGATGGCAATCATATCAAGTATCTCTTACAATTGCTATTCTTATTGGGAATCATCGTCAGTTTTGAAGTTTTAATTTATTATATTCGAGTTGAAGATGTCATTGACGCGATTGACAATCGCTCAATTGATATCGGATGGGGCATTTCAACCTATATCGGGACTTATCTTGTTATGTTTACTGCGATGACATTTTATTTTATAAGAACGAGTAAGCTTGGACATTTGTTGATTCCCTTAGCTATTTTCCAAATAATCATGGTATTATTCACGACTTCCAGAGGAGGAATGGTTACCATGGCAGCTATGTTACCAATTTTTATTTTTGTTGCATTTTACAAGTCGGGTAAGTTTTGGAAAGGTATATTAATATTTCTATTATCTATTGGAATAATAACAATACTTGTTTTGTACCAAAACGAACTATTTATTGCGCTTTTTGATCGCTTTAATCGTATTTTATTTGATGATTCAGGTAGAGTCGATATATGGTTAGATGCTTGGGAGAAATTCCGTGAAAATCCTTTATTTGGTGGCGGGATTTTTGCTAGAACGGGTGATAAAGATTATAACATGTTCCACAATACCTTTATGCATACCTTAGGAACGATGGGTCTTGTTGGACTTGTATCGCTCTTCATTCAATTATTCATGCAGTTCAAAATAACGCTTGGACGTTTAAAAACAGAAAATATTTTCCTTGCCATTTCACTTTTAGGAGCTCATGTACATGGAATGGTAGATAATGTCTATTTTATGCCTCAATTTATGGTTATTATGCTCATCATTGTTGTTGTGGTTGAAGTGTCAGAACCTAAAGTTTTGATAAATTGATAATTTCTAAAAAAAAGCCATCTAATCAAAGATGGCTTTTAATATGAAAGTATCGCTTCTTTTAATGTTTCAATAATTTGTTCTTGTTTAATTTTTTTAATTTTTAAGCCATCAATATACAACAAAGCTTCTCCACGACCACCAGCAATAGCAATATTTGCTCCCTTAGCTTCACCGGGGCCATTGACAGCGCATCCCATAATGGCGACTGTAATATCCTTGTCGATGGTATCTAAAAACTTTTCAATTTCATTAGCTATCGGAATCATATCATATTGGATTCGACCGCACGTAGGACAACTAACCAACTTGGGTTTTTTATAGAGGCCAAAATTCGATAATAATTCTTTAGCAACTTTGATCTCTTCAACGGGGTCTGCCGTTAATGAGACTCTAATAGTTGAACCAATACCTTGATGAATGAGAACGCCTAAGCCCGCAGCACTTTTAATCGTACCACCCACCATTGTGCCAGCCTCAGTGATGCCGAGGTGCAGAGGATAATGAAAAGTATCCGCAGCTAATTCATAGGCTTTTATCGTGTTTAGCATGTCCGTGGATTTTAATGAAATGATGATATCTTCAAAACCAAATCGTTCAAGTAATTCCACATGGTATTTTGCTGAAGCAATCATGGCTTCAGGCGTTGGAGATCCATATTGATTCAAAATAGCGGGCTCAAGAGATCCAGAATTGATGCCAATTCTGATGGGAATAGAATGCGCTTTACAAGCATCTGCCACAGCTTTGACATTTTCATCCGACCCAATATTTCCCGGATTTATTCTGATTTTGTCTACACCTTGTCGAATGGCTTCCAAAGCTAATTGATGGTCAAAATGAATATCAGCTACAAGTGGAATATGAATAAGACGTTTAATTAATCCCAACGCTTTGGCATCTTCCATATCTAAAACCGCTACACGAACGATTTCACATCCTGCCGTTTCAAGCATATATATTTGCCGAATAGTAGCCTCAACATCTTTCGTTTGAGTTGTTGTCATGCTCTGAATGAATATTCGGTTGTTACCACCTAATTGCAATGCTCCCACCTTAACTGCTTTTGTATTGATTCGATTTATCATATATTTATCACCTACATAAATTATACTATATAATGCTAAGATTATTCCTTTAAGTTAATGATGAGATTAAGATAAATTTAAGTAAGTCTTTTCTTTATAAAGAAACTTATAATAAGAGGCTAGTTTTCTTTGATATTTAAATCACTCATATCGTGAATTTATGGCTTGTTAATAAAGCGCTTTCATTGTATAATAGATGATGGTGATGAAAAAAGAACTATAACTCTGTCTAAATCGCATTCTCAAGCTCTTTTTTTATTGTCTTGAGCATTAACAAGCGAAATCAAACAGGGAGAATTTTGTTGGCTTGACGGTCATTTTTAAAAAAAATACGCCGTCGGTTTTTGTTACGTGAATTCATGCGATGCATAGATATCGCATAAAATATAGACGAGAGAGGTAAATCAAATTGTTTAAAAGTAAATATCTCAATGATTTTTATGCAAAGTTATCAAAAAGGTATCAAGATCAACCAGAATTTCTTCAAGCTGTTGAAGAATTTGTCAATTCGCTCGATATGCTTGTCGAAAAGGATCCACTGATTCAAAAGAACGCAATCGTTGAAAGAATCGTTGAACCGGAACGAATCATTAAATTTCGCGTTTCTTGGGTTGATGATGCGGGTGTTGTTCAAGTCAATCGAGCAATGCGTGTACAATTTAACTCAGCAATAGGTCCATATAAAGGCGGAATTCGTTTCCATCATAGTGTTAATGAGTCAATTATGAAATTTCTTGGTTTTGAGCAAACATTCAAAAATTCATTGACTGGCCTTCCGATGGGTGGCGCTAAGGGTGGATCAGATTTTGATCCTGCAGGTAAAAGTGATAATGAAATTATGAGATTTTGCCAGAACTTTATTCTTGAGTTATATCGACACATTGGTCCCGGAACTGATGTTCCAGCCGGAGATTTAGGTGTTGGAGCGAGAGAAATCGGATATATGTATGGTATGTATAAGAGAATTCAAAATGAATTTAGTGGAACATTTACCTCAAAAGGTATTGCTTCAGGAGGATCCTTAGGGAGACCAGAAGCAACGGGATATGGATTATGCTATTTCGTTGAAGAAATGCTTAGAACTTTTAGAAATGACACATTTAAAGATAAACGTGTCATCATCAGCGGTGCTGGAAAAGTTGGATCCATGGCTGCAGAAAAGGTTATTGAACTTGGTGGAAAAGTCGTTGGCATGAGTGATATCAGTGGTGTAATTCGTGATGAAGATGGAATCGATCTTGAATTAATTAAAACTTTATCTAAAACTAATTCTGTAGTAATGGATAAATATCGTGCCTATCATCCAAATGCAACATTTAGTCCAACCACGAAAGATATCTGGAAAATTCCTTGTGATATTGCTCTTCCTTGTGCTACACAAAATGAAATATATATGGATTCAGCGAAAGAACTTGTGGCGAATGGTTGCTGGCTTGTAGCTGAAGGAGCTAATATGCCTACGACACTTGAGGCAACTAAATATTTCCAAGAAAATAAAATTTTATTCGCCCCAGGAAAAGCAGCTAATGCTGGTGGAGTAGCCGTATCAGGACTTGAAATGACTCAAAATGCAATGTTTATGAACTGGACATTCGAAGAAGTTGATATTAAATTGCATGAGATTATGCGGAATATCTTCAAAAAATGCCATCAGACATCATTAGTCTATACCGGAAAACCTGATGACCTTGTAACAGGTGCTAATATTGCTGGTTTCTTAAAAGTTTATGAAGCGATGCTTCAACAAGGCGTATAAACGGAGAAAAAAATGACTGTTATTAAACCCCCTAAGATTCTAATCCCAAGATCAGGTATTGATTTACATAAGTGGGCAATCATCGCTTGTGACCAATATACAAGCGAGCCTGAATATTGGTATTCCCTTAGTGATTTGGTTGGCAATAGTCCTTCGACGCTGCATATGATTTTTCCAGAAGTATATTTGGGGAAAAATGATGATAATCGAATTTTATCAATCAATACTACCATGAATAATTATATTAATAATGGAATTTTTCAAGAAGTCGGAGAATGCTTTATTCTTGTTGACAGAAGCACTTCATATCAAAAAAAACGTTTAGGACTGATTGTTTCCATTGATTTAGATCAATATGAATATAGTGAACATACTGACGCACTAATACGAGCGACTGAACGAACTGTTGTTTCGCGTATTCCACCCCGTGTGAAGATAAGACAAGATGCGATAATAGAAATTCCTCATGTGTTAGTCCTTGTCGACGATCGTGATTTAAAAATTATTGAAAATCTTTATGATAAAAAAGATACATTTAAAAAAATTTATGATTTTGAATTAAATATGAATGGCGGACACTTGTCGGGTTATAAAATTGATGAAACGCACCAGATCATCAAGGATTTAGAAAGTTTGACTAAAAATAATCTTTTATTCATTGTTGGTGATGGGAACCATTCTTTGGCAACCGCTAAAGCGTGTTGGGATGCAATTAAAATCGGATTGAACAAAGAACAAAGAGAAATTCATCCGAGTCGTTATGCGATGATTGAATTAATGAATATTCACGATAAAGGTCTTCAATTTGAGCCAATTCATCGGATTGTATTTAATGTTAAATCTGATTTTCTTTCTGGGTTAACCGAATTAGCGACTGGAAATTCAAAATGTATTACTTATTCCTCAAAAGTTGGTGAAAAATCACTGCCGCTTTCAGAGAATGCACCAGAAGCCATCCGAGTTGTCCAAGATTACATCGATTTATATATTCAACAAAATCCTGAAGCTTCCGTTGACTATGTGCATGGACTAGAGTCCTTAAAAAATATATGTCATAAACATCCGGATGCTATCGGAATTACTTTACCACCAATTGACAAAAAAGATATATTTGACTATGTTTCAATGCATGGAGTTCTTCCAAGAAAGTCTTTTTCGATGGGAGAGGCTTCAGAAAAACGTTATTATCTAGAATGTCGAAAAATCAAATAAATGAGAGGGGTAAATTATGAAACGTATTTTTAATTTTTCCGCCGGTCCAGCCGTACTACCGGAAGCTGTTCTCCAAACTGCAGCAGCTGAAATGTTAGATTATCATGGATCTGGCATGTCAGTTATGGAAATGAGTCATCGCTCTAAGATTTATGAATCAATTCTTGAAGAAGCAAAAGCCGATTTGCGTCGTCTAATGAACATTCCGGATAATTACACAATTCTTTTTCTACAAGGAGGAGGCCATCTCCAATTTGCAATGGTTCCTATGAATTTGATGAAAAATCGGGTTGCTGATTATATTGTGACTGGGCAATGGGCGAAACGCGCTTATGAAGAAGCCAAAATTTTCGGACAAGCTAATAAAATAGCTTCATCAGAAGACAAAGGTTTTTCCTATATTCCTAATTGTGATGATCTTCCTATTTCTCCCGATGCTGATTATGTTCATATTTGTGATAACAATACAATTTTTGGAACTAAATTTCATAAAATACCTAATACAAAAGGAAAAATATTAGTTGCTGACATGTCTTCTTGTATATTATCTGAACCTGTTGATGTTTCTAAATACGGCCTTATTTACGCTGGAGCTCAAAAAAACATCGGCCCTGCAGGTACTTTGATTGTTATAATTAGAAATGACTTGCTTACTGAAGAGACACTTCCAGGCACACCGACGATGCTGAAGTATTTGACACATTCGGAAAATAATTCGATGTATAACACGCCGCCTACCTATGGAATTTATATTTGCGGACTTGTATTTAAGTGGCTACTTAATCAAGGTGGATTAGAAGCTATGCAACAATATAACATTAAGAAAGCAAATATTCTTTATGATTTTCTCGATAAAAGTCGATTGTTCCGTGGTAATGTAGCGAAGGAAGATCGTTCGCTCATGAATGTTACGTTTGTGACTGGCAACAATGAATTGGATGATTTATTTGTTAAAGAAGCGAAAGCTGCAGGCTTTGACAACCTTAAGGGTCACCGTTCAGTTGGTGGCATGCGGGCAAGCATCTATAACGCTATGCCTATTGAAGGTGTCATAGCTCTTGTTGATTTCATGAAGTCTTTCGAAGCTAAGCATGTAGGTTAAACCGATGAAAATACATTGCCTAAATAACATATCAAAATATGGCCTTGATTTACTGAAACCCCCTTTTGAATTAACCAAGGATGTTCACGAATCCGAATTAATTCTTGTTCGAAGTGCAGTTATGCACGAAATGGAAATTCCTGAAAATCTGATTGCTGTTGCAAGAGCAGGAGCGGGAGTAAATAACATTCCATTGGATAAATTTGCAAAAGCTGGAATTGTTGTTTTTAATACACCTGGAGCTAACGCAAACGGCGTAAAAGAACTAGTCTTAGCAGGGATGCTCTTAAGCGCTCGTGATATTCACGGCGGATTGAACTGGGTAAAAAATAATGCAAATGATCCTGATATTGCCAAAACTGTTGAAAAAGCAAAAGCCCAATTCGGTGGTACTGAAATTTTGGGAAAAAGCATTGGAATAATTGGTTTAGGCGCTATTGGAATGTTGGTTGCTAATGCCTGCAAAGCTCTTGGAATGAACCTCTATGGATATGATGTCTATTTACCAGAAGAAAGAAAACATTTATTGCCACCAGAACTCATATTTTGTGATACTTTAGATGAACTTTATGCAAACACTGATTTTATCACTTTGCATGTACCTTTGACTCCAGAGACCAAAGGAATGATTAATGAAGACTCGCTTTCTCAAATGAAACAAGGGGTCGTCATTTTAAATTACTCGCGTGATACTTTAGTGGATGATGATGCGATGGAAAAAGCAATTGAGTCAAAAAAAGTTAAGAAATACGTGACTGATTTTCCAAATCCTCGAACTGCAAACATGGATGGCGTTCTTTGTATCCCGCATTTGGGCGCTTCTACTGAAGAAAGTGAAGACAATTGTGCAGTGATGGCAGTGAGACAACTTGTCAACTATACCGTGACAGGGTCCATTGTGAATTCAGTCAATTTTCCGAATTGTGAATTACCAATTTGTGAAAGTGCTGGTCGAATAGGAATTTTGCACGAGAATACACCGATGTTGCTTAATAGCATGACAGAATTGATTAGTCATTTTCCAAAAACGAAAATAATTAAATTGATTAATAATGTTAAAAATGATGTTGCCTACACTGTTTATGATCTTGAAACAACTATTTCGTCAAAACTCATTGATGATTTGAATCAATTAAATGGGATTTTTCGAATCAGAATTATTCAATAAAGTCATGGGCGTAAGACCTTAAAAGAGGTTTTCACGCCCTTTCTGTTCTACAGGAATATTTGCAAAATTAAATACTTGCATTTTTAATGAATAAATTATAAAATATATAAGTGACTGAATGGAGGATTTTGTATGAGAACTCAAGTTTTTTTGAAGTGTACTGAGTGTAAAGAAGAAAACTATAGTACCACAAGAAATAAAAAACTGCATCCGGATCGTATGGACGTTAAAAAATATTGCCCCAAATGTCAAAAGCAAACAGTTCATCGCGAGAAAAAGTAACTTCGATAATCGAAGTTTTTTTCTTTTTTATGGGCGGAGTGAATTTTATTAGATCTCCAAATAATGATATAATAGATGCTTAGATGGTGAAAGATATGAAAAATCATTTAATTGGTGTAGATATTGGTGGAACGTCGATAAAAATTGGGATTTTTGATTTTGAGGGACGTCTCATTAATAAATGGGATATTCCCACGAACAAATTAAATCATGGCGAGGATATTTTGCATGATATTTACAACTCTATTTTAGAAAGAACATCCTTTGATGACGTTTTTGGAATTGGTTTTGGTGTTCCTGGTCCTGTATCTAATGAAATCGCATTAAATTGTGTCAATTTGGGTTGGAACAATAAGCACTTAGTTGAAGACTTTCGGAAGATTTTATCAGATGAAAATATGATTATTCGTTTAGCGAATGATGCAAATTGTGCTTGTGCAGGTGAGGTATTCCAAGGAAGCGCCAAAGGTTTTCAAAATGTAGCAATGTTTACACTTGGAACGGGTGTTGGTGGTGGCATTCTTCAAAATGGGACAATCGTCGAGGGTGTAAATGGTTTAGGTGGTGAACCGGGACATATTGTTGTTGATTTTCTCCATAAATTTCCTTGTAATTGCGGTAAAAAAGGATGTTTGGAAACAGTGTCTTCAGCCACCGGTATTGTCAATTTAGCGAAAGAAAAATTAACAAAAACTAAGCGCCAAAGTGCTTTAAGGAATTTTGCCAATTTCAGTGCAAAAAGAGTCTTTGATTTAGCTAAACAAGGAGATCAACTTTCAATTGATGTTATTGATGAAGCGGCGAATTATCTCGCCTATGCTATGAGTATGATTGCCTTAACAACTAACCCTGAATTGTTTGTTATCGGTGGTGGAGTATCAAATGCTGGTGAATATTTATTAAATAAAATAAAAGATCATTTTTACTCCTATGTTAATCCGTTCATTCGCGATCAAAAAATAGTGATTGCATCCCTCGGAAATGATGCCGGGATTTATGGTGCAGCCTATATGGTAAAACCATGAAACCAGTCATATTTGCTAAAAATGCAGCTTCAATAAATACTTATTTACTCATTTATAAAAAAAAGTGCATCGCCATTGATCCAGGATTTAATGGCGAAGCATTACAAGAATATATTGAATTAAACGATTTGACATTGACCGATGTATTCTTGACACATGGACATTACGATCATATTAGAGACATTCGTATCTTAGCTAAAAAATGGGATTTTAACTTATATATTCATGAGTTGGATCAAGCAATGCTATATGATGATAAATTAAATTACGCTGTTTATTTCAATGGATCATTTAGAATTAAAAGTGATCAGAAAATCACCTTGTTACACGATGGTGATCTCATATCACATGGCACATCCCATTTTAAGGTCTGGCACACACCTGGGCATACGCAAGGAAGTTTGTGTTTAGAATATCTGAACATGATTTTTACAGGGGATACTTTATTTTGTGGCGATCTCGGTCGGACAGATCTAATGGGTGGATCTCAAAAAGCAATGAATCAATCCATTATTCGACTTTTTCGGGGAATTTCAAATGATTTAATCGTTTATCCTGGGCATGAGCAATCCACTTCGATGAGTATCGAAAGAAAAGAAAATCCAGCGGTTATTCGACTCTTAAAAACATCATAAAAAAATCCACTTGCAGAAAGTGGATTTTTATATGTAATTTGAGAAAATAAAGACTACTCCAGTAATTATTAACACAAATATTATGCATAAAAGCGTATAGGTACGAACATAAGTTTTACCTTGATCAGGGAAATCTTTTATCACGAATTTGAATGTGATTAAACTTGCTAAAGAAGCAATCAGTGTCCCCATTGAACCGACGTTAACTCCCTGTAATAGTGGTTTCCAGTAGGAGGTATCTGTGAAAGTAGAGAGTAATACAGCCGAAGGTACGTTGCTGATGAATTGACTTGTAAATAGTCCGCTAAAATACACTGAGACTGGATTTTCAAGATAACTAGAAACCAATTCTTTAATGACAGTTATCTGACCGAGATTACCAGTAAAAATAAAGAACGAAAAAAAAGTTAATAACAATGTATAATCAACTTTTTTAAGTAAGTGAGCAGAAAAGATAACTGTCAGAAAAACTGTTATACCAAAGGTATACCATTCTGGTACAATTCTTAAAACAGCTAAGAGTGCGTTGATAAATATTAATAAATATATGTATATTTTTTTAGACGATATTTTTGGAGATACTGTAACAGTATGACAAGGAATCGAAGGAATTAATACCAAAGTTACAATCGTTAGTAATATTAGTCCGGTAATAGTAATTGGTAACATTGCTCCAATAAATGAAGCAAAAGGAATATTGTAATAAGCATAAAGGTAGATATTTTGTGGATCGCCCATGGGCGTTAGAGCGCTGCCAAGATTGGCGGCTAAGGTTTGTAAAATGACGATTGTTAAAGCATATTTTTCTTGTTGGGTTTGCTTTGTTACAAATAAAGTGAAAGGGACGAGCGTCAATAAGACGGCATCATTTGTTACCCACATTCCTAAAAAGAAAGTAGCCAAAACGATGACAAGTGCTATCCATTTAATTGAATAAAAACGAGAGACCAGTTTTATCGCAATAAAACTGAATACATTGGCCTCATAAAGACCTGCAACAGCGATCATTAAAGTAAACATAATGATTAATACTTTATAATTTATATAGCTTAAATATGCGATGGATGGATGGACAATAAAACAAGAAATCAACGCCAGAAAAAAAGCGATGATGAACACTTTATCTTTCCATAAATAAGCTAATAATCGATGCATTTTAACACCTCATATTTCAGTCAAGAATATTATACTACTTAAATTAAAGAATACAATATAACCTTGAACGGTATCTTTAAAATGCGCCAATTATATAACTTAATAAGAGAATATTGATTTTTATTAGCACTCGGCGCTTGACATTGCTAATAAGCTTGTGTATAATATTGTTAGCATTCAAAAACAAGGAGTGCTAAGGAGTGAACCTGATGTTAAATGATCGTCAAGAACTAATCTTTAAACTCATTGTTGAAGAATATGTTCGAACTGCCGAACCGGTTGGATCTCGGACGCTTTCACATTTTCTTGATGTATCTCCAGCAACAATTCGTAATGAGATGTCCGACCTTGAAGAACTCGGTTTTTTAGAAAAAACTCATACTTCAAGCGGTCGAGTTCCGTCTGAAAAAGGATACCGTTATTACATCGAAACCATCCTTAAAAACGCGGATAATGATTCGGATGCTTTTTCTGAATTTGATTCGTTATTTGAAAATCGTGAGGTAGAAAGAGAAGATGTCATCAAAGAAGCAATCAATCTACTTAGCCAAGCGACTAATTGTACAGCCATAGCTCTTGGACCTAATGCATATAATTCAAAAGTAAAAAAAGTTCAACTTATTCCGCTTCGAGATACACTGGCGCTCATCCTCGTCATTACTAATATGGGTTATGTTGAATCAAAACAAATAAGCATTGATGAGAACATGGAAATTTCTGAATTAGCGAAGGTCATTGATCTTTTAAATGAACTTCTTGTTGACACGCCTATTTCTCAAGTTTCAGAAAAATTACATTATGAAATTCAAAGACAACAGATAAAAGAATTATTAAAATATCGAGAAACGATTGTTGATTCTTTCATTGAAGCGTTCTCAAAATTCGCACAAGCCAGATATTATTTAACCGGTCAATCGAATATGTTATATCAACCTGAATTTAATGATATTCAAAAATTGCGTGAATTTATCAATACAATTGAAAATAATGAAATATTTAAAATTGTTGAAACGAATGCAGATGGAATTAGTGTAAAAATTGGTAAAGAAAACACAATGACCTCTATGCAGGACTGCACAGTTGTATCAGCAAATTATGATACAAACGAGGGAGAACATGGCACCATTAGTTTAGTAGGACCGACACGAATGGAATACCGAAAAGTCATTCCCCTCATAAAGTATATAGCGAAACATCTGTCAAAATTATACGAAAATGATTAGAAGGAGATGCTCATGAAAGACAAGGACAAAACTAAAGAAACGCCGGTTAAAAAACCCGCAGAAATCAATGAAGAAGAAATTAAAACTTCACCTTCTGTTGAAGAAAGATTAGAAGAATTTCAAAAAGAATTAGAAAACGTTAAAGATAAATATTTAAGATCTCTTGCAGAAATGGAAAATTTCAAGAAGCGAAATACTGAAGAAATAAAACGTGAAAGAAAATATGCTTCACAACCGATCGTTGACAAGTTAATCGATCAATTAGAAGTTTTCGAGCAAGCGTTGAATGTAAAAACCGATGATTCCAATTTCAAAAATTTCTTGTATGGTTTTAGAATGATAAAAGATATGCTTTTTAATGTTTTACTTGAAGAAGGTGTCAGCAAAATTGACATTATTACTGGAAACAGTTTCGATCCAAATACGATGCATGCTATTGAGATTCAATTTGATGCTGAACAACCAGAAAATAGCGTTTTAAAAGTTGTTAAAAATGGATATATGTATAAAGATAGACTATTACGTCCGGCCACAGTTGTTATCAATCAAAAGCCGGAGAATCAAATAGATAACGAAAAACTCGACGCTAACGTCGCTTAACCGGAGGAAAAAAAATGAAAAAAATTATTGGTATTGATTTAGGAACCACAAATTCATGTGTAGCTGTTATGGAAGGTTCGGAGGCAAAAGTAATTCCAAATTTAGATGGTAATCGGACGACACCATCTGTTGTTGCTTTTAAAGATGATGAAATTCAAGTTGGCGAGGTTGCAAAACGCCAAGTCATTACAAACCCCAACACTGTTTATTCTATTAAACGAAAAATGGGAACAAATCAAAAGGTTAGAATTAACAACAAAGATTATACTCCGCAAGAAATTTCAGCAATGATTCTTCGCAATTTGAAAGAATCAGCTGAGGCCTATCTCGGAGAAACTGTCACCGAAGCAGTTATTACTGTTCCAGCTTATTTTAACGATGCTCAACGCCAAGCCACCAAAGATGCAGGCAAAATTGCGGGTCTCGATGTTAAACGAATCATCAATGAACCGACAGCAGCTGCTTTAGCATACGGAATTGATAAAAGAGATAAAGAACAAACCGTATTAGTCTATGATTTAGGTGGAGGAACGTTTGATGTCAGCATTCTTGAACTTTCAGATGGAACCTTTGAAGTAATCTCAACCAGTGGAGATAATCACCTTGGTGGTGATGACTTTGACCAAAGAGTTGTGGAGTGGCTAGTCGAAGAATTCAAAAAAGAAACGGGCGTTAATCTTTCAAACGATAAAATGGCATTACAAAGATTGCGTGATGCTTCAGAAAAAGCTAAAAAAGAACTCAGTTCTATCACTTCGACTCAAATTTCGCTACCCTTTATCTCTATGACTTCCAGTGGACCCGTTCATATGGAAAAGACGCTTACAAGGGCTAAATTTAACGAAATGACTGCTGATTTAGTTCAAAGAACGGTTGAACCGGTTCGCAGAGCTCTGTCAGATGCTAAAATGACAGCAAAAGATATTGATCAAGTGTTATTGGTGGGGGGTTCTACTCGGACTCCGGCAGTTCAAGACACTGTTAAAAGCATTTTGGGAAAAGAACCAAACCGATCTGTCAATCCTGATGAAGTTGTTGCTATGGGAGCAGCCATTCAAGGGGGAGTTCTAAAAGGTGATGTTAAAGATGTATTATTATTGGACGTCACACCACTTTCATTAGGCATTGAAACATTAGGCGGGGTTTTCACGAAGTTAATCGAAAGAAATACGACGATTCCTACATCTAAATCGCAAGTCTTCTCTACCGCCGCTGATAATCAACCTGCCGTTGATATTCATGTTCTTCAAGGTGAACGTTCGATGGCAAAAGACAATAAAACACTTGGCCACTTTCAATTAGCTGATATTCCTCCTGCACCCAGAGGAGTACCTCAAATTGAAGTTAAATTTGATATTGATGCTAATGGTATTGTCAATGTTCATGCAAAGAATGTTGCGACAGGCAAAAATGCATCTATCACAATCCAGTCAGGTTCAGGATTATCTGAAGCTGATATTGATCGAATGGTCAAAGAAGCAGAAATGAATGCTGATTCAGACAAACAAAAACGTGAGGAAGCGGATCTTCGTAATGAAGCTGACCAAATGATTTTTATGACAAATAAAGCGATAAAAGATCTTGGGGATAAAGTTACTGACAAAGAGAAGAAAGATGCTGAAGAGAAGATCAAAGATCTAGAAAAAGCTTTAAAAGGCGATAATCTTGATGCAATTCGTAAAGCTAAAGATGCTTTAGAAAAAACCACGCAAAGTCTATCTGAAAGAGTTTATTCAGAAATGAACAAACAAAAAGGTAATGATGATGGTGGCAATCAAGATGGTGGCGCAAGCGATGACGGCGATCAAGTTTTTGACGCTGATTACAAAGAAGTATAAAAATTTTTAGTTTGATAAAAAGCAGGATTTCTGCTTTTTGTCTATATTGCGAGGCGAGGCTATGGAAAAACGTGATTATTATGATGTGTTAGGTGTTGGAAAAAGCGCGACGGATGATGATATAAAAAAAGCATATCGTACATTAGCAAAAAAATTCCATCCTGATGTATCAACTGAAAAAGATGCCGAAGCTAAATTCAAAGAAATACAAGAAGCTTATGAGGTATTGTCAGATTCTGAAAAACGAAGTCAATATGATCGTTTTGGTCATCAAGCCAATAATTTTGGTGGTGGACCAGGTGGTGGATTTGGTGGCTTTGAAAATTTCGACTTTGGGGATATTTTTTCAGCATTTTTCGGCGGTCAGAGAACTCAGGATCAAGGAAGGGCTCGCCCTCGTAAAGGATCTGATATTCAAAGACGAATGACGATAGCCTTTGAAGAAGCGATTTTTGGTAAGAAAGAAAAAATTAAAGTTCCAACTTATGATGAGTGTCATTCATGTCATGGATCTGGAGCAAGAAGTCAAAGTGATATTCATACATGTTCAAGGTGTAAAGGATCTGGATCGGTGATTGTTGAACAACAAACTTTACTAGGACGCACTCAAACAAGAACGGTTTGTCCAGTCTGTCGTGGTACAGGGAAAGAAATAGTGAATAAATGTTCTACTTGTGGCGGCGAAGGTGTTGTAAAAGTCAATAAAGATGTTGAAATCAAAGTTCCAGAAGGAATTGAAACTGGGCAACAAATTCGACTCGAAGGTTTCGGTAATAAAGGATCTTTTGGTGGACCGAATGGTGATTTATATATTGTATTTGAAGTCAAACCTTCTGAGGTTTTTGTTCGTGAAGGTGATGATATTATTGTATCAGTTCCAATTTCATTTTCTCAGGCAGCTTTAGGAGCTGACATTGAAGTTCCAACAGTATATGGACCAGTTATTCTCAAAGTCCCTGCTGGAACACAACCCAATTCCAAGTTCCGTATCAAGGAAAAAGGTGCACCCAATGTAAGAACAAAATACAAAGGTGATGAGCATGTCATCATCAATGTGATTACACCTTCAAAATTATCACCTGAACAACGTCGACTCTTCGAAGAATTAGAAAAATTAAGTGGTGATGTTGGCTCACAAAATGCTTGGGATAAGTTTAAATCCAATTTTGGTTCAAAAACAAAAAAATAAAATAACAAAATGAAGCTTATAATTTTTATAGGCTTTTTTTGTTGTTTTAACAATCTATTAATATATTCAAATAAATAATAAACAAATAAAAAGAGTCAGGATTATTCTTTTTGTTTACAAAGCCTTTTTATTGCTTTATAATATAATCAGATTATGTATAAAGACAATGTGTATAATCAGATTATATATAGAAAGGAGTGGTCTTATGAATCATTCCGGTGAGTATATCCGTGGTTTCACGGATTTTATCATCCTCTCGATTTTATCAAAGTTCGATAGTTACGGATATGAAATGACTAAAATTATTGAAACTGTTACTCATTCGAATTTTCAATTGACAGAAGCGACCTTGTATTTTGCTTTAAAGAGAATGCAAGAAGATGGTAAAATTACTTCTTATACCGAAAAAAACAAAAAAGGAATGACACGCCGATTTTACAAGATCACTTCGAAAGGTATTGATGCACTCCATGCATTTAGAGTGGATTGGAAGACCATTGAATATAATCTGACGAATTTAGTTGGAGGTGGATTCATATATACCAGGGAAGAATGAAACACCTCAAATCACATTTATTAAGGAGACGACAATATGGATGTATTTAAAGTCTTGCCCCAAAATTTTTTCTCGCTATTAAACTCAAAAAATCAAGAAATATACGTCCGATGTGTTCTTGCCGTCTACAAAACGTACGAACAAGGTTCTATTCTTGGAATGGACAAATCAATTGCTCAACAAGCCATTATTGATGAACTTGAACACGTTATCGATGAAATCGAACTCGAAGAAATTGAATCAACAACTTCAACAAGAGAAAAAGCCAACGCAATCTTAAGAAGAATGGAAGATTGTGAATGGATTGATGTTGATATTAATAACGACTATGTAGAGATTTTAAACTTTCGTGATTATGCGATAACGATTATACAAGCTTTAAAAAACATCAGTCAAGATTCTTTTTATGGATACGATGATGAAACACATGAATTTCGTGGGTATATCTATACGGTTTACACACTACTTCAAAATGAGCAAGCAGAATATGCGATGGTCGTTGATCAGGTATATCGAAATACCATCGCATTTGTTAGAGAAATTAGGAAACTTGATTCTCGTTTAAAATTCTATATTAAGTCGATTATTGATAATTCAGAAATAAAAGACCTAATCGGACTACTAATGAATTACAAGGTTGAATTAGTAGATCAAGCTTATTCTCGTTTAAAAACAAGTGACAATGTCAATAAATATAAGTTAGCAATCATCAAAAAATTGGAAGAGTATCAACAAAATCCAGTCATCATCGATATTATTTCCCAAGAATATTTGCTTTCTTCAAACAATAATATGACTTTAGCTCGTGTAAAAGCTAACAAAAAAATAGACGATATGATTGATATATATAATTCACTTTCGTTTATAATTGATGAAATTGATCGAAAAAACAAAATATATGTCAATTCAACCATTGCTAAGATAAAATTCCTGCTTAATGACGATCAAAATGTTATTGGTAAATTAAATACTATTCTTCGATTTACTTCAGACAATATTAAGAAATATAAAACAGAACAGGCGTTAAAAACGATTGCACCCTTGGTGAATTTAAAAACCCACAATGTTATCAATAATAATTCACTCTATACGCCAAGAGGCGCATACGATCATGCAGATGCTCAATTCTTGTTAGAGAATGATATCACGCCATCCAATGCACTTCAAGAAGCGTTTTATAAAGAATTTGAAACGAATTATTCAGAAGAAGTTATTAAAAAGTATTTACAAGCAATGTTTAAAAAACAATCAATTATTAAAGCATCTGATCTTGTTAAGGAAGATATTAGCGATGAAACTATCATGCGATTACTTTATATTCTTGTTTACGCTGATGACGATATGAATTACTATATTCGTCCACTTGATAGTCAAATTCATCATAAAAGATTTAAATTGAACGATTTTCAAATCGTAAGGGGGCAGAAAAAATGATTTTGGAAAAATTTGACACACTAACCAGTGCCCAAAAGCAAATGTTTGCGGATACATGCATAAAACTACTAGCGAACTCATTTTTGGCAAGAGATAAAAAAGATAATAAAGAAATGTATTACTTTGTCATTAGTTTTAAAAATTATTTTGATGAGTATTTTGGCGTTATTAATTATGAATTAATTTTAGATCGTGATCGTGGCGCAATTCAATTAGTAACAAAAGAAAATCAAAATGTATTAAAACTTAAAAAGGACGAATCGTTGATTCTACTGATATTAAGGATTTTGTTTCATCAACATCTTGTTGAAACCTCCATCAACGACAATGTCATTATAACGATTGATGAAATTCATCAAAAATACGATGCTTTAGAATTAAAGAAAAAAATTAATAAGACGGACTTAATTTCGATATTAAGGTTGTATCGTCGATACAATTTGCTTGAGCCATTAGGCGATATTACTCAAAGTGGAACGCGTTTAATTATATATCCGACGATTTTAATGGCTATTTCAACGAATAATATTAATGATGTTTTAGACGTCATAGGGAGAATCGCAAGCAAACAAGGAGGTATCAAAGAAGATGAAACGACTGACTAAAGTACGCTTAATCAATTGGCACTATTTTTCAAATGAAACGATTCATATTAAAAATAACGCTTTAATTACGGGACAAAATGCTACAGGAAAATCGACTATAGTTGATGCTATTGCCTTTGTGATTACCGCCGGAGATCAAATATTTAATATGGCCGCCAATGAAAAATCAAAACGTGATCTTCGCGGTTATGTCAAGTGTAAACTAGGTATCGATAATCAAGAATATCTCCGTGTAGGAGATGTGACGGGTCACGTCGCGCTTGAGTTTTATGATGAGCGTATAAAAGCATATTTTACGGTCGGAACTGTCATCGATGTTTTTGGTGATGTTGTACCTCCAAAAGTGATTTTTTATGAGATGGATAAGCCATTGACAGATGCCTTATTCATTGATGATCAGTCGAGAATTTTAACAACATTGAATTTTAAAAAGAGTCACAAATCAGAAAAAATATATTTGACACGTCGTGAAGCTAAATTAGCTTTTAGACATCGATTTGGATCCATTAATGAAACATATTTTAGTTTGTTACCAAAAGCTCTTGCATTTAAACCTATTGCTGATGTCAAGGACTTCATCTATCATTATCTTTTAGAAGAAAAAACTTTGGATGTTGAAGCTATCAAAGAATCCATTCATTCTTATCGAGATCTTGAAGCAACGTTAAAAGTAATCAAACAAAAGATTTCGGATCTTCAAGATATGAAAGTTACTTATGAAGAAATACAAAAAAATCAAGATCAAAAACGTTTTTTCGAATTTTTATTAAAAATTATTGATTTGGAAAATACAAAACACGTCATTCAAGGAAAAATAAAACAACTTGAAAAACTTAACATTTCTACTGAAAGACTAAAAGCAGAAATCAGCGGACTAGATAGCCAAATTGAAGCTCTCGATGAGAGAGGAAAAGAAATCTATTCATTAATGCAATCAGATGATACTTTTAAATCCGCAGAACTTTATGATCGTGAAATTATTTCTTTAAATTCGAAAATTGAAGAGCAGAAAGAAATTCAACGCTTTTATTTGCAGAGAGTATCAAAACTTAAACCAATGATTCAAGAATTAAAAACTGAATATGGTGACAAATTATACGATGAATTATCTAAGATTGATTATGCCAATGTAACAGGTCCTAATGTTGATAAAGTGAAATTAGCATTAAGTGAAATTGATAAACGACTTCGTGAAAAAACAGAAGCTTCAATGAAAGTCATTGGTAAAGCAGAAACAACAAAACAAGATCTTTTAGTTGAGATTAATGATATCTACCAAGCTTTAAAAGATTTAGAAAATCATAAACTTAGATATAATCCCATGATTAAAGAAATGCAAAAACGGATTATTGAAGGGGTTAAAAATCGTTATGGTGTAGACATAAGTGTACATATTTTAGCCGAATTAATCGAAGTAACAGATAAACGTTGGCATAATACAATTGAGGATTTTCTGGGAGCGCAACGATTTAATCTAATTGTTGAACCAAGATATTTTGATGAAGCTTTACAAGTTTACAATCGTATTAAAGATCAAATGAATCTTTCGAGTGTCGGCTTAGTGAACACAAAGAAGATTGCTCAGTTTATTAATCATCAACCGAAATCATTGGCATCGATTATAACTTCCGACAACGTAGATGCTAAACATTATGTTAATATGACATGTGGCAATCTAATCATGGTCGATGATGTATTAGAACTTGAAAATTATAATCAAGCAATTACAGTTGAAGGAATGATTTATCGTTCCTATACTGTCCGAAGCCTTAATAAGAATACAGAAAAACCATTTATAGGCAAAAATGCTCATGACATGCAACTTGAGAAATGGCGCGAAATGGCGATTTCATCAAAAGACCGTTATGCGAAGGTCAATGATGAAATTACACGCTATAATCAAGAAAATGATTTAATCGGTCAATTGAATCTAAAAACGATTATTGATTATTGTGGTGCAGGTGTTGCATTAGAGAATTATGTAACTCAATTAAATAATTTGAACGAAAAGAAACATCATTTACCAGAAGGAAATCTTAATGAACTTAGAGTAGAATATGAAAGAACTCGTGATGAGATTCGAAGCATTAATAATCAAAAGAGAAAGATTTACGAAGAAACCGGAAAACTAAGAAGTGATGAAATTAAGATTAATGAAGAACTTGTAATCCTTGAGTCAAAACAAAAAACTGTTCGTAATGAATTGAATGAATTGACAAAAGAAAATTTAAACCTTGAACAAGATGCCTATAATCTTTACAATCAAGAAATTCAAAATGCAAAAGATATGCAAAAAGTGGAAAACGATTATCGTAAACGCATTGAAGTTGAATTAGGAAATCTTACAAATCTTGAAGATTCTTTAAAAAATAAACAATTCAAATATACAAATACGTTCAATTTAGGTTATCCTTATGGTTTTGAACATATGAATTTTTATCTTACAGAACTCAACAAATTAATTAAATCAGAGTTAGTGAAATATGAAAGTAAAGTTCGCGAAGCTAGAGAAGCTGCTGAAAAACTATTTAAAGAAGACTTTATCGCGAAACTTCGTAATTATATTATTTCTGCTCAAGATGAAATCACAAAAATTAACATGACTTTAAAAACAATTCATTTCGGTGAAGATACTTACGAATTCATTTTCCCAAAATCCAAAGATTATGCAGAATATTATGAGATGGTATTAAGCGAAGATTCGTTAAAAACCGGAACTGAAATATTTAATTATGACTTTGAGATGAAGTATCAGCGACAATTAGAAGAGTTATTTATCAATTTGGCCGCCGAAGATCTTAATTCAAATGGGGCAATAAATAAGTTCACTGATTACCGTACCTATATGGATTATGATATTAAGATTCGTAACAATTCGGGCGAAACGATTCTTTATTCGAAAGTATTTAAAGAAAAATCCGGTGGTGAAACACAAGTGCCTTTCTATGTTGCAACTTTAGCTTCCTTTGTTCGTGTTTTCCAACAAGCAACGCGTGCAAATGTGTCTGATTCGATTGGACTTATTCTCTTTGATGAAGTATTTGATAAAATGGATACTTCACGAATCAAATCTATGATGGAATTTATCAAACAATTGCCAGTTCAAATCGTTTTAGCGACACCTCCTCAAAAAATGGAAGTTTTGAGTAAATACACCGATACTACTGTTGTGACAATGCGTGAAGGAAAAGCTGCGAGAGCCTACGAAGTTGTACAAAAATATTAATTGTTCATACGATTATCACAAATTTATTGATATAATATAAAAAGCGTCATACACGTCAAAGGAGCTCAATACACATGTTTTTGAAAAAACCGCTTGTTTTAATCACTTTATTATTAAACCTCTTCATGTTTTTAGGCTGTTCTGAAAAAACGACAACCACCGAATATAGTTTAGACTATGTCGATTTTGATTACATCTCAAACTATTATGAAGTTTTTAACCGTCGTGAAGGGACTTACATCGTGTATGTGTATTCACAGTCCTGCGTTGTATGTACAGAACTGAAAGCCGACTTTTTAGCATTTGCAGATTCATATACCGCTTATAATGTTTATTTTTTCGATGCTGGTTCTGTTGATACAACCTATCAAGCAGATTATCTTTCTTCTATAGGCCAATCGAATGTAAAAACGCCGACGCTTCTGATTATTAAAAATGGCACTTTCGATAAAACGGCAGTTTCTCGATACTATTTTGAAGGAGAATCAAGAATTAGATCAATCATGTTAGATCTCAAAAATAACGTGTATCCCTATTGGAATTAATTGATAACCGGAGCGATCCGGTTATTTTTTTACCTATTTTTGCATGAGACATGATAAAATGTTATCAGGTGATTATCATGCAACAATATTTTATAAGTAATGCTAATTTTTATCAAAATCACGCAATCATTAAGGGACAAGACCTCCATCATCTCAAGACCGTAATGCGTATGCATATTGGAGATAAAATCATCGCAGTTAATGAAGATTCGCTTGCATTTATCGGTGAGATTACATCTATTTCTGATAAAGAGGCTAACATTAACTTCATCGAAGTTATTCGAGAAAGCCATAAATCTTCAAAGATTACTATTGCTCAAGCTTTGATAAAAAGAGAGCGTTTTGAATGGTTTTTAGAAAAGGCTACAGAATTAGGTGTTTGGAACATCCTTCCTGTATCGTTTGAACGTTCGATAGTTAAGATTGATGCTGATGCTGAAGCAAAAAAAATGTCTCGATATCAAATGATAGTAAAAGAAGCCGCCGAACAGTCGCACCGTCTCCATCAACCAACAGTTTTGCCTGTTGTAAGACTGCGGGATATTGATTTGAAGGCTTACGATAAAATCATTGTGTGTTATGAAGGTGCAGATGAAACCTCTAATCTTATGAATTTTGTACCAATATTAGAATACAAAATGAAAATTTTAGTTGTAATCGGACCTGAAGGCGGCATCTCTCCTCAAGAAATCGAATGGCTTAAAAATAATAATGGTTTAGTATGTAGTCTTGGGAAACGAATTTTACGTTCAGAGACAGCTTCACTGTTATTATTATCATTTTTTAATACGTTATGGGAGTGTTAATTTGAAAGTTGCATTGCTGACTTTGGGATGCAAAGTCAATAGTTATGAAACCGAAGCGGTATGGGAATTGCTTGAAAAAGAAGGCTATGATCGAGTTGAATGGAATGATCAAAGCGATGTTTTCATCATCAATACCTGTAGTGTTACCAACACTGGCGAAGCAAAATCAAGAAAAATGATTCGTCATGCAGTAGCAACTAATCCCCAGGCAATTGTTGTTGTAATGGGATGTTTTTCGCAACTAAAAGTCTCAGAAGTTTTAGCTATTCAGGGAGTATCTATTGCGATAGGGACTAATCATCGCGATCAAATACCGTCAATGATAAAAAAATATATTGTTGAGCATAAACCTATTAGTCTTGTCGAAGATCTCTCTCCTAAAGAGGCCTATGATAATTTAGCAATTGACCATTTCGTTCATCATCAAAGAGCTTTTTTAAAAATCCAAGATGGTTGCAATAATTTCTGTAGTTATTGTATTATTCCTTATGCAAGAGGACGCATACGTTCAAAAGCTCCTGAAATTGTAATGAATGAAGCTTTGCGTCTCGTTGAAAGTGGATTTAAAGAAATCATTCTGACCGGAATTCATACAGGGGGATATGGACAAGATCTGAAAAACTATCGCTTTTCTGATTTATTAAAAGATTTGGAGAAAATAGACGGACTAAAAAGATTAAGAATTTCATCCATTGAAATTTCGGAATTAACGGAAGATGTCTTGGAAGTCATTCGGCATTCAAAAATTATTGTTAATCATCTCCATATTCCTTTGCAAAGTGGTTCGGAGAGGATTCTTCACTTGATGAACCGAAAGTACACAAAAAATGATTATATGTCGAAAATCGCAGAAATTCGTCAAATAAGAAAAGGAATTGCGATTACGACGGATGTAATCGTTGGTTTTCCTTCTGAAACAGAAGCTGAATTTAATGAAATGATGGATTTTATTCGTGCCATGGAATTTTCAGAACTTCATGTCTTTCCGTTTTCAAAACGAGATGGAACTCTCGCTGCGAGTATGGCAAACCAGATAGATGGAACAATCAAAAAGCAACGAGTAAATGATTTAATTTCCTTGTCTAACGAATTATCTAAGAAGTATTCAGAACTTTTTATTGGACAAACACTTGAAGTTATTCCGGAATCAATTTCTGAGGGGTATTTATTGGGTCATTCAGATAACTATCTTTCTCTACGTTTTAAAGGTCATCTCGATTTAGTTGGTCAAATTGTTCAAGTTAAGTTAAATCATATCGAGAATTTAACGTTGTTTGGAGAGATAATAGAATAAAAAAACCCGTCAACGACGGGTTTTAGATGCTTTTTTGTTCTTTGTTTTTTCAACTTTGGCTAAGGCTTTTTCTTGTGCTTTAGTCAGTTTCTTTTCTTTTTGTTTGCGCTTCACTTTTTTACTGTTTTTGACAATTTCATAAGTAATTCGATAATCGTTATCATGATTTACAAAGCGGTAGGGTGCTCCTTCTTTAATGTTTAGGGGAAGTTCGGAAAGGTAAGCAATGATAGGAGAAAGCATTTGATATTTGTTTGAAGCTTTAATAAAACCATTGATTTTTTTGGATTTATCCCATTTGAAAATAACTTTATCATATTCATCAAGAATCATGATAGCTAATTGATTTTTATTTCGATCAGGCGAGATAAAAGATTTATATACGACTAATTCGGGCAAGTTTTTAACATAATAATCCAAATATTTTTTTACTTTTCCCTTGCCTCGAGACTTAAGAGATTTATAAGTGTTTGTATCATCGGTTACATATTGATTTAATAACGTTTCAATCAATACATTTCCATTGAATTTTTTGGTAATCATCTTATCCATACGTCGGTAAAAAGCATTAAATCTAGCTTGATATTTGCCTTTATTTACGAGAGCAACTACTAGAATTAAGAATAGAACAGCGACGCCAGCGATAACAGAATATAACTTCCAATTTTCTAGTAAAGATACAGCAAAAATCATATTGATCACCCCAAATTATCTCTATTCAAATCATATCACATCTTCTTTAATTTTAAAATCAATTTTCAAAATATTTTTGTTTACATTAATGTCGGAATATTGTATAATTCTAATAGGAAAAAGAAAAGGGGTGAAAGCATATGGCAAAAACCGTCGTTCGTGAAAATGAAACTATTGAAGACGCTTTACGTCGTTTTAAACGTGATGTATCACGCGCTGGAACACTTGCTGAAGCCCGCAAACGCGAATACTATTTGAAACCAAGTGTTTCAAAAAAAATGAAGCAACGTCAAAGTCAAGGCAGAAAAGTTTAATTTTCAAAAGCACTTTCCGATCTGGAGTGCTTTTTTTTCTGTTTTTTAATGGCAATTAACTAATTATCACCGAAATATGTTATAATTTTATTACTATAAATTAAAGGGGGAATGCCATACAATGGTCGATTTAATTACACTAGATTTAAACCTGACCTCTGTTTCTGAAATGATTCAAATTCTTGGTACGAATGATAAGTACCTAAAATTGTTATCTAATTTATATCATGTCGATTTATATACCGGCACGAACCAAATAATGGTTGATACGGATAATAAAATTGTTTTGGAGGAACTAGAACGTATTTTTACATTGTTAAAATTATTTGTAAAAAGAAATGTTTTCTTCAATGAACGCGACATAATTTATATACATAACCTGCTTAAGCAGGAGTCTAATGATGAGATAGCTGATTTGTTCATTAATCGAAAAGAAATAATCAAAACCTATGCTGGGAAACCGATTTACGCCAAAACAATCAACCAAAAAAAATATTTGGATGCAATTGATAAAAACACATTGGTTTTTGGAATTGGTCCTGCTGGAACCGGAAAAACTTATCTTGCTGTCCTTGTTGGCATTAAAAAACTTCGAGAAGGTAGCGTCAAACAAATAATATTGACAAGACCGGCGGTTGAAGCTGGTGAAAATCTCGGATTTCTACCAGGCGATTTGATGGAAAAAGTCGATCCTTATATTCGACCGCTTTATGATGCTCTTTACGAGATCCTTGGCGTTAAACAAACAGATGAATTGATTGCGAAAGGGACCATTGAGATTGCACCAATAGCATACATGAGAGGAAGAACACTCGAAAATGCCTATGTTATCCTTGATGAAGCGCAAAACACTACGATTAATCAAATGAAGTTGTTTTTGACGAGACTTGGTTTTAATTCCAAAATGATTGTCACAGGCGATATAACTCAAAGCGACTTACCCAAAAATGCTGAATCTGGATTGGTAAAAGCAAGTAAAATTTTAACTCAAATCAACGATGTTTCAATCTTGTACTTCGAAAATTCTGATGTTGTTAGACATCCTCTCGTTCAGACAATTTTAAAGAGGTTTGAAGAAAATGCTTAAGATTAATATTTTTAATCAATACGATCATTCTCTTATACCTTATCGAAGAACGATTCGAAAAGTTCTTAAGAAAGCTTATCATGAACTCGGATTTAGAGGAAAATCTATCATTAATGTCATTTTGTTAAGTAATGAAGATATCCAAATTTTGAATCGAGATTACCGACAAAAAGACGTTCCAACCGATGTAATAAGTTTTGAAAATGATGATTCAATCGAAGAATTAGGCGATATTTTCATTTCAATTGAGAAAGCAATTGAACAAGCTACAAACTATGGACATTCTTTTATTCGTGAATTGGGGTTCCTGACCGTACATGGATTTTTACATTGTAATGGGTATGATCATTTAACGGAAGAAGACGAAAAAATCATGTTTAAACTCCAAGAAGATATTTTGGAAAAATGTAAAATTACGAGGTAAAAATATGAACAAATTATTAAGGATTGCAAAAGAAAACATTCATAATTCTTATTCACCCTATTCAAAATTTGCTGTTTCTGCAGTTTTAGAATTAAACAATGGAGAATTAATCAAAGGGATTAACATTGAAAACGCCGCTTTCGGATTAACTAATTGTGCAGAAAGAAGCGCTTTATTTGCAGCTTTTTCTCAAGGATATAAAAAATCTGACATTGCTCGAATTTTAGTTTATACTGACCATGATTATTTTGTTTCACCCTGTGGGGCTTGTCGACAAGTTATGCGAGAATTAATGAATGAGGATGCCGAAGTAATTTTGGCTAATAATAAAGATGAATTCAAGGTTGTTCGTAACATTGATTTACTTCCTTTTGGATTTACAGAAGGAGATCTTTGATGTTTAAATCTGGATTTGTAACGATTATTGGTGAACCGAATGTTGGAAAATCAACATTTTTGAATCAAGTGCTAAAACGAAAAGTAGCTATCGTATCTAATAAGCCTCAAACGACTCGTGATTTAATCACAGGCATCTACAACGATGAGACAGCACAGATAATTTTTATTGATACTCCAGGAATTCATCACGCAAAGACAAAACTTGGTGAATACATGTCTACTTCTGCAATTAATACCATTAAAACAGTTGATCTGGTACTTTTTATGATCAATGCTTTTGAAGATGCAAAAGACGAAAACTTTGAAATTCTGAAAAAACTTCAAATGGCAAAAACACCAGTCTTTCTAATAATCAATAAGTTGGACACGATTAAAGACTATGGACGTCTTCAAGAAAATGTTGATAAGTATAAAGCAGAATTTGCTTTTAAGGGTGTTTTTGGCATCAGCGCTCTCAACGGTGAAAACGTCGATAAACTGATTGAAGATATCAAAATTTTACTTGAAGAAGGGCCAAAATTTTATCCGGATGGCGCAATAACCGATCGACCTGAAACTTTTTTAATTCGAGAACTCATTCGCGAAAAAGTTCTTGAATTAACTCATGATGAGATTCCTCATTCAATCATGGTTACCATCGATTCAATGAAATTAAACAAATCAAAATCAACGCAAATTATTCAATCGACCATAATTGTTGAAAGACCTTCTCAAAAAGCGATTATTATCGGTAAAAATGGGTCTATGTTGAAGAAGATTGGGACGAATGCAAGGATTGATATTCAAGCTTTGATTGATTTCCCTGTTTTTCTTGAGATTTTCTGTAAAGTCGAAGAAGATTGGCGCAATCGAGAACACTATCTAAAAAATTATGGATATAAACCTGAAAAACAATAAACGAAATTGGTGATTAACATTGAATAGTTTTGAAGGACTGATAATCAAGCAAATTAGCTATAAGGAATCAAGCAAAATAATTTATCTATATACCGCTGAGGGTCTTAAAAGTATTCTCGTCCATGGGGCAAAAAAACTGTCAAGCCCTTACCTCAGATTGACAGAAAATTTGAACTTAATTCAATGCTTTGTTACCGGAAGCGG
>DILB01000023.1 GCA_002424815.1 Caryophanales bacterium UBA5603
ACGAATTTTTGTCGAGATTTTTCTAAAAATCCTTTTCGATGTTTTAAATTATAAATCATCATTACAATTGAATTATCTTGAACAACATGAGGATGAATCCCATTACCCACCCAATATGAAGGGGAAAAATTTCTCGCATCATCATCAAACATCGGTGATCCAGGATGAGTAGAAAAAACATTAATACGGTTTGGAAGCGTCGCCTGCCATAAATGTTGTTGATCACCAAAACTTCCAGGATGATAACTTTGAGCTGTTGAAAGCATGAAATCATCTGTTTTATATGTTAAAGTGTTTGCTCGTTCAATCGCAACTCCTTGCGTTGCTGGATTGAGAATTTTGACTAACATGGGCAGAAATCCAGATTTTCTTAAAATGGGATGACT
Source organism: Caryophanales bacterium UBA5603 (assembly GCA_002424815.1). Taxonomy (GTDB): domain Bacteria; phylum Bacillota_I; class Bacilli_A; order Izemoplasmatales; family Hujiaoplasmataceae; genus UBA5603. The sequence continues at coordinate 387 of DILB01000023.1, forward strand.
TATCATTTTCAAGTCCTTGAGAAAATTATTTTCTCGCAGATTCCACGCATTAAATATATCCATCGTTAAATTGATTGATTCAGGATTAGTAAATGCTTCCATCGCCCAAAGAAACATTCCTCGGTCATCAAAATCATCATTGGGTATTTCGTCACGAACTTCGGATAAATCAAGTCCCATAGAATCCTTAATCAAAAATGTACCCTTTGCCTTAGCAATGCGTTTGATTACTTCGGGCACTCGATAATTATGACAGAGTAAATACATTGATGAGATTCTTTCATAATCATAATCGCGTTTAATTATCCCAAATGCATGGCTAAGGATATCATTGACATCCGCTTGAGTTGAATCAATTTTTTGTTTTTCATAACAACGTCCTGACGTAGCAACGAAGTAGCCTTGATAAGAATGCATGGCCATATCTAAAAACAATAAATCTAGGATTATTTTGGCCTTTTGAATAATTTCCTCGTCGAAAGAAAAATCGATTAAGACACAGAGTGGAGCGATATCTTCTTCATAATACGTATTAGAATGCCATTCGGTAAAACCGTATTTATAGCGATATTCTAGCCATCTTAATATCTTGACTTTAGCTTTTGCCGCGTGCTCAATGCCCTTCATTTGATTATTTAAAAATATCTGATTGGGAAACGTTTTTCCTGAAAGAAATTCGCATGCAGCAAAAAGCAACTGATGGTTTTCTGACCAGTAACACATACCATCGATTCCTGGTTCATCCATCCAATATTTGAATGATAACATGGCCTGATCAATCGCTTCAAGCGTGCTTTTTGAAAGCAATGAAGCATAGCGCAACCTTGTCATAATCAAACATATCAAACGAAAATCTGCGCAATCATGTCTTGCGTTGACGAAATCGACCAGATCGAGAATTTGCTTTTCATCAATTTTTTGACCCTTTTCAAGAAGTATAATGTCCTTGAAACACTTGACATTCATCTTAATCTGCATTCCAACATCTTTTATGGCAGCCATGATATCTCCTAAAATAATTGCTTTTTCAGTTCAGTATACTCTGCCTCAAGTTCAGCGTCTAAATGATCAAGAGTACCAGTTTCTCTTAATCCAAGAAATTTACGAACTTGTAGACTGCGATGATTTGTTAAAACATACTTTTTACCGACGATATATCCAATCGTCATCATGATAACAAAGCTACCTGTCATGGCAATCCGAATACCTAAAATGGCGCTCTCTGGTTGGAGAGGAATCGGAACCAGTTCGCTTGGTCTAACATACTTGGATACGGCCAACATAATACCAAAAATCTGAATTGCAACGGCTGAACTCGTTTTACGAATAAACGTCATAATACCACTAAATGATCCTGTTGCTCTCTCGCCAAGTTTTAATTCACCAACATCCACAGCATCAGGGAAAATAATCCAACTCATCAATTGAGCTCCTGCAAATCCAAGTGCCGTCAAAGCGACAAGTGCATAAGCCCCAATGATTGGCCAATCGGATGGATAAAGTCCGACCAGAATAAAGGCTACGATTGCTAAAGGAAGGCCAAATGTGTATATCTTCTTCTTATCTACTTTATTCACAAGATAATTGATAAGCGGAAACATCAATAATTGTACGCCAATAAAGGTTCCTAAAAAGATGGTTGATGATCCTTTTGCCACATAAATCGCATAGTAAATAATCCCAGTGGCTAAAATATCCATCGAGATGCTTTGACATAGATACATGTAAACAAGACCGCGAAAAGCTTTAACTTTTAATGGTTTAACAAATGTCTTAACATCAAAAGTTGATAATTTTTCTGGAATTGTCACTCGCTCTTTCGTAAATAATCCAATTAAGACGAGCGGCAAGGCAAAGAACAAGCCGAATCCAACACCGACAATCAAGTAAAAAACCGAGATGGTTATCGTGCCGGCTTTAAACAATTCTAAAATCATTGAAGGAATCAAAGTACAAACCGCTGTCGCAACTGTTGATACAACCAGTCGAATAACATTGACATTGTTTCGTTCTTTGACATTTGTTGTAATTTCGGCAGATAAAGAACTATAAGGGACGGATATCACTGTTGCGACTGTAGAATACAACAAATAAGTCGCAAGGGCATAAATTGCTTTGGCAACATCCGATTGCCATCCGCCTGTAGGAAGCCACATTAATGCAAAAACGATGACCATCAAAAGTCCACCAACGAAAATATAAGGGCGACGTCGTCCAAATTTAGTTCGTGTATTATCAGAAATGACACCCATCAAAGGATCACTGATGGCATCCCATACTTTTGAAATCAAAATGGCTGTCGCACCCAGTGCAGGATTGAGTCCAATGACGTCAGTCAAAAAGATAAGATACAGCACGCCAATCAATGATTGAGCGCCACCCCCAAAAACATCTCCCCAAGCAAATAATAATTTTTCGCGTTTCTTCATTTGGTTCTGTTCCATATTGAACTCCTTAGATTGGGTGTAGATTCTAAACGTTTTGCTTTAAGAAAATCAACGCTTTTTTGCAGGCTTTCTAAAGGTGTCAAAGTATTCTGTTCAATCGCACCATATATTGCATACTTTTTAGCCGCTGCATAAACCTTTTCAAAATCAATCGTGCCACTACCGATTTCGCAATCAGTAACAATTTGTTTTCTCCCTTTTTTGATTGATTGATGATCTCTTAGATGAAGCCCTATTAATCGATCATCGAGCCAACGTATGATTGCAACGGGATCATTGTTTGTTTTTGTGACCCAATACGTATCCACCACAAATTTCACTTTACCAGTGGTATGTCTGACGATATATTCAAATTTAGTGATTTTTGATATTTTTTTGAATTCAAAATCGTGATGATGAAATGCAAGCGTAATCCCTGCATCATGAAATGCTTGTGCTAAACGGTTCAGTTTTTTAGTAAATGAAGATAGCATCGCTTTCCCACCGATAATTCCACTCAAAGGTAAAACCGAAACAACAAGGATTTCACAATTTAAAAGTTTGCACCAAGAGACGTAACTTTGGAAATTTTTACGTAATTGACTGAATTTAACTTGCATGGAAACCACATTTAAGCCACTTTTTTTGACAAGTTCAATGTTTTTATCGTTGAATTTAATTCTTGCGAGTTCAATCGATTTAACAGGAAAATCAAGAAGTTTTTTTAAAGCTGTTTCAAGATTTTCTTGCATAAGACGGCGAATCGTATAGGTTTGCACACAAAGAATCATCTCAATCATCTACCTCTCTTGTATTCGCTTGATAATTAAGACGCAAGGATTTGGAATCAAAAATATAAGTTATTGTGTCAGCTTTTCGTTCGACTATTCCATTTTCAACATATGGATTGTCATAACGAGGATACTCAAGATTTTGAATCACTCCATTGATGGAAAATGACTTTGCATAGACGGCTTTAAGTTCAGTTATCGTTGTTTGTTGATCTAACATTGTTTTATATGTAATTGAATTATTATCATTTTCAAACAGTAATTCATTGGCCATGATCCGGTTTATAAAACTCGCGAATGTCTCAATTTGTGAGGAAGATAGTTCAGTAATAAAATAATGAGTTCCACTGCCTGTTTGAACTAAATCATAATCATCTGTCAATACTTCTTTTGCTGAACCTCTAACTAACATATCATCTTTATTTTGTTCGATATTACTTTCTGAAAAAGGAACATATTGCATTGGATATCGCGATAAAATTGCAACATAAGCAGCTCCTACACGTGCAAAAGCGTAGCCTTCTTGTAAATGTGACAAATCATATTCATCAAATAATTGTTTGGGAAAATAGACGTGCGTCGTTTCCTTTACTACCATCGGTTCCATAAAGCCAGTTTTTAAAGGGGGTATATAGATTGAAATATTGACGTTTCGTTCTTGTACAGAATAGGGTTGACGTCCATTGCCTGTCCAATAAGTAGGCGTTCCACTTCTTCTTGGAATCTTCGCAGGCTGGGTTGTAAATATCGAAACTTTATTGCTAAGATTAACCGAATTGATGGCATGTTGGTCAGCGTATTCACCTGCATGATAAGCTTGGGCCGTATTCATGGAATAATAGGGTGTTTTATAAGTATAGACATTCGCTCGTTCAATAGCAACACCGTTGGTGGAAGGATTGAGAATTCGACTGACTGACTCAAGCAATCCAAAGGCTCGCAGTGGCCATAGGTTAATCAATTTAAAATCATTAAGAAAATCGTTGGTAAACATTTTGTTTTTTGCGATGTATCTCATCGTATTATCAATCACCTCTGGATTGGTGAAAGCTTCCATATTGAGTTGCATCATTATTTGATGATCCGCTTGTCCAATCAAACCTTCTGCTTCCAACTCCGAAACATTTAAGGATTGACTCGATTTTATTATTTTTGCTTCTGAGCTATCATCAAAGACTGATTTGATGACTTCAGGGACAGTATAAAATGGATGTCCTAAAGTATCCTTAGCTTCTATCATTTGACGAAAACAATTAAAGAACCCATTTTTTGAAGTAAACCAACTGTTTTCAAAAGCTTTTGTTTCTTCTGGCTGCATCACAAAATCAATAAAATTGCGCATACGATTACCAACATCATCACTGATGCGATTGTCAGAATACATTCTTCCACTGGAGGAAACAAATATATAATATGTTCTAGGCGCACCTGAAGTATCTTCTCCCTCAAAGCGGAAACTTTGAGAGGCCATATCAAACCAGATAATATCCATAATCATACGCATGCGATTGACCAATTCATCATCTTCTGAAAACTGAATGAAATTAGCCATGGGTCCAATATCTTCGGGATAATAATTATTTGAATACCATTCAGTAAAACCATATAAATAACGTTGTTGCATCCAAGCTTCAATTCTGACTTTCGCCATCGCCATGTGTTCGCGTCCGGTTTTACCGTCGATCGTAAATATATCATCAGGGAATGTTTGCCCAACGAGATATTCTTCGGTTGCAAACAGAATTTGGTGATTTTCAGACCAGTAACACATCGAATCATGCTCACCTTGATCCATCCAATACTTAAAGTTAAGCATAACCGTTTTAATTGCTAATTTAGTTGATTCTGGCAACTGATTTTCAAAGCCTAGGTAAAGACGAACTAATGAATTCATCCGAAAATCAGAAACATCATATCGACCATTAATATAATCAAATGCTCCTTGAAGTTCTGAATTGACAAAAGACTCTGTAAATTCAATTCCGATGGGAAGATCCAATCCTTTATTTGCTAAATCATAGTAATATAGCAAACGTTCAGCCCCCCCTGAATCAATCGATTCAGAAGGACGTTGAGGCAAAGCTTCAATCGACATATTGACCGCAAATTGAATTCCTATGCTCGCTAAAAAGGAAACGATAATGACAAAAATTAATAAAACAATCTTTTTTCCAGAATGAAGATTTTTCATATTTTCTTACCTTTCGTATGAATTGAGGCTTTTTTAAATGACGTTCTCAACGCGGGGGTCTAGGACCATAAAACTGAAAATAATGTGTTTCAATATTTCCATTATACAGTTTTCGTTCCTTGTCCGGTTTTCTTTTTAACAAGCGCATAAAACCTGCATAAGACGTTAAAATGTACATTGACCAAGTTCCTAACCGATTGACCAACCTGTCAATAAAAGTATAGATATCTTCGAGCCTTTGACCTTCCTTTAATCGTTCGCCATACGGCGGATTAGAAATGAGAATCGCATACTTCTCAGAATAATCAATATTCATAAAGTCGCTTTGATAAAATTCAATCGTATCAGAAACACCTGCGGCAATCGCATTGAGTTTGGCAGCTTCAATACTTTTTTGATCGATATCCGATGCCAAAATTCTTAATTTTAAATCAGGCTTAATCATGGATTTTGCTCTTATAATTTCATTTTCCCAAATATCAGGGGAAATGAATTCCCAATGTTTTGATGCAAAATCACGATTTAACCCTGGGGCAATATTCCTTCCCATCATCGCTGCTTCAATGGGAATGGTGCCTGAACCACAAAATACATCATAAAGCGTTCTTTCAGGATTCCAATAACTAAGCATGATAAGTGCGGCTGCTAAAGTTTCTTTAAGAGGTGCTTCGATGGCATTTTGTCGATAACCTCGTTTATGAAGTGCGACACCACTCGTATCAATCGTCAAAGTGGCAACATCGGAAAGAATTGATATCAAAACGGTATATTCTTCTCCCGTCTCCGGTAACCAAACGATATCATATTTCTTTTTCAATTTTTCAGCAATGGCTTTTTTAACAATGGCTTGACAATCAGAAATACTAAACAGTTTAGATTTTACAGATTTTCCATTGACTGTGATTTTTCCTGTTTTGGTGATTAAATCCGCCCAGTTAAGGTCGAATGTCTGATTAAAAAGTTCATCAAATGTCTCAACTTTAAATTCGCCGACTTTTAAGAGAACTCGATCGGCACATCGAAGCCAAAGATTGCTTCTAACAATGCCTAATTCATCCGATAAAAAGGTAATCTTCCCATTGTCAGTTTTTGTAATTTCAAATCCCAAATCAATGAGTTCGCGTTTGACAATCGCTTCAAGACCAAAAGTTGTGGTTGCGATTAATTCGTATTTACTCATAAATCTCACTTTCCATTAATTAAATTAATTAAATTTTTGCTTTATTAAACCGTATCAACATTTAAAATCTACCAAAAATAAACATGAATAGAAGCACCAAAGTGATGAACCCAGTATAAATGAGTGCATCGCTTTTAATAATACTCGCTTCAAATCGTAAGTTAAAAGCTTTCATCGTGATGACGAATCGATCCACAAATCCGGTCTGATTATCGTTTTTTAGGTTCAAAAGATTATAAGAGGAATACTCAATCGGACAGCGGTCACCTCGCAAATATCGACATATTAACCTCATAATAATAAATGCTGGCAAAAAGAATAAATATTCAAGGCTAAACCAACGAGGGAGTTTGATATGGAACCAGTGGAATTTTGATCCAGCAAAAAACAAAACGACGCCAAGAAAAACAACCAACACAGTCATCCAAAGATCTTCACTTGTAAAGAAGTGAGCATCGACAATATAGTGTTCAATAAAATCAGGGTCAAAAGTAATTAAGCGAAGCTGAGGTAGGATAAACTCATTTAGTAATAGTTTCGGAAATACGCCAATAATAACGATTAAGATGGCAATGAGTCCCATGGCTGAATCCAAACATGAAAATTCGCGTTTGATATGATCATAGTTTCGGTCAGTTTTTCTGATAAAAACATAATAATACATTTTTATGAAAGAACAGACGGTTCCTGCACTCACAAGGATAAATAGGATTTCAGCGAAAAAAAACATTTTATCACCATAAGTATAAGCTTCGACAATGCCATGATGAAGTAGTGATTTAGATATAAAACCGTTGAATAACGGAATACCACTGATTCCAAGCGCTGCAATTAAACAAATGATGGCAGTAAAAGGAAGTTTTTTCCACAAACCACCCAATTTATACATATCTGCTTCATGGGTATGGTAAAAAACGACACCTGCGACCATGAATAGAAGCGATTTAAAGAGCGCATGATTAATGATGTGATAAATGGCACCTGAATACCCCATCGCGCCTTTATAACCCAAATATAATGAAACGCCGATGCCTAAGACGATATATCCCATTTGACTAACAGAATGATATGCCAACATCCGTTTGATGTTGGATTGTTGTAAAGCTAAAAAGACACCGACGACCATGGTAATAATACCAAACCAAATGATAATTGCGCCTATCGATTCAATGGTCAACCAAATCGGATCAGCATAACTGCTTACTGCTTCCTTGCTTGGAAAGAAATAACTGGTTGCTGTCCGTAAAATGCCAAATGCCCCAACTTTAATCATGATTCCGGAAAGGAGAGCACTAGCAGGAGTTGGTGCAACGGGATGAGCACGTGGTAACCATACATGAACAGGAGCCATTCCGGCTTTGATGCCAAATCCTAAAACCAGCAGTCCCATAATCCAATATTTTAAGTTACCGAGACCATCTAGTTTAGTTATCGCACTGACAAACCGAAGATCACCGATATTAAAATATAGAAGCAATATCGCACAAAGAATCAAAAATCCACCAATTAATCCCATAAAGATATAATTTTGGCCCGCTTTGTAAGCTTCTTCAGCTTGTCCATGGATGACTAACATATAAGAAAAGATGGTCATGGATTCAAAAAATAAGAACATGGTTAATAAATCGCCAGCCATAATCGCACCCAAGACAGATACATAAGTAAAGGCTAAGAAAAAGAAAAAGCGAGTGGATTTATTCTCTTTTTTCATGTATTCATGGGCATATACCATAACTAAGAACCAAATAATGGATGTGATTAATAAAACAATATACCCAAGCATATCAATTCGAAACCCGATGCCAATCCCTAAAACTTCTGGGAAACGAATTTCAAGCCCACCAGAGAGTGCTTGAGGATACATCGTCATAATCAATATGATGGTCAAAAATGTCATAAAAATGACTAGTCTATCTCGTCTTGAACTTGCTCTTTGACCAAAAGCAATCTGCGATAATCCACCAATCATAGGGATGGCAAGAATGACTAAAGGCATCCAAATAAAATGAGCAATATCCAAATAGAATTGGTAAATAAAACTAACATTTTTTAAGTAATCTGTTAAGCCGAAAACATTTTTTATCAAACCAATAAATGCCACAAGCAACAAAAAGATCGTTAAGATTAATTTTGATGAAGTATAGGTAATTCGATCTTGAAAACGATCAATCATGTGTCGTTTAATAACAGGTGCAGCATTATTTTTGAAAATTGATTTCATGTAAACACCTCTTTTGAAGTCTGTAATATATCAATGCTTGTTAAAATAAAGTAGCTACAACGGATACAATAATATCCATAATGAGATTTGGAAATAATCCTAAAACAACAATCGCAACGCCAAGGGTTAAAATCGGAATGAGCATGATATTCGGGACTTTTTCGATATGTGGAATTTTTTGCATTTCTTTGTTATCTTTCAAAAATGCAGATATGACGATTGGAAAATAATAAACGACATTTAATAGCCCGCTAAGGATAATAATGATTAAGAAGAAAATCAGATTAGCATCGATGACGGCGATGCCTAAATTAAATTTTGATATGAATCCACTTGTTAAAGGAATACCCACCATACCCAGTGCCCCGAAACTGAAAACAGTCATTGAAATCGGCATTTGATAGCCAATACCTTCAAAATCCTTGAGTTTTTGAACATGTTTATAATAAATTATGACGCCTACTGAAAGGAATAAAGCAGCTTTCATAATCCCGTGGGATATAATATGGAAAAATGCAGCTTGTAATCCCGCTTCAGTAAATAAACCAATGCCCAAGATAATATAGCCAATCTGGGCTACTGATGAATAACCGAGCATCCGTTTGACGTCCTTTTGTGCAATGGCAAAAATAGAACCCATGATCATGCCAGCACTTCCTAAAATGAGCATAATCCATTTAATGTGCAATGCTTCAACTATTTCCATACCAAATACCCTAAACAAAAGTTTAACGAGTACAAGAATATAGATTTTAACAACGATACCCGAAAGGATGGCACTTGAGGTGCTAGGTGCAGTTGCATGAGCATCGGGTAACCAAATATGGAAAGGAAAGATAGCAGCTTTAATACCAACACCGATTGTCATAAAACCAATAGCGATGATGATATTGGTTGAATAGAGTGGCCAGATAGATTGTAAAGAAGTAGCAACTCTTTCAAGATTTAAATGCCCAGTTATCATGTAAATTAAAGCAACACCTAATAAATACGACATTGATGCAATTTCATTTAACATGACATATCGAAAGGCTGCTGTATAAGTCTCTTTTTTGCGTTTTATGGAGATAATCGCGCAAGAGGTAATTGATAGAATTTCAATGAAAACATAAGTGTTAAAAAGATCATTGCTATATAGAATTCCAAAGATTGAAAATAAAAGAATAAAGAGGAGAATATAATAACGACCAAACTCTTTATTTTCAATACCTTCTGTTTTATCTTTCCAAGAATAAAGATAGATAACTAAAACCAATGCCGCCACAAACACGGTAAAGAAAGCGGAAAATGCATCAATCAAAAATTCTATTCCAATCAAATTTTCATGATTCCCAAAATGATAATAAAATTCGCCATATTCCAAAACATGAATGAGTAAAAAAACCGATGAGACTAAGACGGTTAATAACACTAAAAAACAAAGTGTAAGTGATAACTGGAAAGGTCGCTTTTTGAAAAGCGGTATGATGAGGGCTGTACCTAAGAGTAACAGCAGATTAATAATCGGTAATTGTTCAATCATGATTATTTTGCTCACTGATCAATCTTGTCAATTCTTTTTGATCAATGGTTCCGTATGTTTCAAAAATGCGGATGACAAGACTTAGCGAATAAACGGTCATCGATACAACAACGACAATTCCTGTCAGGATTAAGACGGAAGGTAAAGGATTTATAAAAATAGCTCCGATATTATCTTCGGTCATAATCGGTGGCTCCCCACCTGTGACATTGCCTATTGCCACAAAGAACAGAAAAACCCCTGTTCCCATAATGTTTAGTCCAATAATTCTTTTGATTAGATTACTATGAGTGACAACAGTATGTAATCCAATCAAAAAGAGGGCAATTCCACCAAGATAATTAATATTTTCAAGAATTTTTTGGAGGATAATCATCGTACTTCCTCCTCTACCAAAGTGTGGAATAGGGTAATCATGGTCGACGCAACTTTGATGCCGATTCCAATCATGATAATGGGTATCATTCCCGCACTCATCAAAGTTCCTGCGACGCCTGCAGGAAATCCAGCTTCTATGTTTGTCAGAAAACTCCCCGCTAAGACCAGCCCAACAATCCCGACAAGTACATAAATGATAATCCCTGCGCTTCCCGATATTTCTGCGACTCGTTCCGAAAATTTTACTTTAGCTTTTTTGACACCAAATACCAAAGTAAATAAAATCAAACTTGTTCCAATCAATGCGCCACCGGAAAAACCACCTCCAGGAGAGAGATGACCGTGAAGAATAATGAAAACACCATAGACTTGAATGAAAGGAACAATAATTCTAGTAATCGATTTTAAAATTGTATCATTCATGTTTTTGTGCCTCCTCTTCATTTTTTTTACTCGGTATACGTAATACAGATGATACAGCGACGATCGCTGCAAATAAAACGATGGTTTCCCCCAAAGTATCAAAACCACGATAATCTGTGATAACCGCAGTCACGATATTGATTGCCCCAGTTTCATTAACACCGTTTTCAAGGTAATAATGGATGGTTTCGTTATAAGAAGGTGCATCGAGCGTCGGTGAAGTCGGCATATCAAAAATTCCGATTGACAGGATCAGAAACAAAGCAATGAATAAAATCCAAATGATGATTTTCTTCATTTTTCAAAACGCTCCGTTTTACTAATCACTGCAAAAAATAATATAGAAGTGACACCAGCTCCGATGGCCGCTTCTGTCAAAGCAACATCGGGTGATTTCAATAAAAGCCATACAACCGACATAAATAGCGAGTAAGCAGAAAAAATGATGATGGCGCTCACAAGGTCCTTCGTTCGCTCCACGGCTATGGCACAAATAACAAGAATAATAATTAGAATAGCGTTAATAATGTCCATACAACCCTCCCTATTCTTTCTTCTCAGTATTCTTAAATAGCATTTGATAGGCGCTTTTAGCAATATAATGCGCAGCTGTCGGATTCGTCAGCCAAATAAATATCAAGATGATAAAAATGGTAAGGGAAGTAAAGGTGAACCCTTTCCAAATCATCAAAGCCATAAATATCAATCCTGCGCCCATCGTATCACATTTTGTTGTGGCGTGCATCCGACAGAAAACATCGGGCATACGAATCAGTCCGATGGCACCGACAAAAAAGAAAAACAATCCCAAGATGAGTAAGATAATAATCATAATATTTAAAAAGATTTGCATGTTGTCCCTCCTACTCAAGCTTCTTATTGACTAAATATTTAGCAAGTCCAATGGTAGCGACAAAACCGATTAATGCATAAACCAAAGCAACCGAAACATAGGAGTCTTGAGCTGTCACTAAAGCAATCATGACAATCATCGTTGCAACTTTGGTACTGATCATGTTAATTGCAACAATGCGATCAGCGGCAGTTGGGCCAACATAAGCTCGGTATAATCCAATAAAAGTCATCAAAAGCAATACAATCGTACATACTGTCACAATAGTCACAATCATTTTATAACCTCCTCAAAAGCAATAACAGCTTTTTCAAGGGCGGACCCTTCTAGTTCTTTGACAGTATCAACAATCAATCCATGGACAAGGATATGTTCATCATCCATATCAATACTCAAGGTCCCAGGTGTCAAGGTAATTGCGTTGCCATACATCGCTTGATTCATTGCTTTTTTAAGGGGTTGGCGAATCGTTTGAAAACCGGGATTAATCGGCATTTTTTTACTTAAGACAATGATAGCGACTTGGACATTGGATTTGATAATACTAAAAAGCAGTACAAAAACAAAAATCACCAAGGCTTTCAAGTACCGTAGTGTTATCACGGTGGCTTCCTGATGATTAAAGATTAAATCATAATTATAAAAAACAATCATTGCCGAAACAATGAACCCAGCGATTATCGTGGTTAAATCCCAACGCGTCGCTAAAACAATCCAAAAACCTAATAATAATACAAACAAAAGGATGGCTCCGCTTTTCTTAGTCATCGTAAAATATCTCCTTTCACTATGTGAAACGACTATGTATATGCTTACAATATGATTATTGTAACATGTAACCTAGATGACATAAAGCCTAAGTTTAATTAAATTAGTTAAAATGTGAATATTTAATGCTTTTATATTCAAAATATGTATTTTTGCTGATTTTAATAACGAAATAATCATTCTTTTATTATTTATCTAAAAAAAATAATGTGACATTTCAAATGTCACATTTTATGTAAAAATCATCTCATTAATGATGTCTGATAACTTCAAATCTTTCAATGGAATAAGGAAGGGATGGATCAATTCCGGCCTTTTGTAATGCAATTTCAAGCTGTTCTTGCGGAGTATCAACCCCTTCTAAATTTGGGAGTAAAAGACCGCTCTTTCCACGATATCGAACGATTACTCCATAGCGTTTGGCGTCGAGTTCATCAATGGTTGAGACCGTTTCAGATTTTTTAAGAACATCCACGCTGTAAACTATTTGATCTAATTCGATTTCACTCACAGGACTGAATCGAGGATCTGCCGTTCCTGAACTAACAGCATTTTGAATAATCTCATCAGCGATACATGCGCTCGTCGGTTCAATCGTTCCAATACAACCTCTTAACCGACCTTCAATTTTTAATGATACAAAGACGCCGGCTTTTTGATTGATTAGTTCATCTTGTAATCCATCGGGTCGTTTTAAGTGCTTTTTACTTCGAATAAAAAACTCGAGTGATTGTCTAGCTAAGCGAACATAAGAATCTTCTTCTGCCTTAATTTTTGAAAGTAACTCAGTTTGATTCATTCGATAAATTTGATCAAATCGCCTTAACTCATCGGGTTTAGTCGGTTTAAAAGTAGCTGTTGCATATCCAACACCAAAAGGACCTTCATAAGAGTGTAGTTCAGATTCTACTGCCATTCCATGGAGTGCTCCTGCCATGATGATAAAAGAATTTAGCCCGCATTCAGCTGCAGCATCACAAAAATCAGAACTAAAATTCATCATCGCAAGAAAATCAATATTGATGATGGCCAAAACGAGTTGTTGGTCAAACAACGGACCTTCATGAGAAAAACCATAAGGACCTTCTTTCGTCAACTTATGCGACAAATCTCCACTCGATACGATGACAACTTTTCTATTAACTTCATCAATGGCTTCTTTGATAGACATGCCTAATTCATAATGATGTAGGGGAGACATCCCTGATAACCCAATTCTAATAATTTGATAATTATTATAAAATTGGTTGATAAAAACTAAAGGAACCATCGTCCCATGGTCAAGAGTTTTATTTTTTTCACCCATGACACCGACTGGCAATTCATGATCTCTCGCTTTTGAAATGATTTTTTCTCTTAATTCAGAATCATAATCTACTGTGATTTTGATACTTGAAGCCCCAAATTGACTCAAAGAGCCTTGTGCAGTAGGTCCAGGAGAAATATGAAAATAATTCGAATACATCGTTGAATGTGGGGTCGTTATGATAATTGTATCGGGTTTCAGTTCAGCGATTTTATGAGCAATGATTTGATAACCTTGAATCGTTTTTTGAATTTTTTGTTGCTCACCACGACCGATTTCAGGAAGGATAATCGGGGGATGTGGAACAATAAATGTCGCTAATAAAGGCATATTTTCACTTCCTTTTTCTTAAAAGACATTACCCATATGAATGTATCTAATGCCTGCTTTTTCACCGATAATTTTCGCTGTTTCTAAAGTTCTAAGTGGCGTGATGGGTATCTTATTTAGTTTCCAAGCTGGAAAAAAGCGACTGATGTGCCAAGGTACATTTTTACCTAAGTGATGAACAATTGACTCCGCAATTTTTTCTAATTGAACATAGGAATCATTGATGGAAGGGATGACTAAAGTCGTGATTTCAATATGAATATTCGCTCGTTGAAGTAAGACTAAATTATTTAAAATTGGATCTGCATGTCCCCCACAATATTGTTCATATACCCCGTCATTCGGTCCTTTATAATCGACGTTAACAGCATCTAAGTAGGGTATAATAACATCGAGCGTTTCTTTGGTCATATAACCGTTTGTTACCCAAACATTCTTGATCCCTTTCGCATGCGCTAATTTCATTGTATCAAGCGCGTATTCTAAAAAAATCGTTGGTTCTGAATAAGTATATGCAATGGAAGGACAACGATTTGCGATAGCGATATCGACATGTTCTTCGGGGGTGATGAAACGTCCTTCGATGGTTTGATTGTTTTTTGTGTTCTGAGAAATATCCCAGTTTTGGCACCAAGAACAGCGTAGATTACACCCTGAAGTTGCGAATGAATATATTCTAGTCCCTGGTAAAAAATGATAGAGTGGTTTTTTTTCAATAGGATCGATGGCAGCCGAAATCGTCAAACCGTAATTCAATGCATACAGCGTTCCTTGGCGATTTTCACGCACTCCACAAATACCTCGATGGTTGGAATTTATCTGGCAAAAATGATGACATACGAGACATTTTACCGCTAGATTATCAAGTTTTTCATAAAGGATGGCTTCATGCATGATTATCTCCCTTTCCGTATATAAATCATCTTTGAATATCTTCATTGTACCATCATTAATTCAATCTTTCTATAACTCAATAAAATGATTCAAAAAAAACCATGAAAAAAGGCTTGCATCACTAATGATACAAGCCAATATTCATGACGATACACAGAATCTTATAAGACAATTGATGAATATATCAGCTGTCTAAATCAGCGTATATTATCCTAAATCTTGGATTTCGGTTGTTACACGTGCAATAAATTCTGTTTTTGTAATGGTCTTTCTTGCATAAAGTGTGTAGATTGGTCCAAGTGTTTGCATACCAAATCCACTTGGCATATCATTTTGCCACCAAGAATAAATTTTACCTTCATTCATCCATTCAACCATTGCGCGGGACAATTTTCCATCAGGAAGCAATGTGACAGATTTGAATGCGGCAACCATTCCGGCTTTGGTAACCATGTAATCATGGCCTTCAGGCGTAGAAGCAAGGTCTTGCAAGAATTTTTTCGCTTCTTCAATGTTGTCAGAATTTTTATTAATGACGTAATAGGAAGGTGCACTAATAAAAATGGCATCATTCGTTCCGGCAGCTGCAGCATGAGGTGCATAACCGATTTCAAAAGTTGCTTCATCTAAGTTTGGATCAATCCAGTTACCTTGATGGATAAAAGCTGCTTTTCCAGAATCGAAGGCTTGAACTTGAATATCATAAGTTCCATCGATAAGAATGCTGTTTGGTGAGTACTGGAACAGTAATTCAACCCAATCAGCATAAGCTTGGAGTCTAGCAGTGTTGACAACACCATCATTAAGGTTATCAATAACGGATGAATCTCCAGGTGTTAATCCAGAAGAGAGATAACCGTTGAAATTATGAAGACCGGTAACCCATTCCATTCCAGATCCTGCTGCCATTGATACGACGACATAATCCGTCATATTATTCGCAGTGTAGTACGCTTGGATGGCTGCAAAAGCAGTCGTGTATGCAGCTAAAGATGTCAAAGTATCTGGGTCGACGCCAGCGGCAGTCAAAATAGCCTTATTATAGCCCATGCCCCATCCTTCAACTGCTACAGGGAATCCATAAGCAACACCATTGACTTTGAATTCCAAGTCAGTATCAGTTAGCCATGCTTCTCCATCGAGAGAAAGGATGTAGTCTTTGTAGTCATTATAACCACCCATTCCTTCGATAACGAAAATGTCAGGTTGTTCAGCTTTTTGGAATTCAGCTAAGATTTGAGTTCCATAGGCGCAAGAGTCGCCGCCACAGGTTACAACTTCAACGTTGACATCGTTTTTAGCGGCCCATGCATTTGCGTAAGTTGTTAAAGCGGTTCCAATTTCGACTTTGTTTTGAAAAATGACGAGTTTGGACCCATCTCCGCCACAAGCTGCTAATGTAAAAACAGTCAGTAAAGCAAGTAGTGATAATAAAATTTTCTTCATTTGTTTCCTCCTATAAAAAATTTTTATTTGTAATCACAATGATATTGGTTTTCGATTGTCACCAAATCATTGAAAATACCTAAAGTAATGGGTAGATCAGCGGTAATATGAAGTTTGTCATCCACTGTAAAAGTCACTTGATTGCCATGATACATAATTTGAATGGAGTATCCAGGAAGTCCAGTGGGTCGAATCGGTCGAACGGTTAATCCGTTTTCATGTATTCTTAATCCCAGCAACCCAAACACCATTGCTAAATAAGTTCCGCCTAAATTGGCGATATGAAGCCCGTGATTAGTATTTCCGTGTGTATTCTCAAAATCAATTTTAAAGACTTCAAGCAAGTAATCAAAAGCAATGTCTTTTTCTCCGATTCGCGAAGCGACAATTGAATGAATACATTTGGATAAACTTGAATCATGGGTTGTTAAAGGTAAATAATATTTAAAGTTTTTGCGAATGATTCTTTCATCTTCATAATCCAAAAGAAACATTGAAAGCAAGACATCCGCTTGTTTAAGAATTTGATGTTTGTAAATAAATAGTGGATGATAATGTAATAACATTGGAAACTTATCTGGAGGTAATTTTTTTAAATCCAGCTTTGCTTTTTGCATAAAGCTTGCATCTTGAGCCGTAATTCCGGTTTTTTTATCTGTTAAAATCGTCATTGCTTTCGCGGCTTTCGCAAAAGCATCAATTTCATTTTCGCTGATGGCTATTTTTTTAATAACCGAAGACAATTGACTTTTGTTTTCTGTATAAAACTTGTTTATGTAATTTAAATGATATTGCGCCATGGAATTCGTGTAATAATTATCATCGACTAAAGTCGTATATTCATCAGGGCCCGTGACGCCATTTAAATGAAATGAGCCTTCATAAAAATGACCAGAATGATAAATAAATCTTCCCGTTTCCACTAACATCTCAAAACCAATATCAATCATGAACTGATAATCATTTGAAACATGATAATATTGAATGATAGCATAAGCTAAATCTGAATTGATGTGAAGTTGAGCGCTTCCGGCAAGAAAATAGGGGGAAGCTTCATTGCCATTAATCGTTCGCCAAGGAATTTTAACACCTTTGTCAATTCCTAGTTTCATCGCTTCTTCTTTTGCTTCAGGAAAACGCAAATAACGATTCATTAACAACACTTTTGCTTTCTCCGGACATGTTAGTGTAAAAAATGGAATCATATAGATTTCGGTATCCCAAAAATAATGACCTTCATATCCCTCACCCGTTAACCCTTTTGCGCCGATATTAAATCGTGCATTCTCAGTCGCCGAAGCATTGAGTTGATAGATAGCGTATTGAAGCATACTATTGAGTAAATCGTCACCATTAATGGTTGCTAAAGCATTTCGCCAAAATCGCCACATATGATCTATTTGAGTTTGCAGATGATAATCATAATCATGGCGTTTAACAGATTTTAAAATTGTCCGATTTGAATCCATGACATCATGATAGAGCATCGAAGTGGTATAAACGACGTATTTAACAAGACTAATACTCTTTTTTGGTACAACATTCGTTTCATAAATACCTTGAACACCCGAGTGGGAACGTCGATAAAGGAACGGTTGCGAGTGTGTCATACCAGCTGCCATCGAGAGGTGACCATGAGATGTAATGCAATTAACATAAGCAAAATCTTCTTCAACAAAAGATTCTTTTAGAATCAGTTCATCCTCTAAAGAGCTCCGAATTCTAGGATCTAAAGCATCCGTTGAAGTCGACAGTGGTAAACGAAGATATGATGAAATCTTTAAAGGACCCGTATAGTCCGGTGAAGTGATAGAAACTTTGATAACTAATAGCTCTTTTGTCTCAAAAGAAGCAAATTTCTCTTCTCGAATTACAAAATGAAATCCTTCTCGGGTTTTATAGGTGGCTTCTCTAATTGTGAATCCTTTTTCTAAATCAAATTCACGCTGTAAATCAATGAGTTCACAAGACTCACTATTTATCAAGGTACTACGGACTTCAAAATCAATGGATTGTCCGTCAATAACATTAATAATTTTTTGACCTGTCTGCGGAAAACATGGAGAATTTTCTTCGTAAGAATAATCATAAATTCCATAAAAACCATTAATTAAAGTTTGTTTGGGGCTTAACGCTGAATATCCTTCAACGAAATTACCCCTTACACCAAGATAACCATTTTGTACGGCAAAAATCGATTCGTCGACCAATAAATCAGGCATGTTGGTACGATTGTTACGGATTATTTTTCTCATGATATCCATCTTTGACATCCGCTATTTAATCGCGCCGGATGTCATTCCTTTAATAATATGTTTCTGGGCAAATAAGAAGAGCACGATGACAGGAAGGGCAGCTAAGACAACGCTTGTCAAGATTAAATCCCATTGACGTACATAACTACCTGCCAAATTAGCAACAGCTAATGGTAAGGTTCTAACTTTACCATTCATACCGATAATTAGAACGGGTAATAGATAGTCGTTCCAAATCCATAATCCGTTTAGAACTAACAAAGTTACAAAAATCGGTTTTAAAATAGGAAGTATTATTCGGAAAAACATTTGGATTTTTGTGCATCCATCAATGGTTGCGGCTTCTTCAATATCGATTGGAATCGATTTCATGAACCCATGAAACATGAATACGCTCAATGGTGCACCAAATCCCATATATGCCAAAATAACCCCATGGAAAGTATCTTTAAAGGGAATACCTGTCCATGACCTTAGTACTTCAAGAAAACGAACCAGTGGTAACATAACAACTTGGAAGGGAATAACCATCCCCGCGAGGAAAAACATAAAAATAAGCGTTGAATATTTTTTCTTTGTTCTTACTAAGACCCAAGCTGCCATTCCACTCGAAATATTAATGAAGATTAAGCTAAAGGTTGTAATAAATAACGAATTAAAGAAAGATCTTCCATATCTTACACTCGGATTCGTTAAAATGTTGCGAACATTAATGTAAAACTGAGAAATAGATGAAGGCATCGCCATCGGCGCATTGATAATTTCTTGAGATGTTTTTCCAGCATTCATCAAAACAATAAAGAATGGGAAGAAAAATGCAACTAATAACAAAACGGCAATTATTTCAAGAATGAAGGTGGCTTTTCGTTCGTTTGTCATTATAATTCCACCTCTTTCTTCTTGTTATAGTAAACTTGTGTCAGCGAGATAATTAACAAGATGATAAAGAAGATAATTGCTTTTGCTTGTCCAACACCCATTTCATAACGAACAAATGCTGAATCGTAGATATTGATGGCCATTAAGTTGAGTGACTCGACGGTTCGGTTGGGAGCCGCAAAGATATTTTGTAAGAACTGTGGTAATGTCGTTGCCGGTCCACCTTGTGTCAATGCCATGACGGTATCGTATTGTTTAAATGATGTGACTAATGTTAAGAACATTGCAATTGTAAAAGCTTGGGCAACTAAAGGCATCGTGATGGTTCTTAATCTTTGCCAAGCATTTGCGCCATCAATTTTACTTGCTTCAATTAAATCAGTCGGAACATTTTGTAGCGCAGCGATGTAAATCATCATGATATATCCGGCATACTGCCAAGTGATGACCACAATCAAAGCCCCCATCGCTGTATCTGGATTGGAGATGAGGCTATTTGTCAAAATACCACCGATTGAAGGAAGTGCGTTTCGGTAAATAAATTGCCAAATGTAACCAAGTACCAATCCACCGATTAAATTAGGCATAAAGAATCCTGCCCGATATACATTGGTCAATTTTAATTTTTGCGTGACTAATAATGCTAGCAAGAAAGCCACTAAGTTAATAAAAATGATATTGAGTACTGAATAGATTGCTGTTCGGTAAAATGAATATGCAAAAGCGAAACTAGAAAAGATATTTTTATAGTTTGCGAAGCCAATAAAGATTTCATTCCCGGTGTTAAGTCCCGTCCAATTAGTGAATGAAAAATAGATACCCATTAGAAATGGAACTATGACAAACAGTAAATAAGGCGTGATTGCGGCTAAAATGAAATATATAAAATTGCGATTTGTTTGAGCGGTTTCATTCGATCCTAAAGCACCTTTTTCTAAAGCAAGCAAGGTTCGATTATGCCCTTGATAATGATGCTTTACATCGTGTTTTTTTAAAACGATTTTCCGAAATTGTCTTACAATGCCTCTGATAGGAACGTAGATTAAAACAAGAGGAATGGAAAGCAGGAAAACCCAAATCTTAAAGAGACCGTTTAAAATTTTACTTTTTAAATTTTTCATTCACTTTTCACGCTCCTTTATTTTTTAACATTGAATGCAAGATAATCATTGGGTTGGGTTTTTCACTCGTTGGGTCTAAAAAATAATGAGGAATTACAACGGAGGAATACTCTGTTTTTGAAGCCAACAATTTTTTTATTGCGTTTGCATACTTTAAAGCTGTCGCATCCCAAGTATATGAGGTGATAACGCGTTTATAAGCTTGTTTTTGGAAATAATCATAATTGTCTAAACATTCGTGAAGACCACTTATCACTGATTGAGGGGCCAAAACATCAATAAGTATGCCATAACGTTCATCGTTTTCTAACAGGACATCACTGGGTCCACCATATTTTGTTACAACGGCAGGAAGTCCACAAGCCATCGCTTCTATCGGAGCTAATCCGAAGGGTTCATATAAAGCCGTTAATGTGAAAATAGAATGTTGCTTTGCCATATAGCGATATAGAGAAGACAGTTCGAACTGAGAACGAATATCAATGAACATGACTTTGCCTTCTAATCGATTCACTTTGATAATATCCATTATTTCATCAAGGATAATTTTTTCACTATCTTTAGCATGAGAATAATCTTTCAATGCATCGGGAATACCGCGAAGCGAGATTGCGACATTGGCTCTATTTTGAAGCTTTAAATCAGAAGCATAAGCTTTCATTAAACCAACATGATTTTTTTTGGGATCTAATCGACTTGCTAATAATATGAAAGGTAAATGTTGTCGATCATCATTAATATCTCTGACTTTAATGCTTTCGATTGTTTCAAAAAAAGTGGTATCTGAAGGTTGTTCTAAATTTGAAAAAACCGTTGTGTTTGCCCCAGGAGCAGCCACGATGAATTGGTCATTTTTGTGAATGGTAATATCTTGATACAGAATGTGATGATATTGTTCGTCTCGTTCTTGGATTGTGGAGACAAAAATCAAATCAGCATAATGAATAGCGGTTCTTTCTGCGAGTATTCGTTTGGAAAAATGGTATTTGATTTCCAATTCATGCAAATCATCGGTGGATGAATATAATTTTTCGAATTTTTGTGCACCTAGACTATGTCCAGTTAGAGAATAAGGAATGTTGAGACGTTCTTTGATGATGGCACAAGCCAGTCCTCCATCACCATAATGACCGGTTAGAAAATCAGGTATTTTGTTTTGAATCTTAAAATAATCGATGATGTTATCAGACCATTCACGAAGATGTTCCCATAATAATTCTTTTTGAAGAAATAAGGGGCCACCACAAGGGATTCTCACAATTCTAACGTTTTCATGATTTGGATAATAATCGAAAGGTTCTTGAAATTCAGGATAGTTAGAATCTTTAATCAATCTTGTAAAAATATCAACTTGATGACCTGATTTGCCGAGTGCAATGGCAATCTCTTTAACATAGACCAGTTGTCCTCCAAAGTCAGGATGCATGGTCCAATATGAATCTAATCTGTCAAAATTACCTTGCGGATTAAGAAATGCAATATACATAGAAATCGCTCCTTAATTCAAATTTTCGACTAATTTTTCAAGGTTAGGTAATAATCCATCAGCGCCAACAACTTTTAAACAATAAGCTGAACATAGCAATCCAATCTTCATTGAATCCATTATCGATTTGTTTGATGCTAATCCCGCATAAAGTCCACTCCAAAAGGCGTCGCCTGCTCCCGTCGCATCAACAACTTCAGTGGCTTTGGAAGGTAGAGCAATGGTTTCGCCTTGAAAGCGTGCTATCAATCCTTTTTCACCTAAAGTAATAATAATCAACGAGATACCGTAACTTTCGTAAATATCGAGGAATTCATCTACAGTGTGTTGGCCAAAAATGCGAAGCGAGTCATCATAACTAGGTTTAATAATATCAATTAAAGGCAGGATGGCTTTTATTCTTGTAATGCCACTTTTTTTATCGTCATCCAAATCCGGATGGTAATTTGGATCAAAACCAATCATAACACCTTTATTACGGGCATCTAAAATCGATTTTAAAACCGTCTCAAATCCCGGTTCCATCGATAGAGGCCAATAAGAAAAATGTAAAATTTTACTTAAGGATAAATCGTTAATTAAATCATTTGAAAATGGAATCATATAATCTGAATAACGATAAAAACGCGGTGTGGGTGTCCCGATGTTTTTATTCAACTCGACATAACTGGTTTTTCCGTTAGTCACATTGATTACATTCTCAATTTGCTTCTCATGTAGTTTTTTTATTAGAAAGTCTCCGAAATCATCTGCCCCAATCGAAGCATACAATTTGACTTTCATTCCCAGATTATTTAAATTGACAGCGATGTTACCAGGGCTACCTCCGAATAAGCGATATTCCACAGAATTGAGAGAATCTCGGATTATATCCACTAATATTTCACCAATTAAGAGAACATCAATTTTATTGTTTTTTAAGTCGAAATGTTGATCAAAAGTCACATTTTCACCTATTTTCGCGCTATGGAAAGCTTTCCATAGTGGTATAAAAAAAATAACCCTTTAATTAATTTGATTATAACAAACAATGTAAGCGTTGTCAACTCATTAATGTAAAAAAGGTTTAAGCCGTGTCACCTTTAGAGATTGTGACAGGCACAATTTGCGAAACATTAGGGATTTGCATCCGATAATTGACAATCATTTGCCTTATTTTTATCGCTATAGCATTGGTGTCTTGATTGATAGATGTTATTTTTTTACCAAAGTTTAGGAAACTTCTGCCTCCGTCATATCCGATGACTTTAACATTATTGGGAACATTTTTACCCATTTCTTCATAAATTTGTACAATCGAATGTGCTACCGCATCTGAAACAGTAAAAATACCATCGACATCTCGATAGTCTTTCACTAAATCTTTAATCATTTCTTTAGTCACAACATAATCGCCTAAGGGGTATTCGATGTTAATGATATCATGAAATCCATGTTGCTCTAACGTTTCAATGAAACCAACGCGACGCTTTGATACCTCAGTCATAACATGTGAATGGATGCCTTGTGCATCATCACCAATAAACATAAATTTTTTGCATCCTTTTGAAATTAAATAATTGGCAGCTAAAACGCCACCCCCATAATTATCACTGGCAACGAAAGGAACGTTTGTAAATCTGCGGTCAAACGAAATAATTGGTAAAGATTTATCAAGATAAGACTCAACATCATTATTCGTTAAAAGAATAACAGCATCCACAATTTTATTACGAAGCATATTTAAATAGACCAATTCTTTTTCAATTTTTTCACTCGAGTTACAGAGCATGACTTTATAACCGTATTTAAAAAGTTCTTCTTCAACAGAATAAAGGAGTTCACCAAAAAAAAGATGTGTGCTATTCGGCAATATAAATGCAACAATATCGTTTTTTTGTAAGGTCATATTTCTGGCAATTTCATTCGGCTTAAAGGATAGATCTTTTACTGCTTTTTCTATTTTTTCACGTGTTTCGGTTTTGACGTACCCTGAATTATTAATAACACGTGAAACAGTCGCAATCCCAACGCCAGCTAATTTTGCAACATCTTTGATGGTAGCCATTTTATCACCAACCTAATTTTATTTTATCACAATATTAAGATAGGTCAATCATTATATGAAAAGCTTTTCATAATAAAGTGATTCTAATTGTAGGTTATCTTGAAAAATAAAAAATTCTCTAAAATATACCTAGCTTAAATTCCCATGATTAAAAGGATATTAAGTATTGCAATATTTAAGAGAATTAACATGTTTTACGTCTCAATATTATTTAGAAAAGATAATAAATCCACCAGCGTCAAATTTGGATTTTCTTCCATAGGCACATGTCCTATGCCCTCATATATTATCATATCATGATCATCGAGAGACAAGGCTGTTTGAAAAGAAAAAGCATAATCAACCGAAATCCATCGATCTTCTTCTCCCCACATGATAAGAATGGGAATATTAGCTTCTTTGATTTTAGTAAGACGAGCTTCGCCACTCAAAGAATTCTCGGCTTTGACTTCTTCAACACTGCTTAATAATGATGAACGATGGCCTTCGACACGAAGCAAATCATAATATCGATCAAGTATAACTGGATCGATAGATGAATTTGATCCATATACACCTTTGAGAATTATTTTCATCAAGACTTTTGGGGTAAATTTACTCACAAAATTGGATACAAAAGAACTTTTAAACAAAGCGGATTCAGCAGGTCGACTTGATTCCATCGATGGAAAAACTGCATCGATTAAAATCAATCCATTCACCGTAAATCCTGACATCTGATGATATTCGCTAGCAAACTCCCATGCAACGCCGCCCCCCATTGAATTTCCACCGATAATACATTCATTAATGAATAAATGATCTAAGATGGCTTTCACGATAGCGGCTGACCGTCTTTGTGAAATGATATTGTCAGAGAAACCACCCGTTAATCCATGATTAGGTAAATCAATCGCAATGATTCGATATCCCAACTGAACTAACTCGTCCATCCATGGCAAAAACGTATGTGAAGAAGAAAATGCGCCATGTAAGAGCACAATTACCGGATCATTTAAATCACCATAATCGATATAATGAACATCGATTGTGACAAGACTTTCATCTAAAGTGTCAATCGTTAATGTAATATAATTAGATTGATCGGTGAAATAAGTTTTTTCCATCGATTCTTTTGAAACATCTCGTCGAAAAGACAAGATTATAATTAAAAAGATAAGCATTAAAAAAGTTAAAAAGGTCCGAATAAATATCTTTAAAATAATCTTAAATTTCATCATTGATTGTATACACTTTCATCATATGATTTAAAATATGAAAATCTATTTGGTTTTAACTTTTAATAACTGTCGAATTTGATTATCCATTTGCTCGGGTTTTATCTTTGGTGAAAAACGAACAACGACTTCACCGTTGCGATTAATCAAAAATTTTGTAAAATTCCAACGAATACGAGCAGGTTTGAATCTCAATTCACAAAAACGTATCATTTTACTGAATGTCGTTTTGGCTTCATCAAGAAAATGTTTTCTTTCTAATCGCTTCATGCGTATATATAAAGGATGCGCATGAAACCCATTGACCAAAATTTTTGCGAAGGTTTCAAAGGTGGTTCCATAACGAGTTTGACAAAATTCGGCCTGCTCTTCATTTGTTCCTGGTGCTTGACCTCCAAAAGTATTACAGGGAAAATCTAGTACTTCGAATCCTTTTGATTTATATTTTTGATAAAGATCTTCTAAGCCTTCATATTGAGGCGTGTACATGCATTCAGAAGCGGTATTAACGACAAGTAATACTTTTCCTTGGTATTTAGATAAAGAAATATCTTCACCTTTGATGTTTTTCACCTTGATGTCATAAATGTTCATTCGCCGGTCCCCCTAATTGAATTATCTATGACCTTATTGTATCTTATTTTAGGAAATATATGAAGTATAGAGCTCAAATATAAAATAATATTATTCATTGTTGATAATAAGATGAAAAATGCATCATGAAACTACGAATACTAATTAGAAGTTATTAAGTTAATATGGAGCAATTGACTTAAAAAAATCGATATAAAATATATTAATAATTGGCTGAGCAATATTCTTGCATTGATAAAAAAACCATGATATAATAACATCAAAAATCAAATACTACTTGAAAAAGCTTAACCCGGAGCAATCCGGCGACGGAAAACTAAAGGGTCTCTAAGAGATAGCCAGGTGCCATGAAAATGACACTTGGTTTTTTTATTTTAAAAATTAAAACAAAAAAATAAATGGAGGAAACAAAAATGTTAAAAAAATTATTCGCAGCACTCGTTATCGCTTTATTACTCTCAGGATCCGCCCTTGCTTTTGCCTGGTGGGATAATCTCGAACAAACTCAAAATGAAACTTTGACAATTGGTCAAGGTGTAACACTTCAAGTCAGCGCAGTTGCGACTGCACCTAGTGGAAAAGTATTAGTTCCTGCAGGTGTCGTTCTAAAATCAAATGATGTTGAATCTGTTGTTCTGACATATAATGTTAAGCTTGATCTTGAAGCTGTATCCGCGCTCAATCTTGATGTAGTAGCCAGCAATGTTCAAATCGGGGGAAGCACCGAGTATGCATCGCTCGTCAACATCAACATTAACAAAGCATCTGCAACAGTAAATAGTACTGATGTATTGGTAACAGTTACGATTACATTGACACAACCTGCAACTCAAACAGCTTATAATGCTGTGATTAACAAGCCTATTACTTTCACATTAACATTTACTGGTTCACAAGTTTAAACATTTAACAATAAACAAGTACAACTTTAAAACACGTTCATTAAAAATTTAAAATAAAAAAAATAAAAAATAAAAGGAGATTAAATTATTATGAAAAAAATTATCGCAATCGCAATTATCGCTTTACTATTGGGTGGTACCACATACGGTGCTTATGCTTGGTGGGATTCACTTCAACAAGAAACAGATGGAACTTTAGAAATTGGTTATGGTGTTAGATTAGAACTTGACAGTGTCTTAAAAGATTCACGCGCTTTAGTTCCTGCAGGATCTTTCTACGCTGCTTATGAAGCTGATTACACCACAGAATATGTCTTTGAATATACTTTAAGTTTAGAAGAACCACTTAAAGAAGGTATGTTAGCTGATTTGAACATTGATATTACAAACTTTGTTCTTGGTTCATATCTTGAAGGTTTTAACAGTGCTACTTCCGTTGTTTCAATTTCAGTAAACAACTTGGTTGAAACTGCCAACGGATCATGGGTTCTTGAAAATGCCTTTACTTCCACAAATAACACAGTTACAATCACTGTCACTTTGACACTTGCGAACAATGGTGCTGATTTTGCTTCAGCTTATGCTTTAGTCGCTGGCAAAACGCCAACGTTTGATATCAGCTTCTTAGTTGTAAATGCATCTAGTTCCGAAGCTCCAGTTAATCCATTAGTTTAATATTATCAGGATTGAAATAAAGCACGAATCAATCGCAACTATAAGCGATCCTATTGATCCCGTGTTTTTTTCAAAGAAACGGAGGCTATCATGCATTCAACTGAACGACAGATTGTTTCATTATTTAACTTTTCAAAGCGCCGTTGGTTAATTGCTTTTCTGATGGTCTTCATGACCACAGGAAGCGGAGTTGCCTATTCACTTTGGAACCGTCAATTCATTGATATAGAAGATCCAACCATTGACATCGGTGTCGGAACAGTGATTGAAGTATCTGAAACACTTAACCCACCCCCTGGAACTAAATTGATTCCATATGGCGCTTTCAAAGGTGCCAATGATATTGATGAATATACTTTTGTTTACACCGTTAGGTTAAACAAAATCGGTCGATTAGTGGTCACTGTTAATTCAGTCACAGTCGGCGGAGAAGCCAATCCTTATAACATCATTGAAGTCGGTGTTGGATCTGAAAACAATCTCCTTCTCAATGAACCCGTTTATCGTATTACTTTTGAACCTGAAGAAGGTACGGAATTCTATGTTGCGACGATTTATGTGACTGTAAGACTTTCACAAAATGCAACATTTGATCAATATCTTGAAATTCAAGGAAAAAGCATTTCATTAAAAATAGAATTCAAGGCGGAAGCTTTGATTGCCTGATTTAGAAAGGAATACAATGTCTGACAAAAAACCTATGAATCCAGTTGTTAAAAAAAAGATATTTGGCTGGCTGAAATTCATCATCGGCGTTGCCCTCTTATATGGTGCTGGCATTCTCGCTTTTAATTACATTCCTTTCTTGAGTAAAATTCAACACTATGTGATTGCGACTGGAAGTATGGAACCCATCATCAGTGTCGGTGATCTTGTGTTAATCGATGACTCTGTGTCTAAAGATGATCTTAATATTGGTGATATCATTGCCTTTCGAGTAGTTGTAAATGCAGCAGGAACTGAAGTCGTCGTCGTACATTATATCGCTGATATTGAATACGATAATGATGGCGAAAGAACTTTTTTAACAAAACCACATATCAGTGAAGATTTAGATGACTGGGTTTTATCGGATGATGATATTGTGGGCAGACATATGTTGACTCTTCCAAAAGTTGGATCTCTGCTCATGTTTATTCAATCTCCAATGGGTAAAGTTGTTATAATCGTTGATCTTGTCATCATCTATTTACTATTTAATTTCTTCACAGACAAAAACAAAACTAAAAAATCTTAAATGCAAAGGGAGTGAAAACCATGGCAAACAAAATCAGAATATTAATCGTTGCATCTTTGTTGATGCTGTCTGCCTTGGCGACCGCTTCGACAATCGGATATGCTTATCACGATGATCTTCAAAAAAATGTTCCCACATCAATACCTGTAGGGTTTTGGGACTTTTATGCTGGCTTACCTTTTGAGAATCTCGATGAAGAAGTTCAATATGCATTTATGTCATTCTATGGCGTTACCACTTTACAAGATCTTTATGCGAATACTCAATTTCAAGCATTGATGGATGCAGTTTCAAAAACAACGAACACAACTGGCACATATACTGGCAATGGATATACGCTTAATAATATTGATCTAAATGGCGTTTTATGGACGGTCAACGGTGTCTATATAGCTGCAAATTCGAATATCAGTTTGGGATTTTTAAGACAAATTGATCGAACAACAAATGCTTCTAACGCACCGCTTCACTCCGTATTACCGCCCTCTATTAGTAATCCATTACCTTATCCTGATTATGATTTCTTTACAGCGTATGATGTTAAGAACTCTGTAACGAATAATACCTTTGGATTCCGTTTGGATAATCGTGTTATCATGACTACGAAAAATCCTATTGCTAATCTACGTTCGGTATCCTTCTATGCCATATTAGGGTTAAGATTAAATTCTACTGAATTACTTTCCAATCGTCCTTTCCAAATTCAAATCAGTCCTACAGGGGCAGAAGGTACCTTTACAAATGTCGGTACCATTCAAACGAGCACATCGCTTCCTACTGGACAAGATATTTTTAACCCCACGACGCCTATTAGTACTGCCTTTCCACTTTATACTTTTACATTGACAGCTTTGCAAATCTCATCGATGCCAGCGAATGGATACTATATCCGCTTCATCTTTGATGGTGGCGTCAGTGGTAGCGGCAGCAAAGCTACACGCTCTAGACTTGTCGTCGATGATTTCCGTATTAATATTGCTTAAATATACCTATTGATAACAAAAAACCACTAGACAGTGGTTTTTTTATTTATGAAAAATAAAGCATTTCAATGTATTTAAATTAAAATACTTGATTATCTTTTGAACTATGATAAAATAGAGTCATCATTACAAAGCCAAGCCTGTCGACATACGACGGCCGATGAATGCTTTGGTTGATAAAGCCAAACCCGGAGCAATCCGGCGACGGAAAACTATAGGGTCTCACAATGTGAGATAGCCAGGTGCCTGCTAAACAATCATAGGAGAGATACGTATGAAGACATTGAAGGTGTTCTTTTTCGGTTTTGTTTTTCTTTTTATTTTGACCTCGGTATCTTATCGAATTTGGCGTGGAAGTCAAACGATTTTGGCTTATTCTGATACCCTCTCACAATCAATCATCCAACCACTTAATGCCCCTAAAGGTATGACGCTTGTCCCAAAAGGATGTATTTGGAGTGCTAATGAAGTGGATGAATTAACTTATCAATATGAAATTGACGTTCAATCGGGTTATGAATTAAAAATAACTTCATTTGAAACAATTTTAATCAAAAATGGCATTAAAAACATCGATTATAAAGAATTAATAAACATTATTTCTACCATCGAAATGGTTAATGCAACCCGTGCATTAGTGACTGTAAAAGTTAGTATTCGTATGCCGGAGTCTCAAGAGGAGTATTCTTTAATTCAAGGATCTTCAGTATCTTTTTCATTAAAATTCGATCAAATCCTACTCCCTTAATAACTATTATAAATGTTTATAAAAACAGCCATAAGTCGATTATTTACGATTTATGGCTTTCTTTATTAATAATATTGAATGATTTCTTGACAAATTTCAACGAGATTTCTGCGAATTTCTGAACGTGATTGCCAAAAACGATGGTCCCATGTGACATCACTTAAATCATCGCCCCCATAAAGGATTGCCCCATACTTGACATTTCTAAATTGAGTTAACGCCATAATCGAAGCTTGTTCCATTTCAACAACCAATGCCTTTTCTTGTTTTCGAAGTGCAATTTTATCTTGCGTTTCTCGGTAAAAGGCATCCGTTGTCCATGTTTTACCAACTTGATGAGGTATTTGATGCTCAATCAGATAATATTGAATAAGCTTCACAATGGAGGGGTTTGCTTTAATCTCTCGTGAGGGACGAACATAATGATAAGACGTTCCTTCATCACGAATCGCACTATCCACAACTAATAAACCGCCCAACGGAATTTCTTTTACCAAAACACCGGCACCACCACAAAGAATAATTGATTTTACCCCTGATGCAATATACTCTTCAAGAAAGCCTACTGAAGCAGGTCCGCCTAAAGATCCGAGTACAATCGCAATTTCAACGTTTCGAAATTGATAAACGATGGAAGGTCCGCTTTCTGAATAATAGGTTTCAATGGGAAAAATCTTATCTTCTTTTAATAAATGATTGATAACATCGTTAAAAAAACATAAAATCAAACGGGAGGGTAACCGTTTGTTTTTTATGACATCTTCAGGATTGAATAAAGCGACCGGATTTTGATCAAATTCTAAAATGGGATAAGTTTTTTTCATAAATTAACCCCCTAGGTAATCATTACTTTTGATTATAACATCTCTTCAGTTAAATATCATTATAAAATCAACTCTCAGAACAATGGTTTTATGATATAATATTGGCGATAAATTTCACTATTTTAGCCAAAGGAGTTTCTCTTTAGATAAGAGAATATAACCTATGATAAATAAAGCGCATCTTGCGGGAATCGGATTTGCAACTTTATTCGGATTTTCATTTCTTTTTTCAAAAATTGCGTTAAGTCATCTCAGTCCGATGGGTTTAATAGCTTATCGATTTTTGATTGCTTTTCTAGTTTTTGAATTATTAAGACGATTAAAAATCATTCATATTCGTTTTCAGAAATCGACTTGGAAAGATTGGCTTTTAGTGGCGATATTTCAACCTATTTTTTATTTTATTTTTGAAACCTACGGACTCAACAGGACGTCGAGTGGTGAGGCAGGAATGATGATTGCTTTGATTCCCATTTTTGTGACGCTGATGGGCGCCTTCATTCTAAAAGAAAAGCCAAAACCCATCCAATACTTTTTTATTTTGTTAAGTGTGTCTGGGATTATATTCATTCAAGTTGCAAAACCTGGGACGATTGAATCTTTTGAAACCATCGGTGTTATTCTATTGTTTTTAGCGGTGATATCGGCAGCGCTCTATAATATTGCTTCGAGGAACGCTTCAAAACGGCTAAAGCCTTACGAAATCACCTATTTTATGATGCTCGTTGGCGCAGTTGTATTTAATATCTTTTATGTCATCGAACTATTATTGCATCAATCTCTTTCGACATATATTCTTAATTTTACAAATCCTCAGTTAATTTTACCTATTTTATATTTAGGCATTGTGGCTTCGATCGGTGGCTTTTTCATGATGAACTACGCTTTGAGTAAAATGCCTGCCCATGTTAGCAGCATCTACTCCAATCTTTCAACGATTGTCGCACTCATTGCTGGGGCACTCATATTGAAAGAATCCTTAGCTTGGTACCATTATTTAGGTGGGATTATGATTATTACTGGCGTCTATGGTACCGTTCGAATGAATCAAACTAATGTAAATAAAAAACAAGAGACAAATTCTGAATAACCAACGGATTGTCTCTTGTTTTATTAATTAAAATTTATAATTTTTTCTTTATAAGGTCAAGTACTTGATTGACGACATTGTCAGCCGTTAAGCCAAAATATTCATAGAGTTTTGATGAAGGTGCTGATAAACCAAATTGATCGATTCCAATGACTAATCCATCTAAGCCAACATATTTGTACCACCCTAATGTTGACCCCGCTTCGATGGCAACGCGACGACGAACAGACTTGGGAAGGACATGATTTTTATAGGCCTCTGATTGCATTTCAAATACTTCGAGGCAAGGCATTGAAACCACCCGTGCATCGATATCTTTTTCGAGAAGTATTTGCTTGGCTTTCATCGCGATTTCAACTTCAGAGCCGGTCGCAATTAAAATAACATCACTCACTGCTTTTTTTGAATCAGAAAGGATATACCCGCCTTTAAAATAATCATCGTTTGTATGTTCAAACTGAGGAAGATTTTGTCTTGATAAAGCGATGCAACTTGGAGAAGAACCCATCAGTGCGTCAATCCAAGCCGCAGCTGTTTCAACCCCATCACACGGACGAAACATTTTTAAATTTGGGATAGCTCTTAAACCGGTTAATTGTTCAATGGGTTGATGCGTCCCGCCATCTTCACCCACGCCAATAGAATCATGAGTCAAGACATATATAACTGGAATATCCATAATTGCGCTTAATCGTATGGCATTTTTCATATAATCACTAAAGACAAAGAAAGTTGCACAAAATACTCTTAAACCTCCATGAAGATACATGCCGTTGGTAATCGCTGCCATGGCATGCTCACGAACACCAAAATGCATGTTTTTACCTAAACGATTATCCGCGCTAAAATCACCCAGATTTTTCATATGTGTTTTATTAGAAGGCGCTAAATCGGCAGATCCTCCGATTAAATTAGGAATCAGTTTTGCTAGTTTATTGAGCACAATTCCGCCGCTATTCCGCGTTGCATCGGGCTTATCAAATTTAAATAAATCAGGGATCGCTTTTAAATCCGGAAGCACATTATTCATCCATTGACGATACTCATCGGCCAACTCAGGATAAGCTTTTTGATATTGTGCATATAATGCATTCCATGAGGCTTCTGCGACTTCACCTCGTTTTGCGAGTTCAGCATAATGGTCATAAATCGTCTTAGGAATAACAAAAGCGTCAAAGTCCCATTGAAGTGATTTCTTCGTTGCTTCAATGTTATCGCGACCTAAGGGTGATCCATGACAAGATTCTTCTCCAGCTAAAGGTGACCCATAACCGATGATCGTTTGACAGATAATTAAAGTGGGTTTTTCATGTTGGCTTTTGGCTTTTTCAATGGCTTGACCAATCAATTCAATGTCATTACCATCGCTTACATGAATGACATTCCATCCGAGCGCTTGATGGCGAAGCCCAACATCTTCTCTAAATGCAATATCGGTATCCCCTTCTATAGAAATTTCATTGTCATCATAAAAAACGATTAATTTTGATAACTGCAAAGTTCCAGCCAGTGATGCCGCTTCGTTTGTGATGCCTTCCATCATACAACCATCGCCTGCTAAAGCATAGGTGTAGTGATCGACAATGTTAAACCCATCGCGATTAAACTTGGCTGCGAGATGACTCTCTGCAATAGCCATACCGACTGCATTCGCATAGCCTTGTCCTAAAGGACCCGTGGTTGTTTCAATACCAACAGTATGTCGATATTCAGGATGACCTGGGGTTTTAGATCCTAACTGACGAAAGTTTTGAAGTTCGGATAAAGGCAGTCCATAGCCAAAAAGATGTAATAACGAATATAAAAGCATCGAACCATGACCAGCTGACAATACAAATCGATCACGATTTTCAAAATGAGGATTTTTGGGATTATGAATCAAATAATCTGACCAAAGTTTGTAGGCAAGGGCTGCAGTTCCCAACGGAAGACCTGGATGTCCGCTGTTTGCTTTTTCGACAGCTTCGATGGATAACATGCGAATGGCGTTTATGGCTGAATTTTGAATAGGTGTCATGAGAGTTTTCCTTTCTGAATTAAGATTATTGCTTGAAAAACAAGCGAATAATTAAATGTACAATTGAATATGATTTTTATTTTTTTGCAGCAGTGCGGAAGATTTCTAATCCTTTTGTTGTGAGTGGATGTTCCATCATTTGTTCAAAGACTTTAAAAGGAATCGTTGCCACATCAGACCCTGCTAAAGCGGCCTGTTCGACATGTTTTGGATGTCTAATAGAAGCGGCTATCAATTGCGTCTCAATACCAAAATTATCATAAGCAATGCGAATATCTTCTAAAAGTTGATAGCCTGCTTCTTCATCTTTAAGATAGTCATCGAGTCTTCCCATAAAAGGCGATACATAGGTTGCGCCTGCAGAAGCTGCCATCATGGCTTGAGGAACAGAAAAACAGAGAGTAACATTAGTTTTAATTCCGTGTTTTGATAATTGACTTACTGCTTTAATTCCTTCTAAAGTCATGGGAATCTTAATTACAATATTTGGATGCATTTCAGCATAGATGAAAGCTTCTTTAATCATTTGTTCAGCTGTGCCTTCTTGTACTTCAGCACTGATAGGGCCATCCACTAATGTTGTAATTTCTTTAATGACTTCAATGAGGTCTCTTCCTTCTCGTGCAATTAACGATGGGTTGGTAGTAACCCCAGAGATAACACCCCAGGATGCAGAAAGTTTAATTTCATTTAAATTGGCGGTATCAATAAATAATTTCATCGTTTAATTCCTCCTTTTATAATTACTACTATTATATCACATTTTTGAAGATGAAAAATCATTAAAATCACAACATCTACAATTGATATTACTATGTAAATTAAAAAGATGTTACTGTTCTTCAAAATTTTTTAGAAAAAATAATTTTAAAAAAAATAAAAAAACTGAATAGTTGCTAAAACAACCATTCAGTTCGTATTCATGCATGTTAATACCCTTTAATTTAGAACATATTTGGTGTAGAAACGGAAGGTTTTTCTTCTTTAATGTTGGCTACACCGACTTCAGTTGTAATGAATAATGATGAGATCGATGCAGCATTCAAAATAGCGCTTCGAGTCACTTTTGTAGGATCAACAATCCCAGCTTTAAACATGTCGAACCATTCACCTTTTTTCGCATCAAAACCATGATTTTTTTGAGCCATTTTTTGTTTCTCAACTATTTCTAGAGGATCAAAACCAGCATTATCAGCAATCTGATAAATCGGAGAAATCAAAGATTCGACGACCACATTAATCCCTTTTTGGACATCTTGAACATCATTTTTTAAAGATTTTCTAATCTCATTATATATTTCTACTAACGCTGCGCCTCCGCCGGTTACGATACCTTCAGCGACCGCTGCTTTCGTTGCATTCAAAGCATCTTCGATTTTTATTTTTTTTTCTTTTAGTTCGGTTTCGGTCATCGCTCCGACTTTGACAATAGCAACACCGTTGGTTAATTTAGCTAGTCTTTCATTGAGACGTTTTTTATCATATTCTGATTGAACATTATGAATCATTGCTCGGATTTCATCAACTCTTTGTTTGATTTGATTCTTATCTCCAGTACCATCAATTAATGTCGTGTTATCTTTAGTGACGATCACTTTTTTTACAATGCCTAATTGTTCAATTTTTGTATCTTTTATTTCATAATTCAAGTCTTTTGAGATAAATGTAGCACCGGTGAGCATTGAGATGTCTGTCAATAATTCTTTCTGATTGTCGCCAAAACCTGGGGCTTTTGTAGCAACAATATTGAAAGTACCGCGAAGTTTATTAACAATGATGGTGCTTAATACTTCTGCCTCAATATCTTCAGCAATTATGAAAAGTGGTTTACTAGCTTGAACAATTTGTTCTAATAACGGTAAAATATCTTTGATAGTGGCGATTTTTTGATCCGTTACCATAACATATGCATTTTCTAAAGTAACTTCCATTTTTTCGCGGTCAGTAATCATATAAGGCGAAATATACCCTTTATCATATTGCATGCCTTCCACAACTTCTAAATATGTATCGAAGCCCTTGGATTCATCAACGCTGATAACTCCGTCACGGCCTACTTTAGCCATTGCTTTAGCGATAATATCGCCAATTTCTGAACTTCCCGATGAGACTGTCGCGACACTGGCTATGTCAGAATCACTTTCAATTTTATGGGATTTTTCTAAAAGTTTTTTTGAAACTTCTTTTGCAGCCATTTCAATGCCTTCTCGCATTAAAACCGGATTGGCACCTCTTTCAACTGCCGCAATGCCTTTATGAATCATCGATTGGGTTAAGACTGTTGCGGTGGTTGTACCATCACCAGCGACGTCATTTGTTTTGTTGGCTGCCTCATAGACTAATTTCGCTCCCATATTCTCAAAGGGATCTTGTAATTCAATTTCCTTAGCAATGGTGACCCCATCATTCGTAATGAGCGGTGATCCATAACCTTTATCTAAGACAACATTGCGTCCTTTAGGTCCTAAAGTTATTTTTACAGCATCTGCGAGTTGATCGACGCCTTTGAGCATCGATTGAATGGCATCTTTCGAAAAACGAATTTCTTTGCTCATGATAATCCTCCTATTCCATAATCGCTAGAATATCTTTTTCAGCGATGATGAGATATTCTTCTTCTTCAATTTTAATTTCTGTTGTAGAATATTTTTTAAAAACAACACGATCACCAATCTTAACGGTCATGGGTATTGTTTTTCCATCTTGTTTTGCTCCATCGCCTACGGCTATGACCGATGCAAAACTGGGTTGTTCTTTAATGTCTCCTGAAAGAATGATACCGCTGGCAGTCTTCTTTTCAACCTTTTCTTTCTTCAGAATAACATTGTCATGAAGGGGTTTTAACATTCTATTCACATCCTTTATTCTTGTATTAGCACTCTTCAATATTAAGTGCCAATTATTATTATATCACTCTTTTTGGCACTGTCAAGTATCGAGTGCTAATTTTTTTACATCAATAAAAGCTTTTTTTCAAAAAAAAAACCTTGATTTCCAAGTCTTTTAAACGTATCTAAACTTTATTTGTTTCAAATAATATGACCATTGGTTCGTTATGATAATCAATTTCGATACCATTAGAATTGATTCTTTTAATCATTTTGCTTTCAAA
Source organism: Caryophanales bacterium UBA5603 (assembly GCA_002424815.1). Classification (GTDB taxonomy): domain Bacteria; phylum Bacillota_I; class Bacilli_A; order Izemoplasmatales; family Hujiaoplasmataceae; genus UBA5603. The sequence continues at coordinate 38,303 of DILB01000023.1, forward strand.
TAAATTTAAAAAATCATCAACACTTGCTAAAACGGAATGGCCCTGATTCATCGTTTTAAAGTGCATCGGGATGATTACACGCGGTTTGATTTGATCACATAATTTTTTGGCTTGTAAGGCATCGATGGTATAATATCCTCCCACTGGAATCATGAGAGCATCCATATTCATGAGTTCTTTTATTTGTGAGTCATCCGGCATACATCCTAAGTCACCCAAATGTGCAACTTTGATATCGTCCACTTGTATAATAGTCAGATAATTCACCCCTCGTTTAATTCCAGATTCATCATCATGAAATGACATAAGGCGGTTAATCACGAAAGGATTCTGAAGATTCGTATCGATAATCGTGACGGCTTCGCGATAATTGTGGTCGAAATGCTCATGACTACACAATACTTGATGTGCCACCGGATGAATTTCATTCAAATGCAGATTTGAACTAGGTTTGTAAGGATCAAGAACGATTGAATAATCTCGATACGTTAACTTAAAGCATGAATGACCCAGCCATTGAATGACCATTATAACACCGCCTCCATTAAAACATAGGAATACACCCTTCATTATATCATATGAGTATATCAGAGAGTTTAATCATTAAGTTCTTATCAGAAAAGAAAAGCCCAAGAAATATTGGGCTTTTCATTAATATATACCAATTGATATTTATTCGACTAAAAGTGTTTGAGCATTTAAGGTAAATAATTCAAGATAATAACCTGGATAGTACCAATCATCAGAATCATTAATCCCTATGACCGCATCATAATAATATTCTTCAAGAATTAAGAGTGATTCAACATCAACGAGGGATTGATATTCAATCATATCTGCTTGAATTTCAATTAAGGTTACATAAATAATTGTGTCAAGAACGTAGACATAAAATTCTTTAACGGCCTCGAGGTAATAAACAAAGACATCAAAAATATCGACTGAGAGTTCAATGGTTTCTTGTCTGTATAAATACTCATCTTCAACTAAATAAGCGTTAGAATCGAGATAGTAAATGGCATCCAAATACATATATTCAAATTCATTTAATAATTCTTCAATGATTGATGACAGTGACAAAATCCAATCAAAAGTCGTTGTTTTTAAAAGTTCAATGGCATCTTCATAAAAGATTGTAATATATATCATTGATTCGATGCGTGGGTCTAAACTATTAATCTCTGTTTTGTAGTAAGAACAAATATTTAAGGCATCATCAATTCCAAGATTAGAGGAAGTATAAAAATAAATATAATCCATGATTAAATCTAGCCTGGTTTGATATTCAATTTGCATCGCACGGTATTCGACAATATAAGGATCTTCAACATAGTAAAAATTTAAATTCGCAATGATATCAGCTTGCACCATTAATAATTCGTCATAAGTTTCAACTTCTTGAATCAAAAGATATCCTTCTTCAAGAATTAAAAGCATATCACTAATACTCATTTCGGTGGCATTATAGGCTAAAGTTAAATATAACCCATCAAGATAGTCCATGATATTTTCTCTTTCCGGTTTCAAGTAATCAATTTCGATAAATGCCATACAACGAATGAAATGATTAACGTAATACAAGGGGAAATCGGGAACAAAATCAGAACTGATGATTTTATGAGTGATTGAATAAAAATCATTCAATTTTGAAACATCTCTATCATTAACCAAGTTTTCGAAAAACAAGTAATTCATTTCAAGATAATCGAGAATGAATTGTTTCATATCACCTTTAATGAAATTTTTCAATTGTGATATTTCATAAGCTGTAACAACCAACAAATGTGGAATATCGAGTTGATCTAAAATGTTTGCGATGGCTATATCATAATATAAATAGGTATCCGCTGACAAATCCGGTAAGGTCAATAAACCCCATTCAATCAACGCATCGATTTCATCAACCATTTGTTCTTTTATCGTATCCAACAGTTCGAAATATGGATAGTCCAGTTGCGTGGCTGATAAAATATATACTTCTTCTTCCATTGCTTCAATATCATCATAAGATGCCATGGCTTCAATCATTGAAATAACAGAATCACGATAGCTCACGATGGCATCCATATAGATTGGATCATCTTGAACTAAAATGGCTTGGTTTGTAATAAAGGTTATTGATTCAATCAATTCGATTTTTTTTCGATTTAGAGCTATTTTTAATTCTGATTCAATGAAATTGTCATAAAGTATCATCTCTACCCAAGCAATGTCTCGTAAAGCCATTTCTTCTGAGGTGGATTCCTGAATGATAATACTCCAATCAGCGAATATTGACAATAACATATCGACGCTGTCATCTGTCGCAAAAACTAATAAATCATTTAGTATATCGTTCAAGTGTGCTAGACCGGCATCGATTACTGCCTGCCATTCATTTTGCATCAAAATTTCACATTCATCAGCAAAAGCAAGAACTAATACGTTAAATTGCATGAAATCTGTATTCATAGCAAGCATGTCATTATATGTATAATATAAATCATCTAAATCGTAAAACTTAGAAACACTGACAATTTCACTATAATATAAGTATATGTCGGTTAGTATATTATAGAAATAATCAGACGTAATCATGAGTAATTCTTCATACATTAAATTTTCAGCATATTCGTAATATAAAAAGACACAGAAAGGATTTCCATACGAATATTGAGCATTTTCTTCGAAGTGATCAATAACATATAAGCTCGTGTAATCATTGATACCAAACTCGTTAATCCAATTACTATGCATGACAGCGAGTTTTTCACTCATTTCAAGAATGATTGAATCAATTGGTAGGAAATATCCTGGGAAATTCGCTAACGCTTCCTTTCCTAAATTAAGATAATAATCAATATCATCAAAAGAAAATGATATTTTAATTAAATCGATGTAGTCCATGAAGAGATCATAAAGCATTTCATCAGTGGTCTCCTCATTAATTAAATAATCTTTGCCCGCATTATAAAATAGAGTAAATTCTTCAATAGCAGCTGCTCTGGCTTCCACCAAAGGAACCCATATGGGATCAACAATAAAATTAATATTAATTAAATCGATTGTTTCTTGAACTAATGTACTAAGAGCAGCGGTGTCATTATAGGTCAATAAATCAATTTCCACGATGAAATTATTAAAGATATTTTGCATTAAATTAATACTTCCCAATGTTGCGATGGATGTATTATAGGTAAGAATGCTTTCAACTTCATCAATCGCTTCTACCTTCATAATTTTCCATGGATCTTGAGGAAGCAAGATGGCATACAAATAAAAATTAGAAAAGAAAGCTGATATTGAATTGATATCTTGCGCCGATTCAATCAATAGAAGCGTCATATCATAAGCATAATCAAGTTTTAGTGTGTTTTCAGTGCTTAAGAATGGTCCATAACGATCGACGACAATATCCATGTTTGTATATATCCCTGGTAAATAATAAGGGAATAAATAAGCGAAGAATTCATAAACAATTTCGTTGTAACGATAGAGTATTTCAAGTGGTGATAATTCATAAGATAAAGAATCTAAGAGCGATAAATATAATATTTCGAGGGCTTCAAAATCTTCACCAGCATAATCATAATTCATCATATAATAATCTTGAAATGCCGCCGATAAATTAATTATTAATGTCTCAAAATCGCCATAAACAAAATCTGAAAGTAAGAATTGATTGTACGCAGAATAATAAAGGGCTTCAATCGTCTCTTGATCTGTGGCAATTAAAATCTCATTACGATAGTACGAGAAAATGGTATATAGTTCTTCAAGATCCTCTTCATTTTGCAAGTACTCAGGTAAATAAATAACATAAATATTAAGATATTCAATCCAATTTTGACGATTCACATTCAGGCCAAGTTTTAAAATATCCAAATCAAATATTTGGGAATAATCCATTTCAAAATCACTTAAAATATCCAGAATTTCTTCTTCTGAAGTTGCTAGATTAATAATAAGTAAATAATCATCTTTTAAATCAAGAATCAATTGATAGCTTTCATTTGTTGCATTACTATATGCGTAATTCACTTGGTTTTCAATATAATCTTCGGCATTTTCTTTGCTTAAGCGTAAATAATCAATTTCAAAAACGAAGTCACGAATATCTTGATAAATTTGAATATAAGTTTCTAATAAATCGATGGGAAGATTCAATGATTCAAGGCTGAGTAAAGACTCACTGGTTAAAATATCAAAAGCTTCACGGCTTTCAAGGGTAGCGGATGTATATTCCCAAGACGATTGATAATAAGAGACGCTTTGATTATATGTATCAATAAAATTCGCTTTTATGTCATCCATTGGCAGGATTACTTCTGCCGTCCCAACCTCACTTAAGTTAATTTCAATATGAATGACATAACTCGACATCGAAAGAAATGCGATATCAACCATTCCACTCATATCAATCGTTAGTGTGTTGGTTTCAAGATTAAGAACACAACTTAAAGTATCGTAAGCCAAATCGAACGGTAAATCTATTCCAAACTGAGAAAAAATAAGTTCAAAATAGGTAGATACAAAAGCGAGAGTCACTGGGTAATCATAAATTAAACCTTCTGCCCTTTTTACAAACAAATCGGGATTAAATAGATCAAAATTGAATCCTAAATTATATTCCGTTATACTCTTTTTAGTATCCCAATTTCCATCCTTATTGATATAAATTTCATACATTAATAAATCATTTAGTTTATTTTCACCCAAATAATATTGATATTTTTGTATGTCTTTAGGCATGTTTATGTAATCAGGAATCAGTGTCAATCCCGTTTCGGTAAAATAGAGCAAAAAACCTCCTTCAGTCGGTGAAATTTGAGTTATTTTATTTGAATCATAAATAATCGTTGTGGATCCATTCGTAATATAAGAATTTATACTATTGGAAAGAATAAAACGATCCATCTGAAGTGTATTGAAAAAGTCTCGAACTAATCCCATATCAACTTCCCAATTAGCATAAAGATCGAGATTTCTTGTAACAGGAATGTAGTTGGTAAATTTCGTGTCGTTAACCGTCGATCCTGTCATCCATCCTGTAAATAAGTATCCACTAAATATTGGAATCGGAAGAATCATTGAATCGCCTTTTTGAATGGTTACAGACAGTGGTTCATCTTGCGGCATAGAACCCCCATTCAGATGAAATGTCACAGTATAGTTTGGTGCTGTTGGAAATAAAGCTGAGTATTCAGTAACAACACCATTGATAACCCAAAAGCCATTTTGATTGATTGAAATCGTTGGGGCAATGGCATCTTCGCCCTTAAGCGTTGTCAGATTTAGTAAATTTCGCCATTCGATTTCGCCAATATACTTCCATTGTAAGTATTCATTTGCGACTTGAAACATGACTTCTTGACCATCACTACCTGGTAATCCTTGAGGTCCAGTCAATGTTGTGAGCTCAATGAGGTTTTTCCAGAGGACTTCACTGGGATATTTCCACTGAATATATCCACCCGATACTTGGAATAATGCACTTTCGCCATTGGTTCCATTGGTACCGGCTTCTCCTGTTAAAGTCGTTAAGGAAATGAGATTTGTCCACTGATCATCTTGAATGTATTTCCATTGAATATAACCACCAGATACTTGTAATTGAACTGTTTGGCCATCACTACCAGGTAATCCTTGAGGGCCAGTTAATGTCGTGAGCTCAATGAGGTTTTTCCAGAGGACTTCACTAGGATATTTCCACTGAATATAGCCACCCGATACTTGGAATAATGCACTTTCACCATTGGTTCCATTGGTACCGGCTTCTCCTGTTAAAGTCGTTAATGAGATGAGATTGGTCCACTCATCTTCATTGGCATATTTCCATTGAATATACCCATCAGATACTTGTAATTGAATTTCCTGTCCGTCGGTCCCAGGTAAACCTACCGGACCAATGAGACTTATGAGTTCAATAAGATTAGTCCAGGAAGTAGCATTAAGATATTTCCATTGGATATAGCCTTCTGAAACCTGAAGAATAACAGGTTGCCCATTTTCCCCAGGAATTCCTTGAGGACCTTTCACAGTCTGTAACCACTCTTCATAAGTACCACTAAAAGCTTGAGCTGTTAAAGCCAATTGATAAATACCTTTAAGTTGAATCGTTAACGCCGATTCGGTCGTTGTTGTAGATATCACAGATGACGTTGTTGTCTGTGTAGAAGTCGTGTTAGTAGAGATTGGGGCTGTCGTAAATAAAGCACATCCAAGCGTAGCGTAAAACACTAAACCGATAATAAAAACGATGAATGTTCTTCTTTTTAACATAAAAAAAGCATTTCCTTTCTTCGCTCTAGTACTATTGACTGAGCGATAATAATCTCTATAGGTACATAATAAACTGTATTGATTGTCACATCAATAAAGATTATGAAATAATAATAATAAAAGTATGATTAATAATAACGTTTCTTTTAATTTAATCAAAAAACCATCGAACCCTAAATTGGTTTCGATGGTTTAATTAAATAATTAAATAATCAAATTAATATTGATGTCCCTCTTTTGGAACAATACAAATAAATCTTAATATTTGATTGCCTGCGTTTTGAAATTGATGCAAAGCATTCGCTGGTACATAAGCATAGGAACCTGGTGATAGATTCTGATTAGTTCCGTTAATCATTAATACACCTTCTCCTTCAATAATGTAATTAATATGCGGCCAAGGATGACTATGTTTGGGTGTATAACCTGCTTTTTCAACTTCTATCATTCGCATGACATGACTGTCCCAGCCTTCTTGAGGAGAAACTAAAACTTTCATTGAAGCATCTTTTGCCTCAGAGTGTTTGATTGAAATAGAATGAAGCTCGTTGATATGTCCGATCATAAATACCTCCAAGATATTCTTTATAATCTTATTATACACTAGCATTGAAACAATAAAAAGTAATCCGCGTTAGATCCGAACAATTCAATAACGAAATCCATCAACCTTATTGCCAATTGTTTCAGTAAATACTAAAATAGTAACATCTTGTTAGTTAAAATCATTAATATCAGGAGGGTCATTATGAAATATCGAAAATTCGGTCAAACGGATATCCAGTTATCAGCAATCGGTTTAGGATGCATGGGTATGAGTTTTGCCTACGGTACTCCCGACAACCAAGAAAGTCTTATGACGCTTCAAGAATCATTAAAACTGGGAATTAATTTTTGGGATACGGCTGACATTTACGGACAAGGCGCCAATGAAGTATTGTTATCGCAAATGCTAAAACAACATCGCGATAAAATTTTCTTAGCAACGAAAATTGGTTTTAGGCCAAAAGTATCAAATCCTGGATCGCCAATATCTACTGAGATGATTGTCGATGGATCGAAAGAATATATTAAAAATGCTATTAATGCCTCTTTAAAAAGACTTGACATCGATAAAATTGATTTATTATATCTTCATCGCGTCGACCCTTTTGTGCCGATTGAAGAAAGTATTCTTGCGATGTCAGAATTTGTTAAAGCAGGTAAAGTATCATATTTAGGCTTAAGTGAATGCTCAACGGAAGATTTATTACGAGCCAATGCTGTTTGGCCCATTGCAGCTGTACAAAGTGAATATTCAATTTTATCAAGAGATGTCGAGAAGGGAATTTTGCCTCTAACGAAAGAATTAGGTATGGCTTTTATTCCATTTGCCCCTCTGAGTCGTGGATTATTGACTAATAAACTCGATGTGACTCACCTTGATAAAACCGATTTCCGTTCACGACTTCCGCGTTACAATGGCGAATATTATGAAAACAATGAAAAAATAGCTGATGAATTTGCTCAACTAGCCAGTCAATTGAAAGTTACTCCGGCACAACTGGCCATCGCTTGGGTTCTTTCAAGAGGAGAAAACATTATTCCGATTCCCGGAACTAAAAAACGGCAATATCTGAGAGAAAATTGTGGTGCAGTGGATATCATATTATCATCTGAAAATATCGATTCGATTGAAGAAATTATCAAAAGACACCCCAATATTGGGCCAAGATATTCACCAAGAGAATCAAACTTTATTAATAAAATTAAAACCGATTAATTTCAATTGATTTTTATTCTTGACTGTAGGTGATAAAATGCGTCTATTCATCGGTTTAATGCTTTCTTTAGAAACTCGAAAAGCCCTTGAAAAAGTTCAAACTATAGCTCTTAATAATGCTTTTTCGAAAAATCCTACCCTTCTCGATAATTTTCACTTAACATTATGTTTTTTAGGCGATACTGCCATTGAATCAATTGATCAGATTGTCAAATCAATCGAAAGTGCGATTCAATCGTTTCATTCATTCAGGATTGAAATTTCACAAATTGGTTCATTTCAAAAAGGACAAGAATATATTGTTTTTGCTAATATCGTGAAAGGACACAAGATATTAGTAGATCTTTCAGAAAGAATTAGACAGACGATTGCTTCTATTCCTCTGCCTTATGTCGAAGATGAATTCGTTCCTCATATTACGCTCGCAAGACGTGTCCGTTTTCCGCATATCAATATGATTGAATTGCCTAACTTTGAGGTAATTCATGAAGATATCAATAACATCGTTCTTTTTGAAAGCACAAGAATTCATAATACGTTGACATACTTACCGATCAAAATTATACCATTAAATCAATTTTAAATAGGAGCCCGTCATGGTTAAAACATACTTAACACCGATTCAAGACTTTACCATCCGTTTTGCGACAAAGGAAGATATCCCAATAATTTTTCATTTTATTCAATCTTTAGCAAAATATGAAAAAATGGCTGATAAAGTCATTGCCACAGAAGAAAAACTGAGTAAAACATTGTTTGAAAATCATCAGGCCGAAGTGCTTTTAGCTTTTGAAAAAGATGTGCCAGTAGGTTTCGCCTTGTTTTACACAAGTTACTCTACATTTTTAGCTAGTGGCAATTTGTTTTTAGAAGATTTATTTATTGAAGAAAAATTTCGCCATAAAGGCTATGGAAGATTATTAATAACATGTCTGGCCGTGATTGCAAAAGAACGTCAATATCACCGAATTGACTGGTGGTGTTTGGACTGGAATTTGCCTTCAATCGGTTTTTATCAACGTATGGGCGCAAAGCCGTTAAAAGAATGGCTAATTTTCCGATTGGAAGGCGAATCTATTGTAAATTTAGCCAACGAAATGACAAATTAAATAATAATTATTTTTTTTATAATTTCATTATTTTTTTATTCATTCATTGACTACCGATGGTCTCAGATTTATAATGTATCCTAGAGGGAGGGATGTTATGAAATTTTTTATTAAGTCTTTGACCATCTTATTATTTGCATTATTCATATTTTCAGTTTCAAAAGGGGTTCAGGCATGGTTTTCTATCAATCGTCAGACAACTGTTACGGTTGAAGGATTCACAGATCCTTATTGGATTGATATTCTATTTGACTGCGACGAAGTGACAATGTTATCCAATGCTGATCTTGAAAATCGACTCCCTACTTCATATCATTCTTTACAATACATCAACGCCCTCAATGGTTACATTGATGAAGAAGGTTATGCTTCACTTCGATTATACGGACCTAAAGATCGTTACTTTCAACAACTTCCCAACGATAGTATTACTGTGGGTTATTATTTAGATGGCGAAATTTCCTTAAAAATTGCGATTGTATTATCAGATGGGGGTTTATTTGTTTCTCCTTCATTTATTGCTACCAAATTTTACACAAATATAAAATATGATGCTTTTTCACTGGACATTGAAGAAGCTGATCAAATCGGTTTTAGTTTTCCTTATGAAGTCCGTCTCATCGATAAAATCTTAGATGTGATTCCCTTAACTATTTTGGGACCGATAGGTTTAATATTAGGCAGTTTATTTATTCTATATTTGATTGGATATCGTGACAAGCGTATTTTAATAAGAATTAGTGCGATTAATTTTACGGTTGTGGCCCTCCTGAGTGGGTTATTCATTTTGGTTGAAATCTTGGGATCAAGTCTGTACCCATTTGCCGTGCTATCAATTGTATCTGTGATAACCGTCTTTGAGTCAATGTATTTGGCACATTTTCTTCGAAACGATCATCCTGCCAAAATTATGGTTTATGTCTTTATCATTAATATTGCTTTTATCATCACGACAGTTCATATTCACCTTTGAAAAATAACAAAACAAAAACGCGAGGATTATCGCGTTTTTTTTAAGAATAATCATAATATATTCGAATGGAAAAGCTCTGAATATAGCCGTTATACCTAACTAATATTAATGAATAAAAATAAGATTTATTACCAAATAGTGGGTTTGATTGAATGAATATCACGCATAATTATCCACTTATTCATCGGAAATTGAATTAAGAATGAGAGTGTCATATTCACATTTTTAATCAAAAATTCGCCCCATTTAATTCCTACAAGTGCAATAACTGGTTGTCGTACAATGGTTGGTATCCATATTTGGAAAAACAAGACAATCAAAACCATTAAAAAATACATTATTCCACTATAAATAATATTGTTTGTTGCTTTGAAGGTCGCCTTTCTTTGAATGAAAAAATTAAATGTTTGTGAAATAATAAAAGATAATGTAAAAGCACCTATATCAACAACGGTTGTGACCATTGAAAATAATAAGAAGAGGATAAATTGTCCAAACGTTTTGTTTTTATGGTTTGATAAGTCATTATTCAATACTTTTTCTTTCATAGTGTTATGCTCCGATTTCATTAAGGTTGAATTGATAATAATTCTCCGACTTATTCTTTTGTACTAATTAATATCTATTATACTAAATAATAATATCGCCATAAACATATAAATTTAGATCCTAAAATGACTAAACAATCTAAAAAATTATGAACCATCATTTTTGATTATTAAAACTCATGATATCCCCTTGTAAAAATGAATAAATGTTTTATAATAAAAAATAGAATAAACAATTGGGAGGTTTTATAATGAAGAAATTTTGGAATGTATTAGGTCAAATTCTTGGCTTTCTGACCATCGTATTATACGCTTTTCTATACACGGACGCGCAGTTTTCTTTTGGAATTCCTGCTGAAATTATGGGCTATTTAGTCTTAGCACAACAATTCGCGGCTTTAGCCGTCGCTGCAATCGTTGGAATGGAATTTGTTTCTGGAAAAAAACTATTTGCTTTTATTTATATTTTGATTTTAGCAATTGTCGTGATTTTTATGTTTTTCCCAACACTCGGCGATTCAATCGTCTCAATTCTAAATACCGTAATATAAATCAGCAAAAATATACGAATTAAGTTTAAGTAGTCTTGTATTAAAAAAACCCTGTTATTGGCAATGACCATTTGTTTGCCAGCGCAGGGTTTTTTGTTGGAATCAGTATAAATAAATTGTCTTTTTGGAAACCATTAATATATAAATAGAATCAAAAACATGATTTTTTTATTGAGTTATTTTCCAATCGCCCAAGATAATTGTCTTGGATCAGCGCCACCTATCAGTTGATTGGATTCCTTATCTTTAATTATTGCACACACCCCGCCAAACTCTGGATCCCATTGTTCTTTCATTTCGACGATATATCCCATTGCTTCTAATGCTTGTTTATGGGTTTGATACAGCGATTTTTCTATACGAATGGTCCCTGGATAGTATCCATGAGGCGCAAAGGAGTCGGGCCAATTTAACGACCTAAATCTTGGTGCCTCAATTGCTTCTTGTATATCCATTTCAAAAACAACATGATTTAAAAACACTTGAACCAATGCTTGAACTTGCATATCTCCACCCGGGGTCCCAAATGTCATGTAAAACTCTCCATTTTTAAAAACCATACTTGCATTGGGCGTAATCGTTGGCCGTTTTCCTGGTTCTAATGAACTTGGGTGACTCTCGTCTAATCTAAATTGAGTCATACGAATTCCTAGTGTTAAACCCGTGCCATCGACCATTGGAGACTCCGGAAAGTCACTAGGCGTCATCGATACCGCATTTCCTAAGCCATCGATAATTGAAATATAACTCGTATCTTTTCCAATCGTTATTTCTTCTTTGGTATTCAAATATTTTCTCACATCAACGCCGCTGACCGTTTTTATCCCAAGGAACGTTTGAAAATCATAGGGATCTCCAAAGGGTGCCATTTGTCCAAATGCTTGGTTTTCTGTAATCAAGGTTCTTCGAATAGCTGCATAATTTGGACTCAATAATCCTTCAATCGGTACATCGACAAAAGCAGGATCCCCAAAATAAGCTTCCTTATCTGCCATTGCAAGTTCGATGGCTTGTGTGACTGTATGAATATATTGCGGAGAATTGTGTCCCATGGATTTCAAATCGATTCCTTCTAAGATTTGCATAATCATTGGCAAGACAGCACCTTGGCTCCAGGTTCCATTGGCGAAAAATGTGTATTCATTGAAGTGACCCAGAAGCGGTTCTTCCCAACCGCCTTGATAGTTTGCTAAATCTTCTTTAGTGATTAATCCACCTTTTTCTTCATGAAGCGCAACAATCTTATCAGCAATTTCACCCTTATAAAAATAATCTCTTACTGCTTCTAAAGCTTGATTTCTTGTAGCTCCTTCTAATAAAGCTTTTTGTTCTACTTGACTCATCGCTTCAAATGTATCCGCAAGGTCAGGAAATGTGAATCGGTCTTTATGGTTCAACGGTCTCCACCAGTCCCCTTTTAAATAGACACGAGCATTATACGGCATTATAATGCTAAATCCTATGCGTTCGAACACAGAAAAATTTAAATCATGCAACATCATAGAATGGATTGGAAATCCTTCTCTTGCAATCTCGATTGCATAACTTGAAACTTCAGTAAAACTCATTGTTCCATAGTCTTGTAATAAGGCAATAATCATATCAGGACTTGCTGGAAGCAATTGCGCTAAGATATTTAACTTAGGAACTGTATCATATCCTTCATCTTTAAATAGTTCGATGGTTGCTTTTTGTGGAGCGGTACCGGCGCCAATATAACTTTTCACTGTTTGCGTTTTAGCATCATAAATCATCAACGGACTTACGCCGGGAAAACTTGCGGCTTGAGGAATGGTAACGTTTAAAACAAGCAGCGCTGCAGCAGCTGCATCAAATGCATTTCCTCCATTATCCATGACATCAATAGCCGTTTCTGTTGCCCAAGGGGTTCCAGTGGATGCCATATGATTTGAACTCACTACAGAAGTTCTACTGACGTGATAGGGATCATCAAATTCCATCAAGTCTCTAGGTCCTTTAGGAAGCATTGCATACGTAATACCAAATAAAACAACTGAAGCTAATAGAACTATCCCTGCTATTTTAGTGGTCTTTAATAATATCTTCATATTTTTCTCCTGACATTTTATGTAATAACACATTTGAAATTGGAATAAAAAAAGGACTATTTGATTATTGAATTACTTTTTTAGTTATTGTTTGGATGAAGCAATATCATCATCTCTAAAATCAATCAATGAAATATATTGTTCTATTACTATGCAGTAATCCTATAAGAAATAAAATTATCCTTTAATCTCCCATTTAATTTTCCTTCAATGTATTTATTGTAATTATACCAAAATAAAAAAAGATTTGTAAATCTTTTATATCTTTTAAATATCATTGTTTTGAACTACACATCTTAAAGTAAATTAACACCAACCGCATTAATGATTTGTGCAAAAGGTTATTCTCCAAAATAGTGCGCTAGCAAACACATCGGTTGAAAATTAACTTACACAGTTTTTTGTTATTTATGAAAATACAAACTATAGTTTATTTAAAATATCATGGTGGCCAATATCTATCAATAATATCAAATTCTCATTTTGATATGTCCAAATGACTCTTATTGACATATTGATGCTAGACTCAAATAGAATCTCACTACCATTAATCTTTTTCGTTCTAAGACTTGGGTGCCTGTGATTCTCTATAAATAAAGATAACTTATTGTAGAATAATTTTTTTTCTTGATCTTGTAACTTAGAAAAAGACTTCTTAAACCTGGTTGAAAATAATATATCGTATGTCATTTTTGGGGTTCTTTGTCTTTCTCATCATCTTCATTTGCTTCTTCTAAGTAGTTGATAGCTTCCTCTACAGATTTAAAAGGGCCAACATTGAACTTTGAAGGTTCCTCATTGATTCTCATCACAGTTTCTTCTAATTTTTGGATGTATGATTTCGAATATACTGCGACTGGTTCAATCACAATAACACCATTTTTTATAGAAATCTCAAGCTGGTCTTTTTCTTGAAGATTTAACTGATGAATGATTTCTTTGGGTATCGTGATTTGAGATTTTTTTCTCAACTCAATAATCATTATATTCACCTCTTTCTTATTTTCTTATTTTCTTACTTTCCAACTATATTATATCATCTAATGGATAGCTATGCAATATTTTCAAAAAATCTAATGTAATTGACTTCCTATAGAAAATATATAGCATATACCAATTTATCAACTATATTGACGAGTACGTCATCTCTACAACGAAAAACATCCACATCCTTCTTTACGATATTTTACACCTTCAGAATTTGAGTTTACGCCTATTTAAAGCAAAAAAAAGACCATCAGTTTTGATGGATTTTCTCTTTAAAAGGGGCAACTGTCGAAAATGACTGTCGTATTTTCCTTTTATAGCCCAGTTGAATAGATCCTATTCGCCCCTATGGCAACTAGAGTATTCGATTTTAAGTTCATCTAGGAAATTACAACTCAAAATATTGTATTTTTGATGAAAATCAATTATGTCGTAATATTGCTTATTAAAAAATACAACATACATATATCTCGTTTTATCACCTAAATTGCATCTACAATTATCTTCTACTGAAAATCCATATAATGGAAAAATCATATTATCCGGTACATCTCTGGATAGAATCGAGTAATATGTTGACTCATATATGACTTTCCAATCAATTTCATCAACATTCACAGCTTCAGTCTCCAAACCTTCTGCAATGTCCCACTGTGATGGATTTGAAATGGGTTGTTGTACTGTCACTAGAGGTACCAAACTATAGTTTTCATCACCAACTAAAAACGTCTCTGAATTATTATCAAAGCAACTTGATAAGATTAACGTAATTATTAATAAAATTATAATTTTTAGTTTCTTCATATTATCACTTCTTTTCAATTTACTAATTCGAAGATAAATCTAGTTCATTAAAAATATTATATACAGTTGAGTAAACCGAGTTATCTTCATATACACTTCTAAAAATAACCAAACATATCTACGAAATGCTTAACTTAGCTGTCCCTCATATAGATTTTGATATGTATATAATATCATAGAAAATTTGAAATGAGAATAATTCTTCTAATATAATCAAATGATTCATAATTGATATAATTGCCAACTATTGTTGATAGTCTTTTCCATCAAAGGCAATAGATACCATGAATGTCATGTGTTCATCGTCATCTATGATTGTAGGGGTATTGGGCAAAATTAACTGATGAAGCGTTTCAATTTCAGTTCTTATATTAGCATTATCCTGTTTTCGACATTAATGAAAACAAATACTTCTTTCTTTTCATAAACCCCCTTGGCATAAAACACATCATATCCCGCATGAGGATATCCCAAAACTTCCAATAATATGAAGTTTGTGTATGGCAAAGAAAACGACTCAATTGTTTCTCCCCATTTATCTAGTTGTTTAATTATTTTGCCTTATGATAATTGTATTCATACTGATTGACATCATAATTTTTAATCATGTTGTATTTAGATGAACTGGGTCCTAAATGCTTACGATCAACGGCGTCTAATAAAATATTTTGCAAATAATGATATTCAGCGTATTCGTTAAGGGATGCCATAACAAGTGCATTTCTAAAGTACTTTGCATTTTTTGCAATAATATCGACATCGAATATATATCCATTTTGTTTTAAAAACAATAGTCCAAACGCCGATATAACCCTTGTGTTCCCTTCCCTAAATGGGTGTATTTGCCAAATCTTTGCAATCATTCTTGTAAATAGATGCATAAATTCTTCTTTGGAAAGGTTTTTCCATTTTTGCTTGAAATATGTGGTAGTTACTTTTTCTAGTTCCTTATTAATTTGATTATAACTCGTGTACTCGACACTTAATCCATTCAAAATAGGTTCGTTTTTGAATATATTAATAGTTCTATTCTGTCCTGCCCATTCATATACATTTGAAAATAACGTCTTATGGATTTGAAAAATATCTTTAACATCAATAATCTTCATATCGGTTTTAAGAATTGTAATCAACCCAAGTGTCGTCATACGATTTTCAAATTCATCCAATAAATTTCTCACTTTGATATTTGCTTTATTAATTAGAACCTCTGAATCTGTATATAAATAAGGGTCTTTCATGATAAGTTTCTTCCCAAAGCGAAAACTGTAGTTTCATAATCAATCACATCTTGAGCATACAAACCAAGTATCTTAGTGGCATATGCGTCGACTTCCTTTCCGCCAGTTTGATTAAGTGCATGAGCTAACATCTCAATTTCCTTTTGTTTTTTCTGATTTGGCAATACGATTTGAAATGGTATTCCACGATTCAACTCGATTTGTTTTAAATACATATTGATTGCATATGACAAAGTAACACCCAAACCATTTAAAATAATCTCAACTGATTCCTTAAGATCATCAGATACTCTTACGTGTATAACTTCGTTTCTCATGTTTATCACCCGAAGTAATTGTATCACATTTGATACACTTTTACAAGTTTCTTAAATAAAAAAACTCCTATTAGGAGTCTTCGAATTATCAATGGTGGAGCTGGGGGGATTTGAACCCCCGTCCAAAATAGCCGATCATTTGGTTTTCTACATGCTTAGTTCTCTGTTCTTTCTCATTACCTAGCTGCCAGAGCACTCACTACTAGATAACCAGCCTTATTATTTTCACGAACAAGCCTAAGGCGGTGACTTGTTTTGCTATCCTGCTGACTGAAGTTCGCTTAAGCCCGCAGGCTGGCTAAAGGGAACTCGCTACTTCTTCTTAAGCAGCGTAAGCGTAATTTTGGTTTCCAGTTATGTTTACTGGGTGCACTTTAGATATGCCGATCGCATGCTTACCAAACTCGAACCATCCTGTCGAATCCAGAACAGCCCCATATTAACTCATTATAATGAGTCGTATTAATTAATCTTTCCAAAATCCTTCATTGCTTTTTGAATATGTCGTTTTTGATCTTCCTCCTTGGCACTCTCACGTTTGTCATATTGTTTTTTCCCTTTGCATAAAGCGATTTCAACTTTGCACAAAGCTTCTTTCAAATAGACTTTTGTTGGAATTAATGTCATTCCTTCTTGCTTTAGTTTCAGTTCCAATTTAAGAATTTCACGTTTCTCCATTAATAATTTTCGTTCTCTGGCTTCTTCATGATTAAAAAGATTCCCATAAGGATATTTTGAAATGTTCATGTTTATCACATATAGTTCATAATTTTTAATTCGACAGAAAGAATCGCTTATAGCAACTTTTCCTAAACGAACTGACTTGATTTCTGTTCCGGTCAAAACGATTCCACATTCGAAAGTGTCCAAAATGAAATAATCGTGTGACACTTTCTTGTTATTGGCGATTATTTTCATTTTATCTCCTTTCTGAATTAGACTAATTCGAAATCAACTTGTCCTTTTAAGGGGTTGACCCCTAAAAGTTTGACTTTGACAAGCATACCGATGGTATATTCTTTTCGAGTTGTAATACCTAAATATAACATTTTTGCTTCAATAAATTCAATAGCTTCTTTAAATGTTGAAATGTGGACTAAACCTTCCACGGTGTTTGGCAATTCGATAAACATTCCAAAACGAGTCAAAGTGGATATGACCCCTTCAAAAACATCGCCTTCTTTGCCCATCATAAATTCTGCCTTTTTCATATCGAGAACTTCGCGTTCAGCCAACATAGCTTGACGTTCAGCTTTTGAAGTTTGAGTCGCAATTTCAGGAATTAAATCCGTAAAATGACGAAGGGTCTTAGGATCTGTTTTTTGATTGAATAAGTATGTGCGTATCAAACGATGGACGGTTGTATCCGGATATCGACGAATGGGAGAAGTAAAATGGGTATAATCGTCAAATGCAAGTCCGTAGTGTCCTAAATTCAATTCAGAATATTTCGCTTTTGCCATTGAACGGAGCATCATCATATTGATGACTTTTTCATATTTAGTATCTTCAACTTTTAAAAGTAAATTTTGTAACTGCTTTTGTGTGACCACTTTAGGTAATTTGATGGGATATCCGATTTCTTTTGCAAAGGTAAATAATCCTTCCAGTTTATCGGGATCAGGTGTTTCATGAATCCGGTAAATGAAGGGCAGTTCTGCTTCATGGAAATGATTGGCAACCGTTTGGTTGGCCATTAACATAAACTCTTCAATAATTCCCTCTGAGATGCCTCGATCTTTGATGATGATGTCAATGACTTTCCCATGATCATCAAATAAAATCTTCGGTTCAATTGTCTCAAAATTAATCGATCCATTTTTGCATCGATTAATGTTCAATACCTTCGAAAGTTCATGCATTAAAAAGATTGTTTCCACAAGTTCAGGGTACTGTTTGGCGACAGTTTCGTCTTTTGCAAGAATAGCATTAACTTTTTTGTAAGTCATCTGCGCAAAGGAATGAATAACTGAAGGTTCTAGCCGATGAGACAAGACTTCACCTTGTTTATCAATCTCCATAAAACAAGAAATCGTTAAGCGGTCAACTTTGGGATTCAATGAACAAATTCCATTGGATAGTTCTCTTGGAAGCATAGGAATGACCCGATCAGCCAAATAAACTGAAGTTCCCCTTTTAAGGGCTTCTTTATCGAGTTCCGTGCCTTCTATAACATAATAACTAACATCGGCGATGTGAACACCGAGTTCATAATTCCCTTGAGCATTCATTTTTAGCGAGATGGCATCGTCAATATCTTTCGTATCATCACCATCAATCGTAAAGATTAATTGGTTACGAAGATCTATTCTTCCGATTAAATCTGTAAGAAGGACATGATCGGGTATTTTTTTGATTTCTGATTTTACGTTTTCGGGAAATCCAACTTGCAAATCGTGACTTGCAATAACCTCAAGAATTTCGATGCCGGGATCACTCGCATGTCCTAATACTTCAATGATTTCGCAATCAAAAATCTTGTTGGGTGAGTAACGAATAATTTTCGCTTTCACAATTGTATGATCGACAAGACTGCCTCTCAATGAGGGTTTAACTTTGAAAAGATAATCTTCACTGAGATCTTTTGGAAAGATCGCTCCTTGGAAGTATTCTCCAACAATCATTTCTAAAGCCCGTTTCAAAACACGAATAATGACACCCTCAAAGCGATTGCCTTCAGAGCGTTTTGTGATTCGAACTAAACAAGTATCTTTATGACTGGCATCACCAATGGAACTACGAGGAATAAAGATATCTGGTAAAGGATTTTCACCTTCTCTTAAGATAAAACCAAACCCTTGACGTTTTAAATCAAGCGTTCCCCGAACAATTCCAAGTTTTTCAGCAGGAAGAATTTTGTCGCGCTTATTGGTGCCAATGATTCCTTCATACTCAAGTTCATTAACAATTTTAAGAAAAGCAGTGAAATCTTTCGAATCCTTGATTTTCAAGGCCGAGGCCATTTCACGAATATCCAGCGGCTGGTAACCATCCGAGTGGATCAAAGCTAATACTTTGTCTTTCAAGGCTCTCAGCCCCTTTCTTTAAGAATAAGGAAAAAAAAAGAACACGGCGAAGTGTTCTAAAGGACTAGTGCCAAAATCGTTACGAGGGCAAAGATTACGCTCATTCCCAACGTTAGCCGATTCATGAACAATTCCGGTCCGCGTTGTTTCTGATTTTTGAACAACTCCGACTTCTCACCGGAGAACGTATTTTTGACATCGTCCTTTGATTCTTGCAACATCACCAATGCGATTAACAAAACGCTGATGAAGAGTAATAACCAGTCTAAGAATCCCATGTGTTTCCTCCTAAGATAGATACCCAGTAAATCGATAGATTTAAGAGGCATTATGCTTCGCACTTATTAATTATACCATAAAAAAAAGCTTTTGGAATACCCAAAAGCATCTTTTTTATTCGTGGATGAATTAGCGAGAATGACGCACAGATTTTGCTCCGTGATATTCAGCAACCTCACCGAGTTCTTCTTCAATTCTAAGCAATTGATTGTATTTTGCAATTCTATCGGTTCTAGCTAGCGATCCAGTTTTAATTTGACCGGCATTCGTCGCAACAGAGATATCAGCGATGGTTGAATCTTCGGTTTCACCAGAACGATGGCTGATAACAGAAGTATATCCTGCGTTCTTAGCCATCTCAATAGCGTTGAAGGTTTCTGTTAAAGTTCCAATTTGATTCACTTTAATTAAAATTGAGTTTGCAATTCCCTTTTCAATGCCAGTTGCCAGTCTTTCCGTATTTGTGACGAATAAATCATCCCCGACCAATTGAATGCGTTTGCCAAGTCTTTCAGTAATGTATGCCCAACCTTCCCAGTCGTTTTGATCTAAACCGTCTTCTAAGGTAATAATAGGATATTTATCGACAAGGCTTACATAGAATTCAACTAATTCTTTGTAATTAAAGACTTTGTTTTCGCCTTTCAGTTCATAAACATTTTTTTCAGCATTATAAAATTCACTGGCAGCGACATCCATGCCGATGGCAATATCTTGTCCAGGAACATACCCTGCTTTTTTGATGGCTTCAATAATGGCTTGTAAACCAGCTTCATTGCTTTCAAGATTAGGAGCATAACCGCCTTCATCTCCAACAGAAGTGCTAAAGCCTTTTGCAGAGAGAACCTTTTTCAGACTATGATATACTTCTGCGCCCATTTGAAGTGCTTGACGGAAGGTCTTAGCACCAATTGGAAGAATCATGTATTCTTGGAAGTCGATTGAATTGTCGGCGTGTGATCCACCGTTGATGATATTCATCATGGGTGTTGGTAATACTTTAGCGTTGAATCCGCCTAAATAGAGATAAAGAGGTAAACCAACATAATCAGCAGCGGCTCTCGCTGCAGCCAGGGATACACCTAAAATCGCATTGGCACCGAGTTTGGCTTTGTTTGGCGTTCCATCGAGTTCAATCATCAACTTGTCTAAAAAAGCTTGCATGGTGACATCATAACCGATGAGAGCGGGTGCAATAATCTCATTGACATTGTTAACAGCTTTTAAAACACCTTTGCCAAGATAGCGACCTTTGTCACCATCGCGAAGTTCGATTGCTTCAAATTCACCGGTCGATGCCCCGCTTGGCACGATGGCGCGTCCGAAAGCGCCTGATTCTGTATAAATCTCAACTTCTATCGTTGGATTCCCACGAGAATCCAATACTTCTCTTGCATGAATACTGGTAATGTTTGGCATTTTTTAATTCTCCTTTTATTTAAAATTATATTTTTAGAACTTTTATAAAGTTCGTTTGACACCAAGGTAAGTTCCAACAGCAATCATTAATAAAGTAATCATGTAGTTAAAACTAAAATTTTTAATC
Source organism: Caryophanales bacterium UBA5603 (assembly GCA_002424815.1). Taxonomy (GTDB): domain Bacteria; phylum Bacillota_I; class Bacilli_A; order Izemoplasmatales; family Hujiaoplasmataceae; genus UBA5603. Next base: position 59,776 of record DILB01000023.1, read on the forward strand.
CAAAGAAGGGGATTGTATAAATAGAGTGCGCCTTCAAGATAAATCGTGATATCAAAGATGATTGAAGCAAATTCAGAAGATCCGTAGTAAAACATAATCACAGGCAAGACTTCAATAATGACAGCGCCTAGAAGCAATCCTATTAAAACAATGATTGAATAAATAAGATGCGGCTTTTCATATTGTTTGCGTATCATGTTTCCTGCCAAAACAGCGAGAATCCAGAAGAGCAAATTTCCTATCTGAAACGAAAGATAACGAATCGCTAAAAAATCAATTAAACCAAAGAGAACAGCTAAAATTATCGTCATTAAAAGGGTATATAATATCACGAAAAACAAATCTTTGGAACGAATCTGATTAAAACGTTTTTCAATCATGATTGGATAATTAATGATTTTCCCGTCATTTCTCGGGGTTGTTCAAGATTCATCAATTCTAAAATGGTTGGTGCGATATCCCCAAGGTTACCCGTATCTCGTAGAATGACATTTTTCTTTGTCAAAATAAGGGGAACCAAATTCGTTGTGTGCGCTGTAAATGGAAGATTATTATCATCAAGCATTTTCTCACAGTTACCATGATCAGCCGTCACAATGGCGACGCCACCAAGTTCTAACACTTTATCGACGACACGTCCAACGCATTCATCAACGGTTTCAACTGCTTTAATAGCCGCAGGAATAACACCTGTGTGACCGACCATATCGCCATTAGCATAATTGAGAATAACCAAGTCTAAATCTTGTTTTTGTAATTCATCTAAGACGGCATCTGTAATTTCATAAGCACTCATTTCAGGTTTTAAATCATAGGTAGGTACTTTTGGTGAAGGAATTAAAACCCTTCTTGCGCCTTTGATTTCTTTATCCATCCCACCATCAAAAAAGAAAGTAACATGAGCGTATTTTTCAGTTTCTGCTATTCGCAATTGATTAAGACCCAGATCAGAGATATAATCCCCGAGCATATTTGATAGTTCGTTCAATTCAAACGCTAACGGTCCTTTAACAGAATCAGCATATTTCATCATTGAAACAAAAAAGATGTTGGTAGGACCATGCGTCGTATCGACTTTCGAAGCTTCTGGATTGGAATAAGCGGTGCCAATTTGAATGGCTCGATCAGGTCTAAAATTAGCAAATATAATCGCATCATTCGTTTCAATTAAACCGGATTCATCGACCACAAAAGGAATGACAAACTCATCATTAACGCCAGATTCGTAAGAAGATACAACCCCTTCACGAGCCGAGTTGAAAATTTGTCCGCGGCCAAAAGTCATGACATCATAGGCCAATTGCGTACGGTTAAAGTTTTTATCGCGGTCCATGGCATAATACCGACCATGGACGGTCGCAATTTTACCATATTGGTTTTTTGTAAAAGCCGTTTCGAGTTCATCAATAAAATCAATACCTGATTTAGGAGGCACGTCACGTCCATCTAAAAAAGCGTGCATAAAAGTTTGGGGAATATTTTCAGATTGTGCAAGTTCAAATAAGGCTTTTATATGTTCCATATGTGAATGCACACCACCATCAGAAAGCAATCCAAAGATATGCAATTTCGAATGGTGTTTATGAACATGATCGATGGCTTGTTTAAAAGCCGGGTTCGCTTTGAATGAGCCATCTTTTAAAGCGACGTTCACTCGCGTTAAAGATTGATAAACAATCCGTCCTGCCCCTAAATTTAAATGGCCAACCTCACTATTTCCCATTTGTCCTTCCGGCAGACCCACAGCTTCACCGGAAGCTTCAATTAATGTGTTTGGAAATTCTTGAAATAAAAGATCAAGATGGGGTTTTTTTGCTAATTCGTAGGCATTGCCAGGATTATTCGGTGCTTTGGCCATACCATCCATGATAATCAAAACAATCGGTTTTTTCATGATTTCACCTCTACCGAAGTAATTATACTATAAAAGTGGGTTTTTATAAAGCATTATGAATGGATTGTAAGCATTTACACAATGTAAATTGTTAGCGTTTTTCGGAGTTAGATTTGATATAATATAAGACGAGGTGAAACATCGTGGAAAGCAAACTAAAAAAACTTCATAAAATTCTTAAAGGACAAATCCATCAAGGCAATATTAATTATGTCGTTCCAGATATTTGGAATGCTTGGGATTATGCAGGGCAAGAAATGCGAAGAATGCCGAGTGGAGAATTGCTTGTCAATCCCTACCGTTTTTATTCAAGCGTGATTGAACAAAACATTCTTCCAAACGCATCTCCTAAGAAAAATTATTCTCAATCACTCTCAAAGGTCATGAATTTAAATCATCCCATTCCGTATCAAGGCGGTGACTGGGTTCGTCAATCGGTGATGTATTCAACGATGATTCGAACTTCTGCCGCATGGGATCATGATCGATCTTTTTCTCTTGATATCTCAAATTTTGATGGAATGAAAGAAACTGGAACTTTTGTTAAGATGCTTGTGATGCTTCCGTTTTTGAAGAAAATGGGGGTTGATACCGTTTATATGCTTCCAATTTCTCGTTTTTCATTAAAAGATAAAAAAGGTGAACTCGGAAGTCCTTACGGAGTTGCAAGTTTCTTCGACCTCGACCCAAATTTAAAAGACAATATGACGGGATCAAAAATGACGGTTGAAGAGGAATTTCAAGCTTTTGTCGAGGCTTGTCATATGCTTTCAATGCGCGTTGTCATTGACATTATTCCAAGGACTAACGCTGTTGAGAACGATTTGATTAAGTTGCATCCGGATTGGTTCTATTGGATTAAAGCCAGTGAAAGTCATCTATACAAAGTTCCTTATGTGGATGGACTTGAGAACACGCTTGCTCCCTTACCAAAATATATGAAGGAAGTGTATGACTCACCGGATGTAAAAAGACATATCAAAATGTTTCAATATAATCCGAAAATTAAAAATGAAACGCTTTGGAATGAACTCGTCGAGGAAAATCCTGTGGATTTTGTCGGTGAAATCGAAAAACGATTCAATCTAAAAATTGCACCGGCTTTTTCAGATCATATCAACGACGTTCAACCTCCTTGGACCGACGTAACATTCTTCCGTCTTTTTATGGATCACCCAGAAGAAACAGCTCCTTATTTGAAAGATGCGAAAACACCGCCTTATATTTTGTTTGATACGATTAAATCCAATTTATATCCCGGTAAACAACCAAATATTGAACTGTGGAACACGCTAGCCCATGTTGTGCCTTATTATCAAGAACATTTTGGGATTGACGGTGCGCGCATTGATATGGGTCACGCTTTACCAACAGACTTATTAAAAATGATTATTGATCAAGCTAAAAAACAAGATCCTGATTTTGCTTTTATCGCTGAAGAAATGGTTCCTGATAACGCTGCTAAAGCTAAGAATAATGGCTATAACATTATTATCGGAAACGGTTTTTGGATGGAACCACGGATTTGGGAAAAGAAATTACATAAATTCATATACTCAGCCAAAGATATTGCCTTACCAATGTTTGCTTGTGCTGAAACGCACGACACCGCCCGTGTTTCCGGGCGAGAGGGCGGGAAAACATTAGGGCGATTGTTAACTATCTTAAATATGTTTTTACCTAATTTGGTACCTTTTATCAATTCAGGACAAGAAGTCTATGAAATTCAACCCATGAATACGGGCGTTGACTGTACGGAAAAAGACAAATTCAATTTGCCTAAGAATGATTTGTTTTATGGTAAACTAGCCTTGTTTGACAAATATGCTTTCCATTATATGAATGAATCTAGATGGGAACTCGCTGATCATCTGGATGGAATTAAAACCATTCGGAAAGCCTGGATTAATGTTTTAACTGATCTTGATTGTTTTGTACCAATTTATATGAATGAATTTGATACTCCTGCGATTGGTTTGGGATATTATGACAAAATCACCGGAAAATGCCTTGTGATATTTGCTAATTCAAATGTCTATACTGAAATGCACTGTAATGCTTCCATTCAAGGCTTAAGAGATAAAGCCAATAACAAACAAATGGCTGGAAAACTTTTATATGCCACTTATGAAATGCCAAGAGAATTCCATCAATTCAATCCAGATGGTTCCATCTATCTCCATATGGGTCCTGGCGAAGTCAAAGTCATCGAATTATAAAAAAATGGTTCGCTCTTTATGGGAGTGAACCATTTTATTTTAAGAATCGATTTCTTCAAACTCACGATGTTCCACAAGTTTTTTAACGAGATTAAGTAGTGGGGTCAATAATAAAACGTAAGCGATGACCTCAATTGGCATTTTTACAATTCTTAAAGGTAGTAAGAATATCACATAAGCGACCAAGGCTTCAGCATCTAAATGCCAAATAGCAATATCGGGATTCATCATGGTAAACAACCATATGGGCGTTAAAATCAGCGATACAAGCATATACAAAAGCATAACTACAAAAAGAATCTTGTGCGGATTGAATTCATATTTTTTTTGTTTTTTCATTAAAAAATTGAATAGGATCAATACAACGGTCGCAAATAAGCTGACGGATGCAAGGATGTATTTTTGCGTTGTATCCAGAGTCGATGAATGAACAAGATCGATATTGAATAAATAAGATAAGACAATTAGAAAGAATAAAAGTGCGAGGGCAAAATTAAAAATATAAAACCAATGATTCGTTAACTTCCTGCGAAAATGAAAAAAGAGACTTGGGACAATTCCGTATAAAACGGCATTCAGCGTAAAGCCTAGATGAAAATATTGTCCCTGTGGCCCACCTATCAAGAAAAATCCGAGGAGGTCTTGACTGACTGCCGCAAAAAAACCGAAAACTGGACCATAAATAATTGAAACAATCATCAGAGGCAAATAACCAATACCAAATTTAATAATTGGGCTGGAAGGATTAGGGAGAGTGATTGAAACAAGTTGTGATAATATGATTCCAATCGCAACCATCAATCCTGTGAAGACGAGTGTTTGAACCGGTGTTTTTTTCATATTAACTTCCTTAATGATTTAAGTCGAAATCAATCGGAGAACTATTTTGACTGCGAAGAAATTGATTAATTTTAGAAAATGGACGTGAACCGAAAAACCCACGATAAGTCGACAGTGGAGAGGGATGCACGTTTTCAATAATCAGATGCTTCGCATTGTTTAATAATATTTTTTTACTTCGAGCATGGCTGCCCCATAACACAAAGACCATAGGCTCTTGCTTCTGATTAAGCAATTGAATGATGGCATCGGTCAATGTTTCCCAACCATACAAACGATGACTCAGCGGCTGATTCTTTCTGACTGAAAGAATGGTGTTAAGTAATAAAACACCTTCTTTTCCCCATTTGGTCAAATCGCCAGATAACGGGATTTCACAACCGAGATCAGCTTTTAATTCTGTCAGAATATTCATTAGAGAAGGGGGGATTGGTATTCCTTCTGGAACTGAAAAACACAACCCCATGGCTTCGCCAGGATTATGGTAGGGGTCTTGACCCAAGATGACAACTTTGACGTCTTGATAAGCGGTTAATCGCAATGCGTCAAAAACGTGATTGATAGGGGGATAACAGATATGATGAGCGTATTCATCTTTAATAGAGGTGGTCAAAGATAAGAAATAAGGTTTTTGGAATTCATCTTTTAACAGATTATCCCAGTCGTTATTAATCATGATTTTTTTGATATCTTAGGCGCTTCTATGCGACTGACACAGCCACGGGAAGTACACGCTGAACAACCAGAATAATCTTCAGGCAGTTCGCATCCTTCTGGCGCCTTTGTAGCTCCGTTAAGATAGTAAAATAGAACATAAACACCGATGACAATCACAATAAATATAGAAGCAATAAGATAAGGCATGCTATCCTCCCAATCTACTTAATCTGATTTACCATCGACAATAATGCTTCGCCGATGGAATTCAGTTCGTGTTTTGCCGCATCGATGGTCTCGCCGCGAACACCAATATATATTTTGAGTTTAGGTTCTGTTCCTGAAGGGCGAAGCACAAACCATGACCCGTTCTTTAAGATAAATTTGACTGCGTTTGTCATATCATATTTTAATACGGTCTTTTTTCCGTTTTCTTGTCTGAATGAATGAAGATAATCTTCAAAGACAACAATCTTTTCGCCATTTAGTTCCAAGAGTGGTTGACTGCGAAAATGTTCTACAATTCGTGCAATGCGCTTTGCGCCCTCAATTCCAAAAAGATCAATATTGTAAAGACCTTCCTGATGAACGCCGAATTCTTGATAAATATCAGTTAATTTATCCAACAATGATTTGTTTTCAGTGGCATGATAAAAAGCGGCAGCTTCAGCGGCTAAAAGCAATGCTTGTAGCGAGTCTTTATCGCGAACAAAATCTTTGATGACATACCCATAGGACTCTTCATACCCAAACAAAAATTCTTTGTCGGTTTTTTCCAAGAAGCGTGCCTGTTCACCTATATATTTGAAGCCTGTTAATGTAGAGATAACTTCAAAACCATATGATCTTGCAATTTTCGCTCCTAAATCTGAAGTAACAATCGTATTGAAAACAACGCCCTTTTTAGGCAGCGTTTTTAATAATTTTCGTTGCGACAACAAATAATAAATGAGAATTGCTCCTGTTTGATTTCCAGTAAGTAATTCGTATTCATGACCATTTTTAACAGCTATTCCGAGTCGATCAGCGTCAGGATCAGTTGCGATTAACAAATCCGCATTGATTTTCTTTCCAAGATTAATAGCCATTGCAAAAGCTTGTGGACTCTCTGGGTTTGGAGATTTGACTGTAGAAAATAATGGATCATGGACCATTTGCTCGATAACAGGGTAGACTTGATAACCACACTCTTGTAATAACCGACTTCCCAGTTCAGCACTTGTTCCATGGAGTGGTGTAAAGACAATCTTAATATTCTTCGAAACGTCTGGATGCAATTGGACCGTCTTTACCTTTGATAGATAAGCATTATCAATCTCAGAACCGATGAAGGTTAAAAGGCCTTTTTCAACAAGTTTTTGTTCAGATAAAACTTGAATTGAAAATAAGTCTTCAATCTCATCAACCATTTTTACAATCACATCGGCATACTCAGGTGTATACTGACAACCGTATTCATCATATATTTTATATCCATTATAATTGGGCGGATTATGACTTGCGGTCACGACAATGCCAGAGACCGCATTTAAATAACGCGTTGCAAAAGAAAGTTCAGGTGTGGGACGTAAATCCTCAAACAAGTATGAGCGAATACCATAAAAACCAAGAACTCGTGCAGATTCAATCGCAAACTCTTTTGACATTCTGCGATTGTCATGGGCAATCACAACACCTCTATCTTTCGCTGATTGACCATGAATCTTGATTAAATATCGTGCAAGCCCATCATTGGCTTTACGAATTGTATAGAGATTTAATCGACTGGTTCCAGCGCCAAGGATGCCTCGTATTCCTCCCGTGCCAAAAGACAATGAAGCATAAAAACGTTCTTCAAGTTCAGCATCAGATTTATCAAGAAGTTCTTCTTTCAGCGAGGGATCTAAATCGCTTTGATTGACCCAACGCAAATATTCATCTTTCCACATGAAAACCACTCCTTCATAGGCATTATACCTCTATTTCTTCAATTTCTCAAATATTTTAATCAAGCATCAAATATTTGACAGAAAAAATACTTTTGAACAAGTCAAAAGTATGATATTTATTATTTTATGTAATCTACAATGCCTTCCTTGCGTGGTTTAGGTTCTGGGTTGGGTCCGTTTCGATAACCAAAACATATTGCAACATCATGTTCATAACCCTCAGGAATTTTGACAAGACGATTGATATCGATAGGATTAGATTGATGATACATAAAGCGTGTTTGACCCACGATACATGAATCAATTCCCAAAGATTTAGCGGCTATAGACATGTTTTCTACAGCGCATCCACAATTCATTTCACTAAAACCTTCAATCATAGAAGATAAAATGATCACTGCCGGAGCGTGATAAAAAATGTGGTAATCAGCTTCGCGTTTAATTCCAAGACGATCCATTCCTGCTAAGGTAATCCGATTAATCTCTTCAATGACATCACGGTTGGTAATAACACTAAAATGCCAATTTTGCTTGTTTTTTGCATTGGGTGCGTACATACCACATTCAATGATCAATTTCAAAGACTCATCATCGATCGGTTGGTTAGTAAAATCTCGAACGCTTCGGCGGTCTAACAATAGTTCAATGACTTGATTTTTCATGTTTACGCTCCTTATCCTAATATCATCTTAATTTTCTAAAATTTCGCATGTAAGCTCAGGATGACATGCGGATGAAACTTCCATCGTAAAACTAGCGGCTTTCTTGCCATAATTGATGGCTTCATGAATGGTTTTGCCTTTTAATAAGCCATAAATGGTTCCGCTGAACATGGCATCCCCACATCCGATTGATGAAACGAGTTTTCGGGCTTCAAAAATAAAGGTTTGATAAATGCTTTTGTCAATATTATAAGTAATTGGGTTTTTGCCGTTTGTGACAATAACCTTTTTAACACCCGTTTTGAGTAGTTCCTTAAGCGAAAGAATTATGTCATCGACCGGTCTTTCTAAAAGTGCAGAAAGTTCCGCTTGGTTAACCTTTAGAAGGCTGATTTTATCTAATACATTTTTAATTTTGATGACTTTTTTCGCTGAAACACCATCAACAGCAATGGGTTTATGTTCAAACTGATTAATTAAAAAAACTAATACATTTTCTGGAAGATTTGTATCAAGAATCAAAAAATCAAAAGTATTGATCTGAGAAATCAAAGGTTCAAACATTTCCGGTGTCAATAAATTCAGCAATTCAAAATCATTGACAGCCATGGCTAATTGACCGTCAGGTTGATGGATTGAGACAAATTTCCCACTTTGGTGATTAAGATTGAATGAAAGGGAATAATCCAGATTGATTTCATTAAAACTGTGTTTCAGAAAATCTGCAAATGCGTCGTTGCCAATAAAAGTTAAAAGACTCACTTCAACATCTAGACGCTTGAGATTTTCTGCAATATTTTTAGCAACCCCACCCACGTAAAGATCAATAGATCCTGGATTAGAATCATGAGCAAGCATGATTTCTTTGGAGACGCCGATAATATCGACGTTCGCCGCTCCGATTACAAGTACTCTAGACAAAGTTACTCCAATATATTGGATGTGATATGATCAACACCCATTTTAATCAAACGTTCAGCGGTATCTTTATCATCCACGGTCCAAACGGCGACTTTTAAACCGATTAAATGCATTCTTTTGATAGTGTTCTCATCAAGTTTATCAAAATGAATATCAAGATTAATATGATGTTTTTCACAAAAATCATAGACTTTTTCCGACATTTCGGTTGTCAAAAGATAGAGCGATAGTTCCGGATGCGTTTTCTTAAAATGAGCGAGATATTTATCGTTGAAAGCGATGATGCTAATATTTTCAATCATTCCTGCTTTTAAAATTTCTTCATAGACAGTTTCAAGATTTTCGTATGAAAGATTAGGTTTTAATTCGATGAATCCATGTTTTTTATAAGTTTTACAGATTAATAAAAACTCTGAAAGGAGTGGAATCGTAATATTTTCAGATAAATTACCGTTTTTTCGATCAATTAAGGTAAATTTCCGTATCTCATCATAACGGAAAGAAGGAAGATAAACATTTAACATCCCGAGGCGTAAAAGCGTGTCATCGTGGGTAACGATAATCTTCCCATCTCGAGAAGCATGAACATCACACTCAATGCCGAAATAACTGCGATTCGCAGCCGCAAGAAATGCGTTAATTGTATTTTCAGTTTCAATTCCGCTGAGCCCTCGGTGGGCAACCATACCTTTGAAATACTTGTCTATTTTTACAGTATTCATCTCATCACGCTCGCTTAGTCCTGATATTTCGTTAATATTTTACCATTAATAACGACTTTTTAAAACACGAAAAAATATTTTTTGGTTAAATTCATACTATGAACAATAAATCAGTGTATAATGATTAAAAAGAGGATTGATTAAACGATGACTTTACAAAATCTGATTCAAAAGTTTGCGCAACTCAGAAGTGGTGAAATTAAAGTTAAAAACTGGCTTCCTGCCATTGTTTTTGCAATTTTACTTCCAACGATTATTATCATATTTCTAACTTTCTTAGGTCTGTTCTTAAGTGGTGCTTCAATTAATTATAATGGCGTAACCCTTTTGCCCTCTGATCCAAATTATCAATTTGCATATATCATCACGTTAACTGTTTTAGGCGTTATTGGGTTTAGCTCAATGATTCTCCTTTTATTATTCGTTCTTATCAAGCCAAAACCTTGGGTTTTTTGGAAAGTTGATTATGATCACAATATCATCTGTTATGAAATCACTTCACGGCACGAACGACTAATTGGTCCCGATTACTTCATTGAGTACAGTAAAATTTCGAACAGTATCTATCAAACACGTTCAGTTAGTGAAGCAAAAGCACAATTACACAGAACCTTGTTTTGGACAGCACTCCTTGAATCAAAAGACTCGGTTAAAATTCAATCAAAAGATCGGCATTTCAAAATCACCTATCAAAATAAGCAAAACAATCTAAAAAGCATTATTACCTTACGATTCGATCAAAGCGATATGATTAAGGATTATACCGAAACGATTATGTATCAATCCATTCCAGGTTCTAGCAACATCAAAAGCATGAATAAGTATTATTTAGAAAGTCTGAACCAAACCAACCAAATGATTATTCATCCGATGATTCGTAAGGTTATGACACAGTTTGATTTATACTAAATTATGAGGGCAGCTCAACGAATGTGAGCTGCCCTCTTTTTATATCAATCAATTTAATCTGTTACTTCTTCAATGGTCTCTTCTCCAAAATTACGAAGTGTATAGAGACGACGCCATGTCAAGTTAATTGCGATGGCGACAAAACCCCATTTGATTAGATTAAAAACGCCGAAGATTTTGACAACAGCCAGAAAATCCCAAACCATGTTATAAATGATTGGTAAGTTAATGAAGGCATTATACAATGTCATAAAGATGGAGGTGAACAATACGCCAATCACGGAAATGATGAAGACGGGTGATACTTTCCGTTTTTCTTCTAACTTCGATTTGTTTAAAAAGATTGCCATTGGCAAGATAAACATCATGGTCGCAATAAAGTTGACACCTTCATCTAAAAACAATATCAAAGGTGCTGATCCTGGCATGAAAACATGGATGAAATTGGTATAGAGCGATACAACTACTGCGGTTTTCCAATCAAACCATAAAAGTGCCATAAATACAATCAATCCAGATAATTCAACCTTAAGAAAGGGTGCCATCGGCATAATAGGAAATCCTAAAAGCATTAATGCACTAGCAAGCCCAATTAAAATCCCTAAGAAAGCTACTTTTCGGGTGGAAATGGGTTTGCTTGTTTGAAGGTTTCCTTGCGATTTCATCGTAATCGCCATTAAGACTAACCACACAATCAAGACAATCGCATCAATCAAAAGAATATCAAGGAATGATGCCGGCTCTTCTTTGCTAGCAAGAGCAAAAGTGACGCCGCCAAGAATAACAAAAATGGAAACAATCGATACAATCGCGCGATTGGATATCTTTTTACCTAATTCATTGCGCTTTTGCAATTTGATGATCAAGGCGATAACTGCGATGTATGCAACTAATATCAATGAGTCAATCATGAAGACTTCTGAAAGTTTCGCAGGTGTCGACATCGTTAATAAGCCAAATGTGATCCCTGCGAGGATAAATACAATCGTTACAATGCCAACAATTAATCCCTTTTTGTTTGTTTTTTCTTGTTTCATAAAGTTTGCTAAAAGGAGCAATAATCCAATAGCAACCAAGATTGAAGCGATGGTAATAACAAGCTTTAATGTTTCTGACATAGTCTTTCCTCCCAAATAAAATGCCCTCATCGAGGGCATGAGAAAAACGACAAATATGTCATTTCACTTCTCTCATCCAGACTTTACTGTCGGTTCAGGAATTACACCTGATCATGCTTGCGCTCGCGGACTTTACCGCCGGTAGGGAATCACACCCTGCCCCGAAGTGATGCATTATTTAATTACGAATTAATTATACAATATATTCATGATAATTCAAATAATATTTTCATTAAAACGTTTTCAGATGATTAATGGCCACTGCTCGAATCATTGAACCGTCAAATCCTTCTAATTTTAAAGGAATCGCCATTAAAAAAAATTCCTGATCAACCTTTTCAAGATTAATTAGATTTTCAACAATAATTATTCTATTTTCAAGTAACTCTTGATGAGCGCGTGCGCCACCACCCTCTGTATATTGAATGGTTGGCATATCAAGTCCGATTAATTCAATTTTATATTTAAGTAAAAAATCAGTGAGAGAGGGTTCAAAGTTTGGCAATGCATAATAATAATCGAGTTCATTACGTTTCTTTGCATACCCACAATCAATGACAATTTTTAAATGTTTTTTCTCCATTTGATTATATGCTTTTTCAAGATTTTTTGTTAAAATAACCTGATTTATCGGTTCGACGGATAACTTTGTCGCAAATCCAAAAGTCTGTTCAAGGGGAATATTGGCAACATCTCCTCCCT
>DILB01000018.1 GCA_002424815.1 Caryophanales bacterium UBA5603
TGGCTGTGCTTTTTCTTTTATATGATAAAATCTACTAAATCTTCACAAATAAATGGTATAATATTGAACATATAATTCAACAACGAAAGTGAGGAACATATGAAATCAAAAATACTCAGTTTATTTCTAATGGCATTGGTTATGTTTGTATTAATTGCTTGCGGAAATGAGATTACAACGACCACAACTCTCAATACTCAGACGGATACAACATTATCGACCACGACGACGACAACTACAACAACTACGACAACCGAAGACTTAACAATGGCAACTTTAATCGGAGTAGCAAATAGCATTATTATTACAAACTCTGATAACATCACAGGAGATTTCCAAGTCATTGGAAAATCCGGAGATGTTCTTATTACTTGGACTAGCGATGATGCATTTGTTGCTGAAGTATCTTCTGAATCGGTTCTCGTTGATGGAATAACCTATTATAATGTTATTATAATTAGTGATTCTGTGGACAGAACGATTACACTAAGTGCAACCTTTACACTGAATGACAAAACTTACTCAAAAGACTTTTTAATTAGAGTAAAAGCAGAAATCGGTTTAGTCTCATATAACTCCGTTTCGGATTTGTTTACTAATGCAGCACTTAATGATTATGTCAAAATTTCTGGTTATGTTTACGCCAAATATGCATATGGATATGCAATTGTTGATACACAGGGAACCAATCTAATTATCTATACAACTATTGCAAATTCCAACTTGGTTAAAATTGGCGATTTAGTTTCAGTGAAGGGTATTTATGCAGTCTATAACACCTTATATCAGGTTAAAGATTTAACAAAACAAACGATTTTGAGTAGAGATAATAACGTTGATGTTCCTATAACGGTATTAGATAATGCGACAGATTTATTGTTAGTTGATTCATCCATCAAAACTAACCATGGAAAATTATACACAATAACAGTATCAATCGTCATCAGTGGAACGGACATTCACTTGTACAGCGGAGCTACAAAAATTGCTGTTGTATATTATAACTCATATTTTTCTTCGCTTGATGCTCTTAGAAATCATGTAGGAGAAACAGTTACAATCAACGTTCTGTACTATGTACTTCATCCCACAGATGGAATTAGGGTTGTATTTGATGGAGCTGAAGAAGATATCGCGGCCATTCCTTTAACCGAAGAACAAAAATTTACTGTTGATATTGAGACGCTTGAAAAAACATTAACCTTAATATCTGCATTAGAGATGCCAACATTAAAATATGCCACTTATGTCTCTATTACTATTCCATCTTCATTAGAAGATAATCTCAATTTTGATGGGAACGAGTATGTTATTACACGTCCCTCTGCAGCTGAAGGAGACGTTACCGGTAATTTAACGGTTACAATTAAAATTGGTGATACTTTAAGAGATGTTCAAGTCCCTGTTATTATAAAAGCTTTTTCATCTGGCATTGCTTCCAATTTATTCTTCTCCAAATACGTTGAAGGAAGTAGTTATAATAAACTTGTTGAAATTTATAATGGTACCGCTTCAGCAATAAACCTGGCTGAATACACAATTGAATTGTATGTTTGCGGCACCACTTGTGCAACTTCTGCCTCATCGACATTAACACTTTCTGGTACACTTCAACCCGGTCAAACCCTCGCAATATATAATTCGGGAGCGACCGCAGATTTTAAATTGAAAGCACATATAAACATTGAGAGTAATGCCATTGCCAATTTCAATGGTGATGATACCCTCGTATTAAAACATAATGGCGTTATCATCGATAGTATTGGTCAAATTGGTATTGATCCCGGAACGGCATGGTCTGCAAACGGAGTTTCAACTCAGGACATGACTTTAGTAAGAAAATCTTATGTTGTGTCTGGTGACACCAATCCTACTGACGCTTATGATCCAAGCATCGAATGGATTGCCTATCCCAAAGATACTGTTCCTAATATAGGATCTCATACCATCGAATAACCAAGCATTCTAAATAAAATCGCCCATTTCGCAATGGACGATTTTTTTATTTCATTATTTCAATACCAGCATGATATCCTGTATCCTCATAAATAATTGATGATTTTGTCAATAAGCGAATTTTTATATTACCTGATAACCCTTCTTTAATTTGTTCAATCATCTTGCCGTTTCTTGGAGAAGCTAGATTGGTTTGATAATCTGAGGAGGCCATGATTTCTAAATAAAAACGACCTTTTTTCAGGATATAAGTTACGCTTCGTTCTTGAATGATTTCTTTTATTACTCTTGCACCATTATATGTCGCAAATCGATATTCCTTATTCTGATAGTAAAGATTGGCTATGAGACCTTTGAAAGACAACCCTAAGAAAGGTATTTCAGCATATGAAAACATGAGAGACGTTCTTGTATCTTTGAAATGATTGCTCTGAAGCCAAACATAAGCTTTAGGAAAAGATTTTCCCCAATCTTTTTCGATGTATCCTTGTGCATCATTAAAATCAATGATTTCTTCATTAAGGGTTATCTTACCATGAAGTTCATGAGACATACTAATGACGCCGTGGTAGCATTCCATAAAATTTAAATAGCCAAAGATGCCCATGATGTTCGGTTGTAAAATCGTTTTTTTGATGGGAATCAGATTCGTCAATGTTATCATCCCCGAAAGAAGGAGATCATCTGTTTTAATATTAAGAGATACATGAGTTAAGCTAAACGTATTATTTCCGACTGATACTGAAAAAATATCGTGATTATATTTAAATTCATCAAATGAAAAACGTAAATAATATGTTTTTAAATCAACATTATCTTGATTTTTCTTAGATACAAATACTTGGATAAAAGCATGTTTATCATCCTTGTTTATGGATACTCCAGGGATTAATGCGATCGTACTATTTTCATCCGCACTGACTAATTTATAATACCAACCTTCAAAATAATTGTTTCGCTTTTTGTCACCTTGAAAGTATTCAGGGTGTAATAATTTTTTGAAGTACATAACCAAACTCCATTCGCTTTTATTTGCATAAATAAAAAATATTATATCATATCAATCTGTGATTGTCTTTTCGCACACAAATAAAAAGCCGACAAATTATGTCGGCAATAATTTAAAGATTCAGATGTCTATGCTTGTGGCCATATCATGTTAACAAATTCAGGATAATCAATGAAAGGATTCCGATTTTTTTGATAGGAGAAAATAATTTCATTCCGATTACGCTCAAAATCATCGACCGGATCAAGAGTATGCCATAATAGTAGTAAATTTAATTGAGCCATTTGATACAATGCCGGCTCTTGAGTGCCTGTGACATTGACTAACGTAAGATAATCATACATGATAACCATGTAAAATAGAATTCGAGCAATATCGCCCTTCACTTCTTGTCTTGGAGCATAACTAATAGAGGTGGTCGTATCCGCAAAATATTTATTGCTTCGACTTGAATTTTCCGAAGGATTAGCCGGTTTTAAATTTTGAAGATCTGAACCCACATTTTTAGAATCATTATTGACATCGACACCCAATAAAGATTGTGGCCACACATGCTCACGATTCCAGGTAATGCCACCGTCCCAAACACCACTGACAGATGTGCCGCGATATATCAAAATAACATTATTTGCGTTATTAGGATCGCGATCAGTGTCATCTAAAATATATCTTGATTCTCCATAGGAAATGGCCACAAAGCCAGCTCTTATAATCGTTCTAAGTTGCAATTTTAGTTGATTTCCTGTCAGTCCCGATGCGGATGAGTAGTAAGTAGATAGTGGGAGCGTTCCTGTCACAACAATGGTGAAGGAAGACGATAATCCTAAAGTTGCAATGGTTATGATGAACTCTCCAGCTTGAGAAAGGTTGATGGGAGTCATAAGATATTGCGTATCATTTAAAATTATGAATGAAGCATCAGATGCAACAAGTTTGACAATGAGTCCAGTCATATCCACGGTATCACCAGCAATGTAATCGGTTTTTGTGGGAGGAGTGACTTCAAGCGTAAAGTTGACACTAACGGGAGTGACATTAACATACACGACGTATGTAGCTGTCAATGTTGCTTGAAGTGTGTTGACGTAACTGATGGTCACAGTTTGTAATCCTGTTGTATTCTTATTGTATCCAGAAATAGAATATTCAGTTTCTAATAATGTTGTTCGAACACCTAAACCGTTGATAGATTCAACGACAAGTCCAGTAACGTCTAAATCTTCGCCTTGTAGATAAACAACTTTATATGTACCAGAAATTTCAATGGCCGTGGCATGTGACCACCACGTTCCAGTTGTGATATCGTCACTGATGGTTGTTTGTGTGGTTGTTGAAGAACTTGGAAGATAGTCACAAGCCAAGGTTGAAAAACCTATCAGGGCAAAAATTAAGAATAATAAGATTTTTTTAAAGTAAATTTTCATAGATACACAACCTTTTTTGTATGATATGGGGCTTAATTAGTATATCATAAATTACGAATATGGCAAAGAAATTGTATGACATTTTGTAATTCTTTATTGAGATACGATTCCGATTCAATGACTTTATAAAATTGACCAATCATGCTATAATAAATTACTAAATGCATTTTTAAGGATAGGTAACCTCATGGATCAAAAAATCATTGAATTAATTAATGCCCATAATAAAATAATAATAACTCGTCACAAAGACCCCGATCTTGACGCTTATGGTTCTCAATTTGGACTTTATTATGCCCTAAAGCACAATTTTCCTGATAAAGAAATTTATGTTACTGGTGATGTCAATGGACTTAACCGGTTCAAACCGATGGATATCATCGAGCCATCGCTTTATTCTGAAGCCCTTGTTTTTATTCTTGATACGGTCGCAAAACAAATGTTAGAAGGTTCTTTATACGAACAAGCTAAAATGCTTGTTTTGATCGATCATCATCAAAACAATCCCGATATTCGTTATGACTATTATATAAGGAATACAGAAGCATCTTCTTGTGCGGAAATCATTGCAAGATTGTTAATTGATAATGAATGGGTGATTCCTACCGATTCTGCCACCGCACTATACACAGGCATTGTTTCAGATACCGGAAGATTTCTTTATAAAAGTGTCACTGCATCGACCTTCGAGGTTGCGGCAAAGTTGATTAATCTTGGTATTGATATTCAATCAATCTACGCACAAATGTATTCTGAATCACTCAGTATGAAACGACTGAAAGCTGTATTTTTTAGTACCGTTGAATTTACCCCTCGAGGAATTGCCTATCGGAAAAATGACGCGGAATTCTTAAAAAAATACAACATCGACACGTATAGCGTTAGTCGCGGTATGGTTAACCAAATGTCTGGCATTGATGAAGTTCCAATCTGGGCAAATTTCACATATGAAGAAAAAACCGGAAGAATACTTTGTGAACTCCGTTCTAAAATTATCCCGATTGTCGACATCGCTAAAAAATATGGTGGCGGCGGTCATTTACTAGCTTGTGGATGCAATGTTGCAACTTGGGAAGAAACAGATCTTATAATCAATGATCTTGATAAACTATTGGAGGAGTATCATGGATAAACAATTCATTCTTGATAAAATACTTGAATACAATAAAATTATTATACATATGCACATGCGTCCAGACGGCGATTGTTATGGCGCGGGATTTGGTTTAAAATACATTTTGAAACAATCTTTTCCTGAAAAAGAAATCTATATTGTCGGCGAAACCGCCGATTACGTGAAATTCATCGGTGATGTTGATGTCATCCCTGATGAAACCTATCAAGGCGCTTTATCAATCGTTGTTGATACAGCAACACATGACCGAGTTGCCGACCAACGTTATTCAAAAGGTGCTTTTGTCATTAAAATTGATCATCATTTACCCGTTGATAATTATGGTGACTATCAATATGTCGATATTACGCGCCCGGCAACATCGCAAATTATTCTTGAGTTCTATCTCGAATTTTCGAATTTATTGAAACTTAATATGGAAGCAGCTAAAGCACTATATACAGGGATCGTCACCGATACCGGAAGATTTAAATACCGCAGTGTCACTGCAGATACTTTCAAAGCGGTTGCACATCTCATTGATTATGGATTAGACTTTGGCAATATTTTAACGATGTTAGATATCAAAACGGAAAATCAAATGAAATTACAAGGATACGTACTTCAAAATTTTGAGAAGACGCCCAATGGCGTTGCGTATATTAAGATGACACCCGATATCATCAAGAAATATGAAGTTTCATTAGAAGAAGCCACGTCATTAGTCAATGAACTTTCTTGTCTAGAAGATTGTCCTGTATGGATGTTGTTTGCTGAATATGATAACAATATTGTTCGCGCAAGACTACGGTCTAAAGGTCCAGCTATTAATTTACTTGCAAATAAATATGATGGTGGCGGTCATCCCATGGCTTGTGGGGCAAATGTTGGAAATTGGGAAACGGTTGAAAAACTGTTAAAAGATGCGGATGATTTGGTCAAGGAATATAAGATGAGTCTCAAATCCGATGATTAATCGGATTTTTTCATGCATTATCTTTGATAATTTTCAATGAAAGTGTTTTTATTGGATGTTAATCTGTCATTCTTTTTGATATAATGATAACGGTTGAAAACAATGAAAACAATTTGCCTTACGGCAATTCAACAATAAAGACATACAATATTCGACACTATGAATAATCGGAGGAATTGAATGATCTTTTTAGAGGTTGTAATAGATTGGAAATGGACTATTTTTCATATTCTGGGCGGTCTTGGAATTTTCTTGTTCGGCATCAATATGATGGGCGAATCACTCAAGAAAATTGCTGGAAAAAAACTTAAGATAATCTTAGAAAAAACGACTAATACACCAGTTAAAGGAATCTTTGTTGGCATTATCGTTACCGGATTAATTCAATCCTCTTCTGGAACGACGGTATTAGTTGTTGGATTGGTTCGTGCCGGACTCATGACACTGCCACAGGCTGTTGGCGTTATTTTTGGTGCGAATATCGGAACGACAATAACTTCGGTATTAATTGGTCTAAAAATCAGTGCATACGCATTACCCATCATGTTTGTAGGTAGTTCATTGATTTTCTTTTTCCAAAGAAAAAAAATCAAGGATATTGGCAGAACAATTTTAGGATTTGGAATGTTATTCTTTGGACTTGAAATCATGGGTGATGCTTTAAAGCAATTAGTGAAATTACCCGAATTTGCAAGTATGCTTTTATCAGTAGCACACTACCCAATTCTTGGCGTTCTAGTCGGGTTTGCAACCACCATTCTTGTTCAATCCTCTTCCGCTACGATTGGTCTTTTACAACAACTATATACTACCGGGGGGATCCCATTGATTGGTGCTGTCGCCATTGTTCTTGGTGACAATATTGGGACAACAATTACTTCAATTATCGCTTCCATTGGCGCCCCATCTGCCGCCAAGCGATCAGCCGCAATCCATGTATTATTCAATACGATTGGAACAATAATATTCTTTATCTTGATTAAACCCTATACTGCCTTAGTAGCTTTTATAAGTGAAGGTGTTTTCGGAGTAGATTATTTAACGGATCGTATGACCGTTTCTGTTGCGCACGTTCTTTTCAATGTCATTACCGTTTTAATTCTTATTTGGTTTGTTAAACAAATGGTGTGGCTTGTGACCAAATTGATACCATCGAAAAATGAAGTTCAAATTGATGATATTGTTCTCGATGAAACGTTACTTAAACGTTCAAGCGTTCTTGCGTTGGAAAATACCAAAAAAGCGATAATTAATATGGGAAATGTTGCACGAGCAATGTTTGAATATACTTATGATTATTCGTTTGAAAATAATCATAAGAATTTTGAAATGGGCATGCAGTGCGAAGAAATCATTGATGGTCTTGACGATAAAATACATAATTTCTTAGTCCGAATTGGTGCGGGCGATCTCGGTAAATATGAAATGACAGAGATGGCCAAACAGATTGATACTATTAGCGACCTTGAACGTATCGGTGATCACTTAACGAATTTGATTGAATTTTTTGAAGAAAGATACACTCAAAAAATTGATCTGCACCCAGAAGCGAAAGCAGATTTAATTGACTTATACACTTTATTGAGAAAGACTTTACATCAAGCGCTTCAAGCGTTTGAAACTCACGACATTGACATCGCCACAGAAGTCAATGTTCGTGAAAACGAACTTGATAAACTTGTTAAGAAATACAGAAAAAACCACATTACACGCATCAACGATAAAACATGTTCTGAAACCGAAGCTGGATTTTACGTTGATATTCTCTCTAATATGGAAAGAATTGGTGACCATTGTAATAACATGGTCGTCAATGTACTTTCGGAAAGTTATACGCACGACGACAATTTCTTTTAAAATTTAGCGAAAAAATAATGAAATGATGATACTTGTATTTAAAAAGGTTTTAATATATAATTAATAAAGCATAATTTAGGTGAATAATGGAAAAAGTCAAAATCAATTTTTCGATGATGATTGATGACCTCGAAGATACTGTTTTTGAATCTGAAGGATTGATTCTAAAAGACAAAATGCACTTTGATGATCCCAATCATTTTCATTATGTTATTGAGTTTTCAAACCATTCGGTTCATATCGACCGAAAAGGTCATACAATCATGAAACTCATACTCGAAACCGATATGATAACCAACGGAACTTTAATGACAGAAGGATTGACATTTCCCTTTACAGTAAGGACGCATCATATTTCTTTGACTGAAGGCCTATTGCTTGTCAAATATGATATGCTAGACGAACAAACAATCATCAGCCGCCATCAGTTGATGATAAAGTGGAATCAAAATGGAAGGAACGGAAAAAATGACTGATACGAAACAATTATCAATGATTGAAGCAGCTGAGCAAATTATCAAACAAAATAAAGGACCGATGTCCTTTTTGGATTTGTTTAAGTTGATGAGTGAGGCGAAAGGATTCACAGAATCAGAAATCGCCAACATCATCAGCCAGTTTTATGCTGATTTCATTATCTCTGCTAAATTTGTTTATACAGGCGATGATTTATGGGACTTGAAGTCTCGTCAATCGATTGATCTGTGGGATAAAGACGGCGCTTATTATCAAGAATTCCCTGAAGACGAAGAAGAAGTTTCTTTCGATGAAGAGGAAGAAGAAATCGAAGAAGAGATCGAAGAGGAAGAGGAAGAAGACGAAGTCGAACTTGAACTCGGTGAAGCAGATTATGAAGAAGAATTTGAAGAAGAATTCTTAGATGATGACGAAGAAGCGCTTGCGGATGAAGAAGAATTTGATGATGACAAATACAATGAATACATGGACGATTACGAAGACATGTACGATGAATAAAAATTTCGAAAGCAATTGATTTTACAAATTGAATTTGATATAATCGTAAAGAGCTCACTAAAAAGCAAGGGTTCTCCATCCGGGGAACCATTTTCTTTTTTTGATTTTTGCGAGGTGAAATTGTATGAAACAAACAAAATTTATCTTTGTGACTGGGGGTGTTGTGTCCAGTCTAGGTAAAGGAATCACAGCAGCTTCCTTAGGAAGACTTTTGAAAAACCGTGGATTAAAAGTGTTTATGCAAAAGTTTGATCCGTATATCAATGTTGATCCTGGCACAATGTCGCCTTATCAACACGGTGAAGTCTTTGTCACCGATGATGGCGCTGAAACCGATTTAGATTTAGGTCATTATGAACGATTTATTGATGAAAACCTTTCAGTTCACAGTTCTGTCACGACCGGTAAAATTTATTCATCGGTCATCGAAAAAGAACGTCGAGGTGATTTTTTAGGCGCGACTGTTCAAGTCATTCCGCATATTACGAATGAAATTAAGTCAAAGTTAGATGCTGCCGCAAAACATTCTCAAGCAGATATTATCATAACCGAAATTGGCGGAACTGTCGGTGATATCGAATCATTACCATTCTTAGAAGCTATCCGTCAAGCCCGTCGAGACTATGGTTATCAGAACACGATGTATATTCATAATACATTGGTTCCTTATCTTGAAACAACTGGTGAACTTAAAACAAAACCGACACAACATAGCGTCAAAGAACTACGTTCATTGGGTATTACACCCGATGTCATTGTCTTAAGAACCAGTCACGAAGTGACTAATTCAATGCGTGAGAAAATCGCCTTGTTCTGCGATGTCAGAAAAGAAGCGGTTATTCAATGTATTGATGTAAAAGTTCTTTATGAAGTTGCATTAAACTTCAAAGATCAGAAATTAGATGAAATCGTGTGCGAACATCTCAATTTGACGACTGAACCTTGTAATATGGATAGCTGGTATCATCTTGTTGATACGATTAAAACCATGAGTAATGAAGTGACAATCGGTTTGGTAGGCAAATACACATCGCTTCATGATGCTTATCTTTCGGTTACGGAAGCGTTAAAACACGCTGGATATTTTCATAAAGCTAAAATAAATGTCAAGTGGATTAACTCCAGTGAGGTGACCGCAGAAAATACTGACACCTTATTTGAAGGATGCAATGGAATCTTAATTCCAGGAGGGTTTGGAACGAGAGGGATTGATGGTAAAATTCATGCGATTACCTATGCCCGAACGCATCAAATTCCACTATTAGGACTTTGTCTTGGTATGCAACTGTCAATTATTGAATTTGCGCGGAATGTTTGTAATCTTCCTGAAGCAAATTCAACAGAGTTTGAACCTGAGACCATTTTCAATGTGATTGACTATCTTCCTGAACAATATGTCGGAATTCAATTAGGAGGAACGATGCGTCTTGGTTTATATAATTGTGATTTGAAGAAAGAGACTTTGGCTTATACCGCTTATGGGATTGATCACATTCGAGAACGTCATCGACATCGATATGAATTCAATAATAAATTTAAAAAAGTGTTTGAAAAACAAGGAATGATTTTTTCAGGAATTAACCCAGAAACGAAACTTTGTGAAATCATTGAACTCAAAAACCATCCTTGGTTTGTCGCTGTCCAATTTCATCCTGAGTTCCTTAGTCGCCCCGAAAGACCCCATCCCCTCTTTAGGGATTTCATATTAGCAGCTATCAAAAATTCATGACTTTCTAAAGGCTTTTAAGTAAAAAGCCTTTTTTTTATGACGAAATCATGGTATAATTCGGAAAAATGCAAAAGGAGGCAAAACATGTTGCTTGAAAAACATTTAATTGAAAAATTGATCGATACCGCCCTATCGACCGGTGGCGATTTCGCTGAAATCTACATTGAAGATAAGGTATCTGAATCAATTCAATCTGTTGGTGGACGCATAGAAAAAGCGAATAGCCAAAAGGTTTTTGGTGTTGGGGTTCGAATTGCCCACAAACTACAAAGTGTCTATGGCTATACCAACAGTAAAAATCCTGAGGTCTTAATTAAACTTGCCAGTGATCTATCAAAATCATTTTCTGATTCTAATTTAACCAAAGCGGTACCGCTTGGTGAATTAGAAATTGGTCAGCGTCACAAGGTAAGAATTAATCCGAGAGATGTCAAACAAACGGATAAAGTAGATTTAATCAAACGGGCTTATAAAGCAGCAAAAGAATATGATGAAGTAATCCAACAAGTGATGACTTCAATTTCAGATTCGGTTCAAACAGTAGTGATAGCCAACAGTGAAGGGCGTTTTGTTACCGAAGACCGTGTGCGTATTCGCATTGGAATTAACGCTATTGCAGGTAAAGATGGCGTTATGCAAACAGGATTCGATGGACCCGGAACAGGCAAAGGGTACGAATATTTCTTTGAAGAAGTCGATATTGAAACCATTGCAAAAAATGCAGCTCGAATGGCTAAAACAATGTTGTTTGCAGATGATTGTCCAAGTGGTGTCATGCCAGTCATTATTAACAATGAATTTGGTGGTGTCATATTCCACGAAGCTTGTGGTCACTCACTTGAAGCAACTTCAGTCGCAAAAAATGCATCAGTGTTCTGTGGAAAACTTGGTCAACAAATAGCCTCAACCATCGTTACAGCAATCGATGATGGAACCATTGAAAATGGATGGGGCTCCGCCAATTTTGATGATGAAGGATATCCGCAACAACGTCGTGTTTTAATCGAAAATGGTATTCTTAAAACTTATATGGTTGACAAACTTAATAGTCGTCGCATGAATCATCAACCGACCGGTTCATCTAGACGCGAATCCTATCGATTCTCACCGACATCGCGCATGAGTAATACATTCATCGATAATGGAACCTCAACATTTGATGAAATTATCGCCGCCACAGAATATGGTCTATTCGCTGCGAAAATGGGTGGAGGATCTGTCAACCCCGGTTCAGGTGATTTCAACTTCTCAGTATCAGAAGGTTATATCGTTAGAAATGGTAAAATTGCCGAGCCCGTCAAAGGCGCAGCTCTGGTTGGAAATGGTGCCGAGATTCTTTGGAAAATCGATATGGTCGGAAACAATCTAGATCGAGCACGTGGTATGTGTGGATCTGCTTCAGGATCAATTCCCGCAGACGTAGGCCAACCGACCATTCGAGTTTCTTCCATTACTGTCGGTGGAAAGAAAGGGGCGAAGTAAGATGAACATCGAAAAATTATTTGCCCACGCTCAAAGCAAGGGCATATCTGATGTCCAAGTTTTTCTTAATAATCGTAATGAATTAAGCATTGAAGTATTTGAAGGCCATTTAGAAAAATACGAAATCTCAGATTCTTCTAGTATGACAATTCGCGGCATTTTTAATGGCAAAATGGGAACCTATTCGACGGAAATCATGGATGATTCAATGATTGAAACGATTGTGGATGCGATTATTGGATCAGCGAAGATTATTGACTCTCTCGATGATGCTATTATTTATGCTGGCGATAGTAAGTACGAAGAATTGACGGGTCTATACAATGAAGCTCTAAATAACTTGGATGTCAGTGAAAAAATTGCAAAAGTCAAAGAATTGGATGCTAAATTTCACGCAGCTGATCCTACCGTTTCGATTGTTGAAACGATGTATTCAGAATCAACACGGTCCGTTATGCTTCAAAACACGAAAGGATTGAAACTTTTTAATAAAGTCAACTCCGCAATGATGGGTGGTCAAGTCATCGTTAAAAACGAAAGCGACCAAAGAACCAGTTTCGATTTACTCATCAGTAACGAATTCGTTGATTTTGATACCGACAAATTGAGTAAGGATATTGTCGAAAAAGGCGTTAAGTCCTTAGGCGCCAAACCCATTCCTTCCGGTTCTTATGAATTGGTCTTCGAAAATAACGCATTAGGTATTCTTTTGAGCGCTTTTAGTGGGGTCTTTTCTGCCGAAGCCGTTCAAAAAGGATTTTCGTTATTGAAAGGGAAACTAGAAACTGCTATAGGATCTTCAAAAGTAACACTCGTCGATGATCCCTTTATGAAGAAAAGTAGCAGAAGTCGTTCATTTGACGATGAAGGCGTTGCGACACGTTATAAAGAATTAATTAAGGAAGGTATTTTAAAGACTTACCTTCATAATTTGAATACGGCTAAAAAAGACCAAGTCGCATCCACTGGAAACGGTTTTGGTGGTGCAGTATCAGCGGTCAATTTGGCTCTGCTTCCAGGAAGCACCCCGAAAAATGACTTAATTCAACTTGTAAAAGACGGTATCTTTATTACCGATGTTCAAGGAGCTCATGCAGGAGCTAATCCCGTCTCAGGCGATTTTTCCTTGCAAGCTTCAGGCTTTGTAATTAAAGATGGCGTCTTAGGACAACCTGTTGCCTTAATTACTGTTGCAGGAAATTTCATTAAATTGCTTCAAGATATAGAGGTTGTTGGAAACGATTTAAAAACCGGATATTATGGCATTACCTGTCCTTCTGTAAAAGTTGGACCGATGGCAGTTGCTGGTCTATAAACTCAAAGGGATCAATCAAAAGTTGATCCCTTTTCTTTTATGGAGATTCGGTGAATAAACTTTACAATTAGAGCATTTTTTTGTATAATTAAAGGGTAAAAAATACATTTTTTGGAGGTAACACAATGGGAATCATCTCTGCTGAATCGATGTTGACGAAAGCGTTTAAAAACGGATACGCTGTCGGTCAATTCAACATTAACAACCTCGAATGGACAAAAGCCGTTTTACAAACTGCAGAAGAATTGAAATCACCGGTTATATTGGGTGTTTCAGAAGGTGCAGGAAAATATATGACTGGCTACAAAACCGTTGTTGCAATGGTCAATGCAATGATTGAAACACTGAATATTTCAGTTCCAGTCGCAGTTCATCTTGATCATGGTACGTATGAAGGTGCAAAAAAAGCGTTAGATGCCGGCTTTAAATCCATTATGTTTGATGGTTCAAGTTATCCTATCGCTGAGAACCTTGCTAAAACAAAAGAACTTGTCGAAATCACCAAAAAAATGGGTGTTTCGCTTGAAGCTGAAGTTGGAGCAATCGGTGGCGAAGAAGATGGAGTGCATGGCTCTGGTGAATTAGCTGATCCAGAAGAATGCAAAACAATTGCCGATTTGGGTGTAACGATTTTAGCTGCCGGTATTGGAAATATCCATGGAAAATATCCTGAAAATTGGAAAGGTTTAAATTTCGACGTGCTTCGCGCTATTAAAGCGAAAGTAAATGAAACACCGCTTGTGTTGCATGGAGGATCAGGAATTCCTGATGATATGGTTAAGCAAGCTATCTCACTCGGTGTTGCAAAAATCAATGTTAATACCGAATGCCAAGTTGTTTTTGCTGAAGCGACGCGTAAATACATTGAAGCTGGAAAAGATCTTGAAGGAAAAGGATTTGACCCACGCAAATTACTCGCCCCTGGTACCGAAGCAATCAAACAAGTTGTCCGTGAAAAAATGATTCTTTTTGGTTCAGTCAATCAAGCTTAAAACAATCCATTGAAAACCACTAAAAAAATAGTGGTTTTCGCCTATTTATTTTCAGAAGGGATGGTAACATCATGGATCAATGGTGGAAAGAATATATTGCTTGGAATAAAGAAAATCATGATTTTTTTGAAGAATTACAAGAACACGATTCCATTCTTTATGATCGATTCTTACCCGTCTATGCTGTTTTAGATAATTTATACATTCAAGCTTCTGAAGGTGCTATTGAAGTTAATGAGGATGTAGAAAAAATTGTTTCCGTTGGATTAGAATTTCTTCATGACCAATTCGATACCTGCAAACTATATATTGATACCAAATTTAACGGCGATTTTCATCAATTTTTAACTTATGATAACGTCGTCAATGCTATGTTATTCATTGATGACTTAAAGTATGAATTAGAAGAAAAACACGCGCAATATGACCGTGAGAAACTCGAGAAATTACAAGATGAATTAGAAGCGCTCATGGATCAAAAAGCTGAACTTAAACCTGAGCTAAACATCTACATTGATGATAAAGTCAGTGATATCATCGCAAGCCAAGAGGATAATCTTTACGGTATCGTCGATATTTTCGCTGATATCGCTGATACATTAGGTTTAGAATTATATAGTGAAGATGAAATCCTGATTGGCAAGGATATTTAAGGAGAAAAAATATGTTCAATCGTAAAAATTATATCATCACCCTCATCGTCATGGGGATCCTCGCAATTGCCTTAATCGTTACGAACACAATATACAGGTATATTGACTGGCTTTGGGTTATATTGATTGGTTCTGGCGGATATATCTATCTCAAATATCGTATCAGCGGACCACTTCAGATGTTTTCAACTAAATTTACAATGTTGGTTGACTATGATTTAAATATTGAAGAAGCAGAAAAACTGGCTTATGAAGGCATGATCAATTCTCCCACAAAAAATATCTATGCCCTTTACCAAGTTTATTATGGAATGGCATTGTATTATGGCGGAAAATATGAGGAAGCAATCAAAAGTTTCAATACAACCGATCTAAAACGTTTAAATACTTTATATCACGTATTAATCTTTGCCTTTACTTGTTATTCATCTTTTGAGATTGGCGATCTTGAGACGTTTAATTTTACATTAGAACGCATCAAAAACGTTAAATCTAAAGTTCCCCCCAAATATACAAGTTTTGTTGCTAGTTATGAAGAAATTCTCGATGCAATCAAAAATATTGATGTAGCTTTAGATAACTATAAAGAAGTTGTGGAAAAACATTTTTCTCGCAATGATGGATATATCACAACTCAACTCGTCTACCAATATCGATTAGCGCTTTATTACGAAAAAATTGGTGATGACCTTGAAAGAGATAAATGTTTAGCTTTTGTAATTGCCAACGGAAAAGAACATCATACGGCTAAAAGTGCGCGCATGAAATTTAAAGGTCTTGTTAATGTTGATGAATTTGTCATCAAGGAATCGACAGAAGAAATTCAACCTTCTACTCAAAATGACCCACTAGAAATCGAAACAACCGAAGAACCAACGAATGAAACTTCTCATGATTTGGTCGACGATTCAGAAGACAAGAAAGAAGAATAAATGAAAGCGCCCAGAGATTATCTTCTGGGCGCTATTTTTATAATTTACCGCGATTCTTCATGTGAGGAAAGAGTAAAACGTCTCTAATCGAGGCGCTGTTCGTTAATAGCATAACTAAACGATCAATGCCAATGCCAATACCCCCGGTTGGTGGCATTCCATATTCAAGTGATTCAACGAAATCGATGTCCATTTCATTAGCCTCATCATTTCCAAGGGCTTTTTCTTTCAATTGATTTTCAAAACGTTCTAATTGATCAATAGGATCATTGAGTTCGGTATAAGCATTCGCGTATTCGCGAGTATCGATAAACAACTCAAAACGTTGTGTAAAACGAGGATCCTTTGGATCTTTTTTTGTGAGTGGTGATACTTCTATCGGATGGCCATAGACAAAAGTGGGTTGAATAATTTTTTCTTCACAATAATGTTCGAAGAAGAGGTTTACGATGTGGCCAAATCCATAGAGATGAGGTTCAACTTTTAAATGATGATCGAGTGCTAATTGTTTTGCGGTTTCAAAATCATGTATTTCAAAGAAATTGATTCCAGTCTCCTCAAAAATTAAATCAACCATATGTGCACGGCGCCAACCTTTGGCAAGATTAATCTCTTTTTCACCAAACTGAATCAATGTTTTTCCAAGGGTTTCTTCCGCAATATTGATAATCACATTTTCACACAAATCCATCATACCCGCTAAATCGCTATAAGCCAAGTAAAGTTCAATCGTTGTGAATTCAGGATTATGGGTGGGGTCCATGCCTTCATTACGGAACAATCGCCCAATCTCATAAACACAGTCAAGACCACCGACAATTAAACGTTTTAAATATAGTTCTGGCGCGATTCGTAGATAAAAAGGCATATCCAGTGTATTATGATGGGTTACAAAAGGACGAGCATTTGCACCACCTAAAATAGGATGAAGCACGGGTGTTTCAACTTCAAGATAACCTAAATTATCAAGATAACGACGCATTGAAGATATAATTTTTGAGCGTAGGATTAAGGTTTTTTTGGAATCTTCATTCATAATCAAATCCACATATCTGCGTCGATAGCGTTCTTCTACATCAACGAGACCATGGAATTTATCAGGCAACGGACGTAAGGCTTTAACAAGATGCGTGTAGTTTACAACTTTGATTGAAAGTTCACCGGTGTTAGTTATCATCGGATGTCCTTCAACACCGACAATATCGCCTAAATCGCCTTTGTCAAAAATCTCATAAGCATCATCGCCCACGAGGTCTTGACGGACATATATTTGAATTCGTCCGTATTGATCTTGGATGTGAGCAAAACCCGCTTTGCCCTTGACGCGTTTTGTCATAATTCGTCCGGCGACTTTAACCAAAGGCGGTTGACTCATTTCATGAAGTTCATCTTTGGTATACTGCGAAAAATCAGCTTTGAAAGTGTCGGTGTTATGAGTTCTATCAAAGCGACTTCCAAAGGGGTCAAGACCTTTTTGAGCTAATTCTTGAGCCTTTTCACGACGGACAATTTCTTGTTCTGTCAGTCTATTTTCCATATGTTTCTCCTCTATTGCCCCGTGGCAATGCGAATGACTTCAAGATTCGCGTACATAATTTTCATATAGTCGTTATTAAAATCAATATCACTTTTAGTCAGTGTGTCCATGATTACGAACTCTAATTTAGTCATATTATAGCCAAGACCTGTCAGTGAAGAGAAAACTGCATTGGATAACGGCGAACTTGAATCGCGTTCGTAAATAATATGAACAATATTATGATAAATGGCCTCTTGCACAATTTCTTCTTTCTGTTGGGTTGTAAATTGATCGGTTTCTTCATGATATCCGGGTGAAATCGGAATAAATTCAAGACCATAGTCATATGCTAAGTAACTATAAAGATTAGTCGAGGTCATTACATGTTTATCGGCTAAACCAATAACTTGTTCAAAAAACATATCAAGAATCCCTAGATTTCCTGAAAGCGTCTCATAATTTACATCGAAAACAGCACTTTCATCAGGAAATTTATTTTTTAAGAGTTCGAGGATTCCTTCAGCGAGAGTTAACATGCGTTTTGGACTGACCCAGAAATGAGGATCATACCCTAAAGTTGATAATTGTCGCATCGATAAATCACTATGATCATCATCGTGGTCATGAACAATCCCTGGTATGAAATCAAGGAGATTATTTTCAACCTTGACAAGTTCAACATTTTTTCCAGCGAATATTTGACCAATTTGATTATCGATATAAGTATCAAAATTAGCACCAACATAGATTAGCAATGAAGCATTCATCATCGCAATGATTTCTTTGGGCGACCAGTCAATCGCTTCATTATGTGCAGAAATTCCGGGAACCATTCCAACGGTTAAATCGGTGTCTTTGAATAATTCTTCAACAAGATATTGTAAAGGGTAAACAGTCACAAAAACATCGCGCTCTTGATTTTGTTCATTACAAGAAATGAAGGTTAGCCCTATCATAAAAATCATGATTACCAGTAAATATTTTTTCATCTTTTCACAACCTTAAATAATTTTTTCATCTTTGATACAGTAGTATTATTATATAGTATTATTCGTTATTAGGCAACCTTGAATCTTCTGTGGCCTCATTCTTTATTTCTGAGATAACTTCATACATCTTTGCGGCATCTTCTTTTTTTGAAGATTCAAGGATTTGCAGCACGCGAATGATGAGCGTTTTGGTACCATATACAATCGTCACTAGATCGCCTGACTTAACGATGCTTGAAGGTTTTGCAACACGATCATTAATCAAAACACGATCATGATTACTGATTTCTTTAGCAACTGTCCGGCGTTTAAAAATACGAGACACTTTAAGGTATTTATCAAGTCGCATATGTTCATCTCCATTGAAGAAAGGGATACTTATTGTATCCCCGTCATTTCGTTATTAGTGATCTAACACCGTTTTTTCTTTTTTAATTTCTGGGATGTCGGGATTCGATTCAAGAATATTATCATATCGACCTAAACCTCCGGAAGCAACAATCTCATCGATATCTTCCTTCGTTAAAGTTTCAACGGCTAGCAAGTAGTGTGCAAGTTTTCCAAGTAAATCCTTATTATCGTTGATGACTTGAGTGGCTTTTTGGTAACAAGTATGAATAATACTACGAATATCTTTATCAATTTCTGTTGCGATGGCTTCTGAGAAGTTTTTATCCTTGCCATAGTCACGACCTAAGAATACTGGGCCAGTATTTTGTTCGTAAGTTACAGGGCCAAGATTTTCTGACATGCCATACTCAGTAATCATGGCACGAGCAATGGAAGTAGCCCTTTGAAGATCATTGTGAGCACCTGTCGATATCTCGTTAAAAGTTATTTCTTCAGCGACTCTACCACCCAGTAATCCGGTGATTAATTCAATCAAACCTTGTTTTGTTTGTAAGAAGGCTTGTTCTTCTTGAGGAAGCATTAGATTGTATCCACCAGCTTGACCGCGGGGAATAATAGTAACTTTATGAACGATACTAGCATGCTCCAATTTTAGACCAATAACCGCATGCCCTGCTTCATGATAAGCGATGAATTCACGTTCTTTTTTACTGAAGACTCGCGATTTTTTTGCGGGTCCCATCATAACTCTATCAACCGCTTCATCGATATGATACAACTCAATTTGAGTTTTATTTTCACGTGCAGCCAATAATGCAGCTTCATTCATTAAATTTTCCAAATCAGCACCGGTAAAACCAGGGGTTCTTCGAGCAATTTCATCAAAAGAAATCGCAGGGTTAATTTTCTTCTTACGTGAATGGACCTTTAAAATTTCGGTTCTTCCCTTTATATCAGGAGTACCAACATAAATCTGACGGTCAAATCGACCCGGACGCATTAACGCAGGATCAAGAATATCGACACGGTTCGTTGCGGCCAAAACAATAACACCCGAGTTATGACCGAAACCATCCATTTCGACAAGCAGTTGGTTTAAAGTTTGTTCTCTTTCATCATGCCCGCCACCAAGACCGGTTCCACGTTGGCGGCCTACAGCATCAATTTCATCGATAAAAAGAATACAAGGTGCATTTTGTTTAGCGGTTTTAAACATATCTCGGACACGGCTTGCGCCGACGCCAACAAACATTTCAAGAAAGTCTGAGCCGCTGACAAAATAGAAAGGAACATTAGCTTCCCCGGCAACAGCTCGTGCAATTAACGTTTTTCCGGTTCCTGGTGGGCCAACAAGTAAAACACCCTTAGGAATTCTAGCACCGAGTTCCATATATTTTTTGGGGTTTTTCAAGAAATCAATGATTTCAGCTAATTCGGCTTTTTCTTCATCTGCGCCGGCAACATCATCAAAAGTTGTTTTTTGGTTTTTGCTTAGGCGAGCGCGACTTTTTCCAAAGTCAAAAGCTTGTTTATTTGAATTGTTTGATCCTCTTGTCATGAAGACAAGCATCACGACAATACCAGCCACTAAGACAATTGGGAAAATGATATTAAGTAAGTTATATGTAGCAGCAGGAATATAAGTGGATTGCACATTATTCGAAGTATCAGAATCATTATTTAAGGTTCTAATAATGGCTTGTATGTAATTATAATCCGCTTCAGTTGCTAAATAAGTGATATAAGCTGTTGAATTTTTGAATGTACCGGTGACTTTAAAAGCGCGGTAATTGTTCTCTCCTGAGAGTTGGGTAACATTGACAGTTGCGATATCGCCGTTGCTCAAAACCTCTTCAAATTGGTCGCCTCTGAGTTCTACGGGGGCATTGATGTTACCAAAACTATAAATGATTGCGATTGCCAAAAATACCAGTAACATAATCATTAAAAAATGAGAGCCACGATTATTTAAAGGTTTTTTGACTTGTTGATTTTTTTCAGCCATGAGGGTTCCTCCAGTTTATTATTTTTTGTAGACTTCGGGTTTCAAAACGCCCACGTAAGGGAGATTTCGGTAATATTCATCGTAATCGAGCCCGAAACCGACAACGAATTCTTTGGGTATGGTTGTACCGATGTATTTAGGAACAAACGGAACAACTCGACCAGCGGGTTTATCAAGTAATGTTACAACTTCGACCGAAGCTGCACCGCGATGATACATAAGTTTAGATATGACATCGAGTGTTTTACCAGTATCAACGATATCTTCAGCGATAATAATGTGGCGACCGCTAACCGATATTTCAAGGTCTTTAGTGATTTTCACATCGCTTGATGATGCGATTCCACCATGATAACTAGAAACCCCCATCAGTTCGATTTCACAATAAATATCTATTTCTTTAATCAATGCGGCCATAAAAGGCATACACCCTTTTAACAAACCAACGATGACAGGTCTTTTATCAGAATAATCTTCAGTGATTTGTTTGCCAAGTCGCTTACAAATAGCATCAATTTCAGTTTCGGAAACTAATACCTTTAAAATATCTTTTTCTAACATGATGATCCTCGTTTATATACGACATAAATGACTTTTTCGCCCGCATTAATAAAATCAGCGGTCCGAATACCAGGAATCCATAGGACTTCATTATTTGAATTGAAGAGGATAGGGATTGTATCTCTTAAGGTCATTGGCAATTTCAAATCGATAAATAGATCTTTAATCTTTCTTGTGCCAGCACCCAGTTTAATTCGATCTCCTTCGATTCGTGTACGGACGAATAATGGAAAAATCAAATCTAGATTATTATACCATAATTCAAGTGAAATACCATGATTTATGTTTGGCTTTTGTGTAGTTACAGTAAAAGTATCTCGATTAAATTGCCAATCACCTTCACCGGTTATTTCAAGAATCGGTAAGTCATTCGTTATTTTTGTTTCAATATGAAATGATAAAATATCATAACTTTTCGAAACTTCGACACCTTTTGATAGTGAAACCGTTGCGTGCGGTTTATCAGAATCAATAATTTCAAAAATCTGTTCCATTTGTTTGAAACTCAATTCCAATTGATTGTTAGTGAAACTATCAAAAGTCCGTTTCAAAACATCGCGTCGAATAATTTTATCTAATTGATTAAATTTTGAGAGAGAAAAATGCATGCAATCAGATTCAATAAGCAAATAATGAGCAATAAAATCATTGGCTTGTCGCTCGACCAAGGCGTTTGCCTCTTGAAGATAAGTCGCAAATTGGATTATTTTTTGACGATATAAAGGATTTTCTTTCTCCAAAGTAGGAAGAATGTGGTGTCGAAAACGATTGCGAGTATAATCATCCTCATCGTTAGAGGCATCATGTCGATAGTCTAAAGAAGTTTTCTTCATTTCTATTTCGATGGTTTTTCTGGTAATATTGAGTAAAGGTCTAATGAGAACAATATCTGATAATTGTGTTTCTGGTAGCATCCCACCATATCCTTTAAAACTGGTTCCGCGTACAAGACGCATTAAAATTGTTTCTGCTTGATCATCGGCATGGTGCGCTAGAGCAATTTTGTTTGCTTGGTATTTTTTGGCAACATCGTAAAAGAATTCATAACGACGATGACGGGCTTCTTCATGAAAGCGAGCATGAGGCAGTTTTGGGAATACAATCCCCTCAAAATGATTTCCATAACGTATTGCGGTGGTTTGAACAAATTCATACTCTTCGTCAGAAACCAATCGAACAGAATGATTAACGTGAGCTACAATCAGAGTCAAATTCATTCTTTTTTTTAAGCGATTTAGTTGATCAAGAAGTACCATTGAATCAATACCTCCACTGACCGCGACAACGATGACATCGTTCTTAGCAATCAAAGATTGATTTATAATCATACTCAAGATGTCACCTCCGTAACGATAAATAACATCAATATTCTATCAATTTTATGGGCAGATAACAATTTTTATTATTAAAATATATGATATGATTTTCACAAACAAGAAAACAGTATGATTTTATCAGGTTCTTGTGATGTTCTTGTGCTAATAAAATATCACAACTGAGGGATGAATTTAGGTTATAAATTCAAAAAAATCAACGATAATGAGATAACGAATGTGATATAATAATAACGATAGACATGAAAGGATGAAACCGATGAGAAAGATTATCTTAGCCAGTAATTCACCGCGACGCAAAGAGCTATTAGCTTTACTTCAAATCAACTTTGAAGTTATTGTTAGCCAAGTTGAAGAAGTTATCGATCCGGAATTAAGCGAAACAGAACTAGTCATGGATCTTGCTTTTCAAAAGGCAAGCGACATTTTCAAAACACATAAAGAAGATCTTGTTTTAGGATTTGACACGCTCGTTTATCTTGAAGATGAAGTCTTAGGAAAACCTAAAACGAAAGAAGAAGCCAAAATGATGCTTCAAAAATTATCCGGAAACACCCACACGGTTATTACCGGTTGCGCATTAATCACTAAATTATTTTCAAAATCGTTTTATGAAAAAGCTCGAGTCACATTTTATCCTCTGAGTGAACAAGAAATAGAGGACTATATTGACACGAAAGAACCTTTTGATAAAGCAGGAGCCTATGGCGTTCAAGGGTATGGATCCAAATTTATTAAGAGTATTGTTGGTGATTTTTACACAATAATGGGGTTGCCAATCGCCAGACTCTACCATGAATTGCAAAACGCAAATCTAATCGATAATTAAAGAAATCGCCCATCCAAACGATGGGCGATTATTATTATTTGGGTTTAACCACGGCTTCGACGATGGTAGGAACAACCCTTTTATCAAAAATATCAGGCAAGATATAATCACTTCGTAAGTCTTCTTCTAATATCAAGTGTGCTAAAGCATAGGCAACGCGTATCTTAGTTTGTAGATCGATTGATTTCAATCTCGCTTGAAGCGCGCCTTTAAATAACCCGGGAAAGACCAACACATTATTAATTTGATTAGGAAAATCACTTCTCCCCGTCCCAACAATCGCCGCCTTTGCTTTGATAGCAAGATCTGGCATAATTTCAGGGATTGGATTGGCCATGGCTAATACAATTGGATCTGAATTCATTGACTTTACCATCGTTTCCGTCAGAATTCCTCCGGCAGATACTCCGATAAATCCGTCTGCGCCTTTAATTAAGGAGGCTAAGTCATCCACTTGATAATCATCATAAGAATCGATAATGTTTTCATTCAACAATCCTTTTAAAACAACATCATAATCATTATATTTTTTAATGCTCATAATGCCTTGTTTATTATATGCATGGATTGTTTTAACGCCAATGGCTTTTAGCAATCGGCAAATGGCAGAGCCGGCGGCACCCGTTCCACTTACGACGATTCGCATGGAAGTGAGGGGTTTGTTTAATAACCGAGAAGCATTGATTATTGCCGCAGCCACAACCATCGCTGTACCATGTTGATCATCATGGCATACAGGGATAGTTAGTTTTGCTTGTAATCGACGTTCAATATCAACACATTTAGGTGCAGCGATGTCTTCTAACATAATTGCGCCAAAAACAGGTGCGATTTTAATAATTGTATCGACAATTTCATCGGGATCTTGGGTATCTAAACAAATAGGAAAACCATCGACATTTGCGAAAGTTTTAAGAAGCGCCGCTTTTCCTTCCATGACAGGAATGGCGGCTAACGGACCAATATTCCCTAGACCTAGAACCGCACTTCCATCTGTGATAATCGCGACTAAACGACTTTTCATCGTATATTGATATACCGATTCGGGATTATTTGTGATTTCAATACAAGGTGCGGCAACACCTGGGGTATAAGCCAATGAAAGATCGTATTTATTTTTTAATGGTACAACGCTCTCAATGGATAATTTTCCTTTGTGTTCTTCGTGCAATTTTAAAGCTTCAATGTTTTTTGAATCCATAGAATCATCCTCCGATTCAATTCAGACCATGATTTTCATAGATATTATAGCATCCATTCAAAGAATGATGGATACTTTTCTATCAAATTTAGTTTAAATAGACCATTTGTCTTCTAGGGATCATTTATTGCTTGCATTTTGATTTTATGTTTGTTATAATACTTTTGCTAAAGAACTTACTATGACATAAAAAATCATGGCAGAAGGAGAGATATCATATGAAAAGCGGCATTCATCCAAAGTATAATCAAGTTACCGTCACGTGCAGTACTTGTGGAAACACCTTCGTTACCGGTTCAACTTCGAAAGACTTCCGAGTTGACACTTGCTCGAATTGCCATCCTTTCTATACCGGCAAGCAAAAATTTGCGGCTGTCGACGGAAGAATCGATAAGTTTAACAAACGTTACGGCATGGATAACAAATAATAAAAAAAGAAACCATATCTTATGGTTTTTTTTATATCCTTTTTGTATAATAAAAACCGACGATAGATATTAGGGGGGATACGACCATGTATTTAAAACAGCGAGAAGGTTGGATCGAAGTCATCACCGGTCCAATGTATGCAGGCAAGACAGAAGAACTCATTCGTAGAGTCAAGCGTCTTGAATTTGCAAAGCAAAACGTAATCGTTTTTAAACCGCAGATTGATAATCGTTATGCTCCTGATGAAGTCGTTAGCCATAATAATTCTCGAACACGTTCGATTAATATTACCGCTGCGAGTGAAATAATGGAATACGTAAACAACGATACTGATGTTGTCGCCATTGATGAAATTCAATTTTTAGATGAAGAAGCAGTTAGAATCTGTGAACATCTCGCTGATGCGGGCGTTCGCGTCATCGTATCGGGACTTGATCGAGATTTCCGCGGCGAACCTTTTAGTTTTATGCCAAAACTACTTTCATTAGCCGAAGAAGTTACCAAACTTTCAGCGATATGTGTAATATGTCATACCCCCGCCACAAGAACACAACGGATTGTTAATGGGAAACCCGCAAACTATACGGACCCTATTATTTTAGTTGGTGCGAAAGATTCGTATGAAGCCAGATGTCGTCATTGTCATGAAGTCCCAGGTCGTCCGCAACCTTATATCGAAGGAACTGAGTTATCTGATGAATCCTGATGTTTTTTTCATGTCTTTAGCCTTAGAAGAAGCTAAAAAAGCTTATGCAATTGGTGAAGTTCCAGTTGGAGCAGTGATTGTGAAAGATGGAGAAATTATTGCGACAGGATACAATCAAAGAGAAACATCAAAACATGTTTTTCATCACGCTGAAATGATTGCGATCGATAATGCTTGCCAAAAACTTAATTCTTGGCGATTAGATGAGTGTACTTTATATGTGACGGTAGAACCTTGTTCAATGTGTGCTGGAACAATGATTCAAGCGAGGTTGAAGCGGTTAGTATATGGAACGACTGAACCAAAATTTGGTTCACATCAATCAATATTAAATCTTTTTGATTATGATTTCAATCATAAAGTAGAAATTGAGTCAGGTGTATTAGCAGAAGAATCAAGTCAATTAATGAAGGTGTTTTTCAAAGAGTTACGGAAGCAAAAATAATTGTCAAAAACAATAATTGTGATATAATCTTTACAGAATCTCTTATGAAGCATCTTCACTCAATAAGTGCCCACGAATCAGGTCAGATCTTGACGGAAGCAGCCTTAAGTAAGGTATTTATGTGGGTGGAGATGCTTCATGAGAGATTTTTTGAATAATGGAGATGACGTTATGGCTTTGGTATTCTTAGATTTAGATGGTACGACTCTCGATCGAGGTCGTCCAGCATTTGGAATCATTGAAACAATCGCAGAATTAAAGCAAAAGGGACATCGGCCTGTCATAGCAACAGGAAGAGTTCCGCATTTGTTATATGGTATTGAGAAGATATTGGGTATCGAAGATTATATTGCCGCAAATGGTAATTTTATCAAATATAACGGTGAAGTGGTTTATCAAAGATTTATCTCGAAAGAAACGGTTCAAAAAATGGTCGACTATTGTGATCGTTTGGGAATTGATTTAGTTCTTGAAGGATTGTATGATTATATTGCATTGTCGAAAAAAACATCGATGGTTGATGATTTCTCAGAAATATTCAATATTGAGTTTCCACGCATTGATCGAGAATATCATTTAAAAAATGATGTTCTTTCAATGGTTTTTTTTGATGATACAAAAATTGAAGAAGTAAGAAAATTATTTCCCGAACTGGTTTTTAATCGCTCTAATCGTTTTGGTTACGATGTCAATCCTCAAGGTAATCTAAAAGCCGATGGCATTAACTGGCTCGTCGAATATCTTGATTATCCCAAAGAAGATATTTATGCCATTGGCGACGGCATGAATGACATCACCATGTTAAAAGCTGTTGCACATGGAATTGCAATGGGAAATTCATATCCCGAGCTCAAGACGATTGCCCATCATATTACTGATAACGTCGATCAAGAAGGTGTCAGAAAAGCTTTAAAACATTATGGGCTCATATAATTATGATTGATATTAGATTACTATCTTCAAAAAGTTATTTTTGTTTATGAAAAACAGATAAATTTTATTAATTAAGTATCGTTGTAAAAAGGAGGTGTTTGACATGTATGATGCTATCGTCATTGGCGGCGGACACGCTGGCAGTGAAGCGGCACTCGCTTTGGCTAGACTCAATCATAAAACCTTACTTGTGACTGGAAATATCAAGATGATCGCAACCATGCCATGTAATCCTTCCATTGGTGGACCAGCCAAAGGAACTTTGGTTCGTGAAATCGATGCTTTAGGCGGCGAAATGGGAAAGATCGCTGACAAAACAGCATTACAGATGAAAATGCTGAATCATTCAAAAGGACCCGCCGTTAGAGCACTACGCGCTCAATCTGATAAAGTCTTATATCCAATGGAAATGCAAAAAACTCTTTTTAGTCAAAAAAAACTCGATATTCAAGAAGCTTATGTGAAAAACTTACTTGTGGATGAAAATGTTTGCCATGGCGTCGTTTTGGAATCAGGAGAAACCATTGAATCTAAAACAGTGATATTAACCACCGGAACTTATATGGAAAGCGTCGTTTTAGTTGGTTCCACCTCAACGCCAGAAGGTCCTGATAAACAAAAACCCTCTTATGGTCTTTCAAAGCATTTGCGTGAACTTGGCATGGAGACCTTTCGACTTAAGACTGGTACGCCACCAAGAATTAAAACATCGTCCGTCGATTTTAGTAAGATGGAACTGAGTCCGGGGGATCACTTTAAATACCATTTCAGTTATGATGAATCGGTCTTTAAATCGCTTGAAAAAGAATGGCCATGTTACCTCATTCATACAGCACCAATCACGCATGAAATTATTCATGCAAATCTCCGAAAATCCGCTATGTATAGCGGTTTAGTAAAAGGGGTTGGCCCGAGATATTGTCCCTCGATTGAAGATAAACTAGTACGATTTTCTGATAAGGAACGTCATCAGTTGTTTATTGAACCAGAAAGTCAATTCATTGATGAAGTGTACTTGCAAGGTTTTTCAACGTCCATGCCTCATGATGTTCAAGAAGCCATGGTTCGTTCTTTACCCGGTCTTGAAAATGCCATCATTGCCAAATATGCTTATGCCATTGAATATGATGCCATTCATCCGACAGATCTATGGCCGACTTTAGAATCAAAGAAAATTGAAAATCTCTTTTTTGCTGGTCAAGTCAACGGAACATCAGGGTATGAAGAAGCAGCTTGTCAAGGATTGATGGCAGGCATTAATGCTTCCCATAAAATGAATAAAAAAGAACCTTTTATTCTCCGTCGTAATGAAGCTTATATCGGCGTATTAATCGATGATTTAGTTACAAAAGGAGTCATGGATCCATATCGAATGTTAACTTCAAGGGCTGAGTTTCGATTATTGCTTCGTCATGATAATGCCGATATTCGTTTGACCGAAAAAGGATATCTTATCGGACTCATTAACGAAGAAAGATATCGACAATATCTTCAAAAGATTGAAGCGATTCAACTTGAAACCCAGCGACTAAAACAAATATTTGTTAATCCTAGCGAAATCGTCAACCAAAAACTTCGTCAATTCAAATCCGGTGAACTCAAAGAAAAATCGTCATTGATTGATCTTCTAAAACGCCCAGAATTATCTTATAGTGATGTTTTATCTTTAGTGGATGAGACAAGTATATTGCCTGATTCAGTCACCGAACAAATAGAAATCGAAATCACTTATGAAGGATATATCAAAAAAGCCATTAAAGAAGCTGAAAAATTGCTTAAAGAAGAAATCATTCCGATACCCAGTGATTTTGATTATTCTAAATTACATAATATTGCTTTGGAAGCTCAGATGAAGCTTGCAAAAATTCGGCCATTAACCATAGGACAAGCCTCTCGCATCAGCGGTGTCAATCCCGCTGATATTCAAATGTTAGTCATGCAAGTTAAAGAATCAAGAATTAAATCATAAAGCATTATTGGTCTGGTCTTCCAGACCATTTTTAATTTGGGAATATTAAAAGGAATATGATTATTTCATGCGGTGTGGTAAAATACTTTTAAGGTGATATTGTGTCTATAATGTTTGATCATGCGCTAGAAACTCTTGGCTTGAAATTAACCGAATCCATGCGCGAACAGTTTGAAACATATTATGAATTTCTGATTCAACAAAATTCAGTGATGAATTTGACCGCAATCACGAATCGGGATGAGGTTTATCTCAAACATTTTTTTGATTCACTCTGTCTTCTTAAAGTAGGCTCTTTTAAAGATAAAAAATTGATTGATGTGGGTTCTGGAGCAGGATTTCCATCCTTACCGCTGAAAATAGTCGATCCTTCCATCAAAGTCACCATCATAGATGCGCTTCAAAAACGCATTGATTTTCTTTTGACTTTATCAGAAAAATTAAGCATCCATGATAACGCTCTAATTCATGGCAGAATCGAAGAACACAAAAAATTGAATTACTATGATATCGTAACCGCAAGAGCAGTCGCAAGATTAAATGTGTTAACCGAATTATGTCTGCCTTTTGTTAAAATAGGAGGACTCTTCATCGCGATGAAATCAATTCATTATATTGATGAGTTAGAAGAAGCCGATAATGCCATCAAAAAACTTGGTGGAAAATTAAAAGAGATCATGGTTTATCCTTTAAATAGCGAACTTAGTCATGTATTAATCATCATAGAGAAAATCAGTAAGACTGAAGATAAATATCCTAGGTCATATGGACTAATTAAGAAAAAACCTTTATAGGAGGAGGTGACTCCATGCAACGTAAACAGACCTACAGTTTTCCAGAAATCGAAGATTACCGTGAACAACTCGAAATCAAACATCTTCGTTCAAAAAATCATATTATTTTAGGCATTATCTTTTTCTTTATGCTCATTACCATGGCTTATATGATTTTTGGGGGATTTGAACTGGTATATATCCTGTCATTATTAGTTGGATTCCTTGGGGTGATTTTCTTTAACATTGCATCATTGGCCTATGGGAATGAAGACTCCAGTTTTTATAATCTTAACAAATTCATTACTTCACTCGGCGTTTTTGGCTTAGCTACAGCAATGATATTTATTTTCAAATCACCGAGTTTTATCTCTGGTTTGTTTATTGCATATGCCATCGCGGCTTTTTATCAAGATCTCAAAGTCATTTTAATCAGTGATCTTTATTTGTTTTTCACCATATTGATGATTATGTGGAATTATCCAGAGTATTTATCGTTTGACAATGCACAGGTTGAAACCGACTTTGGAACCTTCTTTTTTATCATTCTTTTTGTATTATTATTAACAATTTCTTCTTACATTATCATCAAGCAAAAACGTTTTTTATATAATCAATTAGCACTCTCGAAAGAATCGGAGTTTCGAAACATTGATCTTCTGATTAGCGCTGAAAAGGAAGCAATTAAACGTAAAATAGAAATTTCAAAGTATTATAGAGCGGTTGAATCGTTTACTCAAGCATTTTCAGAGAAATTAAAGATAGATAATATTTTTTCAGAAAAGCTGAAAATTATGTTGGCTATGGAGAAAGGAACGCCTGTATCAACGCTTTTAAGTAAATACCCTCATTATACGTCGGCAGATTTAATCCATATTGAAGATCTCCTCATTTCTGCAAATCATAAATTGCGTAAAACAATCATCAAAATCAGTAAAATGCGCGATCTTGTCATCAAAAAACGTGAAATATTTTCTGAAACACAGTTGAAGAGTTTCAACCAACCATCAGACTCTTTAGAAATTAAAATTATCGCCTTTTCAGTTTTTTATGTGTCGCTGCGCCTTGGAAGCGAGTTGTTAAAACCACTCTCTTCACAAGAGATATATAACATCTTAATTTATACCGACTATTATTATTATAACGATCCTCAAATCATGCATATCTATCAAGAAAACCACGAAGTATTTGATACCATTGTTAATGATTATATAGGGAGGAATTTATAATGAAAAATTTCTTCCGTCGAGTATTTAATACAGAATTTTTGCCCATGAGTGAAGTGCGTAAAATCAAAGTGGTTTTGGTTATGGTTTTTCTGATGTTGGTCACGGCCATCACCATTCCTTTATCAATCTTCTTTGATTATCAAACGGGCTTTAAAATCGTTGCGATGGCAATGCTTG
Source organism: Caryophanales bacterium UBA5603 (assembly GCA_002424815.1). Lineage (GTDB taxonomy): Bacteria > Bacillota_I > Bacilli_A > Izemoplasmatales > Hujiaoplasmataceae > UBA5603. Next base: position 31,865 of record DILB01000018.1, read on the forward strand.
TGATCGTACTGATTTTAATCATTGTTTTAATCCGTATTAAGAAAATCATGGCCGCCATTCAAATTTCAATCATTTATACCATTGCATTAACCTTCTTTTATATGCAAGGAACAAGCAGTTTTTATGCTTATATGTTTTTCTTTATTGGATTAACAGTGATTGTGTTTTATCAAGAATTATTTTCTTATTTAACGTACGGAACCTTTGTTGTAGCGTTAGGGGTATACTATGTTATTCGTCATCAAGCAAACCTTGCTGGTGCCACACTTATTGTGGGATCCGTCTATGTTTATATTGCGATTCTCGCATTATTTTATTTTATCCTTTTGTTACAAGTGCTTTATAACGAAAAACTATACACCGATTTAAATTATGAATGGGTTCGTATGATTCATATTATCGATAAATATCAAGACGATACCATGTCTTATATTGAAGATATTCGCAAACAAAAACATTTAGATCCTGTTTATGAAAATATTGCTTTTCAAAAAGCCGTCGGAGAAATCAGTGTTTTTATGTACGAACAATTTCGAGATCGCGGAAAAGAAATTGGTAACGTTTTAGACTTGTTCATCTACATCCACGAAAAAGGGATTGATCACATTCTTGCGAGTGAAGAGTTAAGCGTTTCAACAAAAAAAGTAGCGAATCGACTTTACAAATATCTATTAAACCGTCGTTCTAATATGATTTCAATCATCTATAATTTCTATACACGTTTTTGTGAGACCACACCGTATCGTGATAATCGATATGAATACTCCTTAGATAAGCTTGCATTGACCAATGACGAACGCATTATCGCAATGGCTCTATTATATGCTTATCTAGCGAATGAAGTCTCTAAAGCCGATGATTGGGGACAGATGACTCAAGTAATGTCTCATGAAGAGATTTATGAATGGTTCACTTCTGCAGAGATGACAGAATTTTTAAGTGATGCTCAAATCGAATTTTTTAAGGATAACGCCGAATTGTTCAAAGAACATCTCGGTAAGAAAGTGTAACGAGGTAGACTTATGAACAGTATTGTTATTTCAATCGCTAATCAAAAAGGCGGCGTAGGAAAAACCACAACCGCTATCAATCTAGCTAGTTCACTAACTTATTTAGATAAAAAAGTTCTTTTAATTGATCTAGACTATCAAGCGAACGCAACCACTTGCATGGGAATCAATCGAGGCAGTTTCAAAAATAGCATTTTTGATTGCTTGACAGAAGAAGCGGTTTTATCCGAAGCGATTATAAAAACTGAAAATCCCTTAATTGATGTGTTGCCGGCTAGAACCGTCGTTGAAGGAATTGAAGAGAAAATCATCGCTAATTCCAACCGTGATTTCATTCTTCATACACAATTGAAGCTTGTAAAAGATAACTATGATTATATCTTAATTGATTGCCCGCCCTCGCTGGGGTTTGTGACCATCAATGCAATGGTTGCTTCTGATGGGATTATTATCCCTGTTCAATGTGAATTTCTTGCGATGGATGGCTTGACTCAATTATTAAATACCATTCGGTTAGTCCAAGCAAAGAAAAAAGTAAATAGAGAAAGTTTGACGATTTATGGTGTTTTATTGACCATGCTCGATACGCGATCATCTTCTGGTTTTCAAGTCGTCAATGAAATCAAAACTTATTTCGGAGAACGTGTCTTCCAAACCATCATTCCTCGTAATGTTAGTTGTTCGAATGCGACATTTTATGGTGTGCCGGTTACCGAATTTTCTCCAAAAAGTAAATCATCCATCAGTTATCGGCAATTAGCCAAAGAGGTGACATCACGCCATGGTTAAAAGTACATTAGTAAAGCGCGGGCTTTCTGATTTATTGGAAGAAAACGAGAATCTTAATGTTGGTAAGGAAGAAGTCTTAGATATCTCCCTTGATTTAATTGCGCCTAATCCTTTTCAACCGCGCAAACATTTTGATGAGACCAGTTTAAATGAATTAGCCGAATCTATTCGAACCAATGGGGTTCTTCAACCCGTTATCATTAAAAAAGTTCATAACGGGTATTTACTGGTGGCGGGTGAACGTCGATGTAAAGCCGCTAAAATTGCAGGATTTTCAACAATACCAGCGATTGTTCGTGATTATAATAACGAATACCTGGCCGAACTTGCGTTATTAGAAAACATTCAACGTGAGGATTTGACGATTGTTGAAGAGGCAGAGGCTTATCAAAACGCCATTACCGCCCTTAATTTGACTCATCTTGAGTTAGCAATGAAAATTGGTAAAAGCCGTTCTTATGTTTCTAATACCTTAGGGATATTGACTTTGCCGCCCGCAGTCATTGAAGAAATTAATCGCGGGAACATCTCTATGGGACATGCACGCGCGCTTAGTAAACTCAAAGATATTGACCGAATTCATAAAATCGCAGAGATGGTGATCAACGGACATTTGACCGTTCGAGATATTGAATCATTAATAAAAACCGAGAAAAAGAAAAAAGAAATTAAAAAAAGAGAAGTGCCAGAGAATTTAGCTACAGGATTAAAAAACACTAAATCAAAAATTGATGCAACTTTACATCTTGTTAAACCTGTTAAAATTAATGAAAATCGTTTAATTATTTCGTTTGATTCATTGTCGGAATTAGATGAATTTTTCGATATGATTTCGAAAAAGGAATCCTAGTTATGATTGCGCCTGAGATTCATCTGGGTAGTGTTGTTGTATTAAAAAAAGGACATCCCTGTGGTACAAATAAATGGGAGATTGTCCGTTTTGGAGCCGATTGTAAAATTAAATGTCTCGGTTGCGGAAGAATTGTCTTGATTGATCGCCCAACCTTAAAGAAAGCTATTAAGAAAGTGATGGATGAATCCAATGCTGGAATTAATGAAAGCAATCATTAAATATCGAGATGAACAAGGGTGGAAAGAACACGATACCCCTGAAGCGTTAGCAAAATCAATTATTATTGAAGCGGCTGAACTATTAGAAAATTATCAATGGACAGATCAAAAACCGAATTTTGAAAATGTAAAAGAAGAACTCGCAGACGTTTTGATGTACACTTTAGCAATGATCAATGATTTGGGGTTAGATCCTGAAAAAATCATCTATGAAAAGATGATAAAAAATAATATCAAATATCCAAAACCCTAATAAAATCAATCATTTTGGATGAAAAAAGGCGATTATTAGCCATGATTTATCACAATTCACTGAATGTTGAAGCAAGAGATTGTATTTTTTTCCGAATGCCGGAACTTTATGATTTTTTTAATTGACAAACCATGTCATAAATAGTAAAATATTACTCGCACTGAAAAGTGTATAGTGGGCCTATAGCTCAGGTGGTTTAGAGCGCACGCCTGATAAGCGTGAGGTCGATGGTTCAAGTCCATTTAGGCCCACCATTTTTTTACCAGGGGTATTAGCTCAGATGGGAGAGCGCCTGCCTTGCAAGCAGGAGGTCAGCAGTTCGATCCTGCTATACTCCACCATTTGATTATTTCACGGCGGTGTAGCTCAACTGGCTAGAGCGTACGGTTCATACCCGTGAGGTTGTGAGTTCAAGTCTCACCGCCGCTACCAATTTTGAAATTATCGAACATATGGACCCGTAGCTCAGTTGGTTAGAGCTATCGGCTCATAACCGATTGGCCGTAGGTTCGAGTCCTACCGGGTCCACCAATCGTTCAAATTGCCGGAGAAATACCCAAGCCCGGTTGAAGGGATCGGTCTTGAAAACCGACAGGACGTGCGAGCGTCGCGGGGGTTCGAATCCCTCTTTCTCCGCCATTTTGCCGACTTAGCTCAACCCGGCAGAGCAACTGAATCGTAATCAGTAGGTTGTAGGTTCAATTCCTATAGTCGGCACCACGAAGTTTTACTAGCTCATTACCTAGAAGAGCTCGAAATGACCCGCTAGCTCAGTCGGTAGAGCATTTGACTTTTAATCAAAGGGTCAGGCGTTCAAGTCGCCTGCGGGTCACCATTGAAATGCCTGAGTGGCGGAATAGGTAGACGCGTTGGACTTAAAATCCAATGTCAGCAATGACGTGCCGGTTCAAGTCCGGCCTTGGGTACCACAGGGGTATTAGCTCAGATGGGAGAGCGCCTGCCTTGCAAGCAGGAGGTCAGCAGTTCGATCCTGCTATACTCCACCATGGAGGTTTAGCTCAGCTGGGAGAGCATCTGCCTTACAAGCAGAGGGTCGGCGGTTCGATCCCGTCAACCTCCACCATCGGATTCCCAATCCGATTATTAAATCATTATGTCAATTGTTTTGTGACAATACGCAGTTGACATTTCATGTTTCGTTTGATATTATAATATAGCACGAAAACATATCGCGGGGTGGAGCAGTCCGGCAGCTCGTTGGGCTCATAACCCAAAGGTCGCAAGTTCAAATCTTGCCCCCGCAACCACGGTCCTGTGGTGTAGTGGTTAACATGCCTGCCTGTCACGCAGGAGATCGCGGGTTCAAGTCCCGTCGGGACCGCCATTTTTGGCTCGGTAGCTCAGTTGGTAGAGCAATGGACTGAAAATCCATGTGTCGCCGGTTCAATCCCGGCCTGAGCCACCATTTGGAACGAATTCTAGCCCTTTTAAGGGCTTTTTTTATTGTTTTTATTGTAATTTTACAAAAGGCAGTATCGACACATAGACATACAACATTTAAAAATAAAAATACTATTAGAGCAATTTACATGACTTTTCTTATATGCTATAATCTTGTTGGATTGTATGCATATGATAGTTAAATTGGGAACTGTTTAAAAACCATACCAATCCACTATCGAAAGTTTCTCTTTATAGCTTTTTTTAATAATTAATATAGTTTTAAAAGTAAATAAGAAAGGAGAGACATTTTATGGGTATATATGATAGTAGTAAAACAAGAGTTAATCCACTTATGGATTACTTAAAAATAAATAACAAGTTGCATGATTTTTTATCGAAATTATTGGCAAACAAGAACATAATATTTGATTTTGGAACAATTAATAAGATTAAATACGATTGTGTGGGAGAAAAAACATTAAAACCACTCAAAGACAGATTGTTGCACGCCATCAAGAATTTTAATGAAACAACAATACCTGAAAAAGCCTTAAAAGATTTTAATAAGAAAGAGCTATCAGAATCATTCAAAAAAAGAAAAGTACTGCTGTCGGCTAAGGATAATGATGATATCTATATAGAGGCAATCAATTACATTGAATCAAATTATGACAAAATCAACCAAGGTTCTACACATTGGGCAATTTTAGAAGGGTTCACACATCCCGATATATTCATTGAAACTACCAAGGCTTATTTTATTGGAGAAGCAAAAAGAACAGAAAGCGGACCAACACTAGAGACCACCTGGTCTAATAATAGAGATCAATTAATTCGGCATATTGAACCACTTTTAAAATGTAGCAAACCCGTTTTTCACTTTATGATTTGGGAACCAGGTGACAAACATTATCGTAAAAACGATGATGCATATATGAAATATTTCAAAATATTAGATGACCCAAAGAATTATGTAGAATACTTGAAAGAACAGGTTGATCTAGAACTCAGTTATACAGCGGAAGAAATAGCTAACAACTATTTGGGTCATTTTGAATGGAATAAAATCAACGATATGTACGACAACCAAATTAATTTTTTGGATGAAATATAAAGTACTTTCATACATTATAGGATTTAATTTAAACCCAAGGAGATATATCTATGGAGTGTGTTATAACAGATAAGAAAGTTATTCAAAAAGCGATTCAAGGCATTGTTGAATCAAACTCACTTATTTCATTAGATTTGAGTGATTTTGGTAATCTTAATGACATTTTGTGTTATATGGTTTTTAAACCAAATGAAGGAGATTGTGACTTCAAAACTATCATTAATGAATACGCATTAGTAAATACTAAAAGAATCATTGTAAATACAAAATCAAGAGATGATATTCCATTATCACTACTTGAAAAAGTGTTGTCGAGTTTAAGAAAAGAATTTCATCAAGATATAAAGATATTATATGGATCTACGACCAATATAGGACTCAAAGAGACAATATTTGAAATTTTTATGATATTCGAGTAAATATTCCTAAAATAAGATAATTAATATGATTTATAAGATGGGTTTAATCTAATGAATAACATTGAATAAGCACTAATAGGCATACAAGCAGCATCAAAAATACTTAACATCACACCGCCAGAAGTGTACTTTGCAATTGGTAGTGATTTTCCCAATCCAGAAATATCAAGCATCTATAGACATAAAGATAATGAAATCCTATTCAATGAAGATTGGATCAATCGAAGTAATGAATTAGAAATCTTGGTGACAGCATTCAATGAAACAAGACATGCCTATCAATATCACTGTATAAAAACAAAATCAAGAGAAGATATTGAAACTATAATTGATTGGGAAAAAGAATTTAATCAATATTTAAGCCCTTCAGGTAAAAATAACACAGAAAGTGACATTGATTATTTAAAGCAATCGATTGAAACGATTGAAAATCCATGTGTCGCCGGTTCAATTCCGGCCTGAGCCACCATACGGTACGTAATCTAGCCCTTTTAAGGGCTTTTTATATTGTTTTTTTTGGATATATTTTGTAATTGCAATTTTTTTAATCTTTGACGTATACGATTATTGGTCTATCTATTGTATGATTATTTCTTATTTGCTATAATCACATTACTTATGTTTTAACCGTTATCTTTTCAATTTTGATTGATTTATTAATACTTGTATCAGTTCAGTGAGTTCATACATCAAAATAGAAAATGAAAAAAATATAATTTTGGAGGATAGAATGGATAACAATATTGTCTTAGAAAATATAAAAAAGTTTTACAGCAATAAAAGATTTTATGAAACAAATATCGACACATATTTGGATAACGATAAAGGAGTGATTATAGTAAAATATAAAGATATATCACTTTCTCCGTTATCAACAAAGATTGTTAGAATTTACCAAGATGATAAATGTATATCAAAGTGTAATGCTTTCGATAGGTACACCAAATTTCTTTGTGATGAACTCAAGTTCTTTGATATGCTGGATTATATAATTTGCCCGAAGTGTTCAGATGAAATTAAACAAGATATTACTGATTGGTTTAATAATTGCAAAGATTCTGAAGAAAACTTCATGGATGATTTCATTAAGGCGTTAATGAAGATAAATGAAAAACAGAATTTTTTTAGATTAACCTATGATCACAGCTCGTCATTAATTCTTTTTGTAATAAACGATTGGATGTCTGATCTAAAACTCGCAAAGTTTAGAACAAAAAAACTGTCAGAGATTTTGAATGAAATGCTGAGAGAAAAAAAGAAAGGTGCACCTGATATCTACAACAAAACACCAGATTCACCTTCTACGATAAACAGAATACTTAATGGAGAAACCGAAAAACCAAGTACAATTACCATATTGAAAATCGCTATTGTGCTTGAATGCTCACTGGAAGAGACGATAACGCTCTTGCACTCGGCAGGAAGGCACACTTGTCAACTTCAAGAACTCAGAATTTTAAAATTTATTATCGATAAGAATTATGATACATTTGAAATTGATACTGAGCTATACGATTGCGGATTTACACCTATATTTTCAAAAAAATAAAACTGCGCATTCCTTGCACAGTTTTATTTTTCTCTTCATGCGATAATAATATCAAGATAAGTCTTCGCCTTTTTTTAACTATTATAAAAGAAAGAATTGGTGCAACTTGAGGATAAATGTTAATGTAAATAAGAAACATCATTCAATGGAACTATATAGATTGTTTGAAGAAACACTAGATTATTCCTTATTTAACGGTAAAGAATTTAGTGTGATAAAATACTCATTCAGTTTATTCATAAAAATGGATAAAAAATCCGCCAACAGCAAAATCATTGATGAATTAAGTCAAAATTATATATTTCTTGATTGGGATAGTTTATTAGTTTATTCCGATAATAAATATCATTATGAATTAATATCTATTCACACCCCAAGCAAAGATGAAATTGACCATTTTATCGAGTTTTATATGAGGCTAATAAAGGTTACTTTAAGCGAGACATCCCTTGTTTTGGACAAGAATGAAATGGAGAAGATTATTGAATTATCTGAGAAAAATCATTTTCACCAAGGATTAAGCATAATAAAGGATTCTGAATTATTTGGTGGAATAAAAGCTTTTAGAGAATCATGTAATCTCAAAATAGATAGAGAGGATTTTGTAAACCCCAAAATGATTGACTACTTTGACGTCATTCATTTCGATAATAAAGGAAGGTGGCTTGTGCAATATAGTGATGGTAATGCTGGGATGATGTTTAGTTCCTTTGATATGTATTGGTTCTATCCCGAAATATTGGAGTATGTTGATAAAGAACGATATGGTTTAAACTTTGGAGATGACGATATTTCTATAAGTCGATTTAAAACGCTATTATCCGAAAGTGAACTGGAATATGCAGTTCATCAGCGCGAAATAGAAGTCCAGTCAGTAATTAATCGATTTAACGAAAGAAAATTACGGCTTTTGCTTAACGCTGAACGACTTTACTACATTTATTCGATTAATAGAATTGAACTGATCGTCGATCTGAGTTACTGAGGAGGAATTATAATGAACGATAATAAAGACATAGTATATGAAATAGATAACATTATATATACACTTCATGATAACTTTTCAGCAACAGTAATTGGAAACACTTTATGCAGGGTGGTCGATCTAGATATTCCAGGTAGAATCACATATAATCAGGTTGAATATATAGTTGAGGAAATCGGGCAACAAGCATTCAAACAATGCAAATATATTGATTATACAATACTGCCGTCTTCAATAAAAAAAGTCTTTTCCGAGGCTTTTATGGAATCGACTATCACTTATTTAGACTTTACTCAGATTGTGGAACTTCATAAAGTTCAAATATTTGAGAAAATTTGCAGCGATTGCGTACGATTGAAGGGAGTCCGTTTGGCGGCCGGAATATTTGAACTTCCTGACCGCGGATTCTATAATTGTGTGAGATTGGAAGAAATCAACACCCCCTCGGGATTGATAAAGATCAAATCCAACTGCTTTTATAACTGCAAAAATTTGAAGCATTTTGATTTTACAAATGACATTGCTGAAATCGATGATAAAGCATTTTATATGACAAGCATTAATTATTCGGAAATAGGATACCGGGTTGAAAAATTAGGAAGCGAGGTGTTTGGGGCAAACGACAATCTCTCTACCTTGGTTATCTTTAATAAAAAAATAATTCCGCCAGCAGATTTTATTCCCAACACCCACCGAGTCACGGTTTATATTAAAGAGAAAAAGGAATCCGACAGAGCAAAACAAATCATGGCACAATTATCCAATAACCATTTTTATGTGGTCGACGATTTTAATTTGCTAGAAAAACGCGGAATTAAATTCTTGTCGTTTGAACTGGACGTTGCCCGTGCCGTGGGATATAACGAGTCAAACCTGGATCCAAACACAAAAATAGTTGAGACTATTGGAGGCAGTCCGGTGACAGATTTTCAATCGGGTTTTCTTAAATACTCTCAAAAAATCACTTCTTGCACCTTTCCTAAATCCATCAAACGTATTAAAGGCCGGTGTTTTGAGGGGTGTAAAAATCTTAAACAAATAACCTTCCGACACGATATTTCTCAACAAGAAGCCAATTGGGTAGTTTCCGAAGAAAATGTGGAAATTGTCATTGCGGCACATGAGTAAAGGAGATTGTCATAAATTGGAAAAACCAACCATTCGATTATTTGAAAATAGTCTTCAAGGGACTTTGGAGTATTCTTTGGTTCATGGGATGAATATCCTTGTAGGTTCAGACCGCCAAACGATTTTAGACCAAATCATTTATAATCTGGTGTATGACATTTTTTCAAAACATCCTGAAAAGATGATTAATTTTGACATCTGTTCAGGGAAATTCCAATATTCAGATGAGATAAAAGCATTATACCTTCGAAAACGAAAAGTCGTATCATCCGCAGACAGAATGATTCGCCTGCTCAAACGGATGAAGAAATTATGTTATCGAAGACACCAAAAGTTTAAAGTGAGATGTGTGCGGACCATTGTAGAGAATAACCAGAAGATGAAAACCGAAGAAAATATAAAAAAAGTCATGCCCTACAAATTATTAATAATCGATACTTCGATTTTCATAAATGCAAAATCAAAAACCTGCATCGACAGTCTGTTGACGTGGATTACGCACCGTTCTCGATCGGTCGGCGTGAATGTAATTATCCTTACCACAAAACCGGCATCATGTTCTTTGGATATTCAAGACTATTTTCTTCCGAATAGAGTTTCATTTAGACTAGCTAATCAGGAAGATTCCACGGCTATCTTTGGGGATGAAAGAGCCAGTTCAATTCCTGACGGCGGATGGTGTGTGGAGTCGATGGGATATTCCAGGATAAACATTAACCAAAAGGGAGATGACAAAATTGAGAATTGTTATTGAACTCAACAAGGCGACAAGAGTTGAAATCGAGCCGTTTTCCATTTTTGAAAGAGAATTTATCGAACCGATTTTTGATGGAAAAAAATTCAATTTTATAACGTATTCATTCTATTCTTTCTATAAAAAAGATGCTAAAAAGAGAAATCTTTCAGGGCCGGATTTGAGTGGCTTTTCTAGATTATTTCATAGATCATTTGACTTTAAACTTGATAGCGGAGATACCTATGTCTTGATTAGAACTGTAAGCGATGACCTCGTAGAAATTGAAGATGCGATAGAGTATCTACGGAAAAGATATAAAAACAATCATTTTTCAGTAATAATTCATGATATCTATTTGGATAAAATAAACCCACTCGATGAGTATAGATTGGGGAAATTCTTGGATACTTCGATAGATAAAGCCATGATTCCCTATTCGTGATTATGGAGATAGAACCAAAACATGAACCACTAATTGAGGTTAAAATGAAATCATATGAAGAAATTCAGTTGTTAAAAGATTTGTTATTTCGGTTAAACAAAGAGAAAGATAGAGTGTCACTTAGAAAAGTAGGGAGTAATTCAAATTTAATGAATGATCACTGCATTATTTCTGAAGCCTTTTTACTTTCGGCAGTTAAACTAGGGCTATCTGAAGCATCCACAGATTTAGGGGTTCTTTATAACCATTATTTTGAAATACCTAAGTTTAGTAAAGGATTTAACCATTACCTTAAAGCAGCAAAATCAGGCGATGCCAGAGCCATCCGATTATATTTGCGCGATTCGAGATGGTTTAATTTTAAGCGAGGGATAAATGAAATTATCAAACTGGGCTTACAATATGATGTCTCAGACGCAATTATGGCACATGCAAGGCAGCTTCTTAAAGCGGGTAAAATTGTAGAATCTATTGCTATTTTTGAAACCGCTAAGCACCGAGATCCAAACGCTTTAATCGAAATCGCCTTTTTGTATAATGAGTTTCTTCAAAAGGGAGATACTGCATTAACCAAATTAAAAGAATTCGGAAAATATTGGTATAAAAAATTTTTAATAGCTAATCCTAACTTAGGGGATAATGATTGGTTCTACTTATATAATTTGAGCGACCACACCATCGCGGAAAGAGGCTATAAATCTTTATCTGGTTTGATCAAGAAATCCGCCGATGTGGGGGACATTGAATCTTCCTTTGTTTATGCTTTATTTTTATTCACAGGAATTTGTATGTCTTCACCAAACGAAACTGAATCTAAATTATATCTGAATCAAGCAATAGCTGGAGGGATACCAAATGCAAAAAAGATAAAAAAGGCGTTTGATGATGCCAATTATGAAGTATGGATCGAGGATCTGTCCGACGAGGAGACGGATGAATATCCCCAAGCGGACACAGAAAGAAAACAAATGGAGTAAATTGCATGATTGACAATATACTGTTGTCAACAGAGGCTCTATATGTAATTGAAAGAAAAGACTTCTCGGTTTGAGTATATTGGCCGGGAAACTAAAATAATAACAATAATATGACTATTATAGAAGAAAAAGGGGTATTTAATTATGAAAGAACTAGAAAAAATTACCATCAATGATTTGGATTCAGTCGAGAAAGAAATTACGGCATCTAAAGTCTATTCGGAAGATATTGTTTGTGCTCGCGAACTAGTACTAAGGTTTCCAAAACACGGAAATGATGTGATTGAAACCATGTCAAAAATCGCTGTAATTGATGCCTTGAATAACACACAGACTTTTAGAAACAAAAGCGTTGTCTCTTTGAGGAAGCTAGCGTTCTTGATAAATGAAATAAAGGACATAGATGGAAGATTAGAAGCTGGTGATCCCTCACTAGTCTCAGAAATAGCAGAGATATACCCAGGAAGAAAATTATACTCTTTTGCATCAAAATACTGTGCTATTCATAATCAAGAATTTTATATAAAAGACTCATATGCTAAATATGACAAAGTAGTAGTGAATAACCTTCCCCGATTTATCAAAACTACCAAAAAATCATATATTCATAAATATGATGTTTATATAAAAAAGATAGATGATGTAATAACTAATAATGGATTATGTGGTATTCCTTTAATCAGGAAGAAGGTTGATCAGTATATCTGGTGGAAATATAGAAAGGAAAAAACCACAACTTAATAATCTTCTATTTTATTTTGTAAACAATATGCTAGAGAAATATCAAAAAAATTCCTACTTAAGAAATGCATGAAACGACTGAAAATCCATGTGTCGCCGGTTCAATTCCGGCCTGAGCCACCATACGGTACGTAATCTAGCCCTTTTAAGGGCTTTTTTTATATTCATATATTGACAAAAAAACTTGTATAAACTATAATAAAAGCATAAATGTCAAGGATGTGATTTTATGTCGAGAGAAAAATTAAAGCAACTTATCGATAAAAGTGATGGCTACATTACTACAAAAGAGGCGAAGTCTTATGGAATTCATAGAGAATATCTATCTCTATTTGTAAAAGAGGATAGTCTCATTCGTGTTTCAAATGGAATCTATCAAAAACCTAATACTTGGGATGATTTTTTATTTGAATTTCAGAAGAAGAAAAAGAGACTAATTTATTCACACGACACAGCTCTCTTTTTGCATGGGCTTTCTGACAGAGAACCAATCAAATATTCGGTAACACTTCCCACCGGATATAACACAAGTCAAATCAATAACGACAAAATAGTTGCATATACCATAAAAAAGGGTTTGTTTGATTTAGGTGGCACAAAAATTAATACAATATATGGAAACGAGATTGTTGTTTACGATGTAGAAAGAACCATTTGTGATGTGATTAGATCTAGAAACAAACTTGATAATAATCTAGTCAATGAATCAATAAAAAAATACGTTAAATCTCAAAATAAGGATTTGATTAAATTAATGCAATATGCTAATTCTTTAGGAATTCAGAATGTTGTTAAAAAGTACATGGAGATTTTGCTATGAATTCAAGCGAACAATTAAAAGCACTTATTCGGAATAAATCGAAGACTTTAAATCTAAATGCCAATATTATATTAAGAAGTATTATCTTTGAATTCTTTCTAGAGAAACTTTCGCTTTCAAATTATTCAGACAGATTTATCATCAAAGGTGGTTTTCTGGTTTCGACAATGACTCAAATTAACTTGAGATCAACCATGGATTTAGATATTACTTTGAAATCAATTAGTTTAAGTAAAAGTGAACTTGAAATTGTTATAAAAGACATAATATCGATTCCAACAAATGAGTCATTAATCATGAACTTAGTTTCTATAGAAGAAATACGAGATACTGCAGAATATCCAGGTTTTCGAGTATCGTTACAAGTAAAATTTGATAATATAACTGAACTTATGAAGATTGACTTTACAATAGGTGATATATTGACTCCTAATGAAGTAAATTTCAACTATAAAACGATGTTTGAAAACAAAATATTATATTTAAAATCATATAACATTGAAACATTATTAGCTGAAAAGCTTGAAACCATATTTTCAAGGGGAATATTAAATACTCGTATGAGAGATTACTATGATGTGTTTATTCTTTTTCATTTAAAGGATAGTGAAATTGATTTCAATCTTCTTAAACAAGCTTTTGAAAACACATCAAAATCGAGAAACACTTACAATCAAATAAGCGATAACATAAAAAGCGTGTTAGATAGCATTAATAACGATCAAAACTTAGAAACAATGTGGAAAATTTATCAACAAAAATATCCTTTTGCTAAAGATATCGAATGGGATAATATACTGAATAACCTGACGAGAATAACAAATCTGTTAGTTTTTAAAATTTAACATCCTAGAATAGATAAAATAAGACAATATTTTATTTCAATATTTTTTTAATTTCCCGAAAATCGCAAACTAACCTATTTTCATTACAAGTTTATTTTTGATTAGTAGAGCGCTATTCTATTAGCGAAAATCATAGAAAACACCAAAAGATGAATGGATGGTCATATGGATATTATTCTAAGAAAAAGTATTAGAAGAATTATAGTATTAGAGCTGTTTTTTTTATCATTTGCCATGTGTATTATTGTACTAGCAATAATATCTTCATATCAATTGTTAATTTTTTCAGATATAAGATTTCCAGATATCTATTATGAATTTGAAGGAATGTATTTATTGTTTCTTTTGCTGTGTATAATGTTTTTAAACGAAATAGTTATCTTAATACATTTATTGGGTTTCATCAAATGGCGAAAGAATCTGTCTTGGATTAAATCGATTTTGATTATAGTTGTGATTCATGTTGTTGTGGGCGTATTGACTTTCTTATCGATTAAATATACTATAGCAGGATCAAATTCAATGGAAATCTCTAATGTATTTTATGTTTTTGTTTCATTATTCCTTATCGAATGTGTAATTATTGGATTCCTTTCTTATAGATTACATAAAACAAAATAATAATCGTGACTCTCTTTAAATTATAGTAGTTTGAATTTATCTTACATAGCAATATAATATTATATATCGCCAGTTGTGCATGTAAAGACTGAAAATCCATGTGTCGCCGGTTCAATTCCGGCTCGAGCCACCATACGGTACGTAATCTAGCCCTTTCAAGGGCTTTTTTTATTGCAATAAACGACCTGTGAAAATAATCAATTTTTTATTGGTGGGATTATCTGATTGTAAATTTACTTGTTTTTCTCCATATGATATACTGATGACAGTAAAATCATAGCTGACGTTTGAGACGTATCTCTCATTTCGAGTTATTTTGACTAGATATCGATGTGTCCATTGGATGAGGTGAAACAATGAAAAAAACATACATTAGAAAACTTTTTATAAGCAGAAAAGTTTATGAACTTGGAAAAACAGATGACCTGTTTGTCAAAGCCATGCGAGAAAACGCTATTCATCATTATGAACATTGTCAGGATTACCAGCGTATTTTAGACCATGCGCAGTATAATCCATATAAAATTGAAACAATGGAAGATGTCGTCAAACTTCCATTTTTACCGACACTATATTTCAAACATCACGAACTATATTCGAAGCCATTATGGAAACTTCCGATGAAAGCCACCTCTTCAGGGACCTCCACTGGGTTTAGAAGTAGAATCGCCATGAGTTTCGACGATTTATGGCGGGGATGGCAAATGGTTCGGAGGATATTTTCGTACCACAAGCTTTGGTCCTTAAAGCCCGTTATTTACTTGATTTTTGGTTATCAACCAACCAAACATTCCGAAGCGGGTATTATGAAAACGGCGCACGCATTCACGTTTATTGCTCCTGCCAAAAAGAGAATCTACGCAATCAAATGGACAAACAATGGATATCAGATCGATTTGGAATCGATGAAACAAGCCATGATCAAAGCATCCAAAGGAAGAACCCCGATAAGGACCATTGGGTTTCCGGCTTATACCTATTTTTTGCTTAAAGAAATGGCAGCTGAAGGAATCCACCTCTCGATGCCGAAAGGTTCGAAAATCACCATGGGAGGTGGGTGGAAACAGTTTTACGCCGAAAGAGTCGACAAACAGGAATTCTATCGACTTGTCAAAGAGGTTCTTGGAATTGAGGATACCGATTGTGTAGAGTTTTTTGGGGCTGTCGAACATCCAATTCTTTATACCGATTGCAGGGAACACCACTTTCATATACCCGTCTATTCAAGAGTTTTTATCAGAAATCCCGACACGTTCCAACCCGTTGAAAACGGTCAATTGGGGTTGATAAACCTTATCACGCCAATGGTTGAGGGGACGCCTTTATTATCAATTATGACTGACGATCTCGGTATCCTTCATAATCATTGTGGATGTGGAGTAAGCACTCCGTGGCTTGAAATCATCGGCCGAGTTGGCATCAAGGATATCACAACGTGCGCCCAAGGGGCGGAAACTATGTTAAAGGAGTCTTAAAATGATTTTATATCAGGGAACCATATGGGAAGACCACAATCAAAAAGAACTGCTTTCAAGATTGAGAGAAGATTGTTACAATACCCTAGAGAAGGATAGTCGCCTTCTTTCAGAGGATGTGATAAACGCATGCGATCAACTCGCCAAACAAGTCAAAAGCGGCATTTATGATGGAATGATTCGGCCACTTCTTGAAGAGTTTGACATTCCTTATGACTATTTTATCCTCCAGTTACCCATGTTCGAAAAAGCGTCATTGATGAAAAAAATTACCACTGAAATGGGTGAGATTGGTTTTTCATCAACCGATTTGAATGAGACAAATGAATTGGCGTTTTATCCGCTTGGCATACTGTTTCACATCGCTGCGGGAAACGTCGATGTCCTACCGGCTTACTCAGTCATTGAAGGATTGTTGGCAGGAAACATCAATATTCTTAAACTGCCCTCAGGGGATCGGGGATTATCCGTAAAACTCTTGTCTGAACTGATTCGAATCGAACCCAAATTGAAACCTTACATCTATGTTTTTGATGTGCCTTCAACCGAAACTGAGACCTTGAAACTGTTTGCGAACATAGCGGATGCGATTGTCGTTTGGGGCGGTGACGCAGCCATTAAGGCAGCTAGATCAATGGCTTCCGTGAACACTAAGATTATCGAGTGGGGTCACAAATTGTCTTTTGCTTATGCGACGTTGGATTGCACCGATGAGGACTTAGCGGCCTTGGCACATCATATGGCAATGACAGATCAGGTTCTATGTTCATCAGCTCAAGGCATCTTTGTGGATACGGATTCGCGTGAAGCATTGGATGCTTTTGCGGACAGATTTTTCCACATTTTTCTTAATGCAAACAAACAACATAAACCCATTCCTTACGGAATGAAGTGCAAGAATGC
The DNA here is from genome assembly GCA_002424815.1 of Caryophanales bacterium UBA5603. Classification (GTDB taxonomy): domain Bacteria; phylum Bacillota_I; class Bacilli_A; order Izemoplasmatales; family Hujiaoplasmataceae; genus UBA5603. The sequence goes on from DILB01000018.1 coordinate 49,147, forward strand.
ACTTCAACTTTATTATGAACAATTGCAGTTGGATGAAACGGACAAGAAACTATGGAAAAAAGACGGCATCAGCGTTGTGACATCTCCAGATAGCGATTTAGAACTATCAATGATGTTCAGAAGCGTTTGGGTGAAGATGTTGCCAAAAGCACAACTCATTCATCGGCTAAAACCTCACAAGAGCCATTTGCAGACTGTAGGTCTTTTAACAACCAATCGACAGTTTGAAGATTTGAAATACCGTCTGATTCAAGCGGGGGTTACTCGAATCACGAAATCGAAAGACATGTCTCGAATCATAGTTGGCGAAAGCCATGACGGTATGTATCCTTTGAGATTATACAGTAGAGTCGTGGAATCCTACAAATCGGTGTGATATGTATGCACATTTGATGTAATTTTTTAACCAAATTTGCACATCAAACAACTTATAATCCATGTGCCTCAGGTTCAATTCCAACATGAGCCACCATACGGTACAAAATCTAGCCCTTTTAAGGGCTATTTTTATATCAGATAGATGTATTATTCTTGATTCAATTATTTCTCTTTTTCCAATTAATTAGTCTATAATTTTATTATTTTTAAAATTCATCCTATTAATAATTTTGATTTTATGGGATGTTATTAGACAAAATTTTGGCTATTACCATCCTATTTTTTGTGATTTTATTCTCCTTCTATTTCTATATTATGATTTTCACTCATTTTAGTTATAATTTTTACAGGATTTTGAGCCAAAAAAAGATGTTAATAAACACTTTAATTGTGTCTAATAACATCTTTTATAATGGGTTTAATTAATCTCTATTAATTTGAGTTCAAAATATTTTATAGACTTACTTTTTTTTGATTCATTTCATCTTGAAAATGCTTTTATTGATAGTAAAATTAGGAAGATTTATTTTTTGAATGGTTTTTGAGCGGGTTTCACTTCTGGCTTCGCTGCAGGTTTTGCGACGGGTTTCACTTCTGGTTTCGCTACAGGTTTCACTTCTGGTTTTTTGAATTCTGGTTTTTTTTCCATGATATTTCCTCCTTTCATCATCATTTCATTCAGCTTCTTACTTCTAGTAGGGAGCCTAATGAAATCATGATATTCCCAATCTTAATTATATACCTATTTACATTTAGCACAAGTGACGATTAAGCACTTTCGAACATATTTTTACAAACAAACATACAATTATACCGGCTTGAAATTTAAGTGCAATTAATCATATAAATTATCGTAACAAAATATAAAAATTGTTAAAGAAATAGACGATTTGTTTGAATAATCGATCTCATATTTACTTAAAGAAAGATCGAAGAAAAAGTTAATTCATTGATTATGGCAATCCAAAAATCTGAACGAAAACCAGAATGATCCTTTAAATGAGGATTCAGCAGATAATATATATTCATAAACCTTGAGCTTTATGAAAATGAATGATTATAATACTAAAATTACATATGTTTCTTTATTCAGTTTTTTGATTTGAGCTACCATATGGTATAAAATCTAGCCCTTTTAAGGCTTTTTTGTTAGTAATTGACAGTTTTATCTATCTTATCTTGTATCATATTTCGTTAGTGATATAATGAAGATAAATGAACTAAAATATATATTTAGGAGGAAGACGATGAAGAGAATTATCGTTTTATTGTCATTTATATTGATAATTTCAATGATTTTAATGGCTTGTGATCAAGTTGAAACGACAGAAACGACTTCCAGTTTATCTACTACCTCATCTCAGACTACGACAACTCAACTGACCACATTAACGACTCAAACCACTACATTAACAACAACCACTCAAACCACCACAACCCAAACAACCGCATCAGTCATAACTTATCAAGTTATTTTTGATTCGAATGGCGGGAATACAATTGATTCGATTAATGCCGAAAGGGGCTATCCGATTCTTTTACCTGTGCCGTTTAGAGAGGGATATACTTTTTTGGGTTGGTATACGAGCAAAGATCCATATGTCTATGAATTTACTTTATTTACTCAAGTCGTTTCAAATATGACACTTTATGCAAAATGGGGCATTAATCAATATAATATTGATTTTGATACGCAAGGAGGTCAAACGATTGCGACTCAAATCTTTGATTTCAATGCAAAAATAGTACTTCCCACGCCCACAAAAACGGGTCATACCTTTGTTGGGTGGTATGCAGATGAAGATTTTTTATCTCCATTTAACGTAAATTTGATGCCGTCTCAAAATTTGCTAGTATATGCTAAATGGTCCAAGAATCTCTATCAATTAACTATCCACTATACTTACCCAGTTGATGCGATTGAGACTTTTCGATTATTTGGTAAAGGTTATGGATATACAATAGCCGTTACCAATAGCGATAAAATTTTTGCTTGGGGATTAAATCTTTCGGGTCAATTAGGCAATGGTAATAAAATCAATCAAAATTACCCGATTGAAATAACAAATAATATCCCCTTGAATGATTCTGAATTTATAAGCAAAATCGAATGTGGAAATGATTTTACAATATTGTTGACAAATCATTCACGTATATTTGCATTTGGCAACAATTCAAGTTATCAATTAGCAATAAGTACAGGGGTTTCATCCTCTATTCCAGTAGATATAACCGAATTACTTAAGTTACAAGTGGATGAAACAATTGTTGATATTTCTTCGGGAGTGAATTTTACAATACTTTTGACTTCAGAGGGAAGAATATTAACTTGGGGATCTAATTTTAATGGACAATTAGGTGATTTAGGCGATACTTATGATTTTAAAATTCATGATATCACCAGTAATTTTGGCCTTGATTCATCTGATCGAATTATAATGATAAAAGCTGGAAATACCCATGGAATTGCCTTTTCAAATGATAAAAAGATTTTTACGTGGGGTGGTAACTTTTCTGGGCAATTGGGAGATGGAACAACATTAAGTAAAACTTTACCAATTGATATTACATCTAGTATCAGTTTTAATCCTGATGAAACAATTTCAATGATTGTTGCAAAAGATTACAATTTGCTCTTAACATCTAAAAATCGAATTTTCGCTTGGGGGAACAACTACAACGGTAATTTTGGTAATGGCAACACAACTAACAGTCTAATCCCCATCTTGATTACACCTGATTTTAATTTAGGTGTTGGTGAAATGATAGTTAAAATTACAGCAGGAAATAATCATACTGTTGCTTTAAGTTCTAATTATCGAATTTTTATCTGGGGATCGAATTATTATGGTGAATTTGAATCTGCTACGCCACTAACTTCAAGTGTTCCAATGGAAATTACCGAGACATTATTAACCGAATTAAAATATCCAGTTATTGATATTACAGCCGGAGGTAATTCGACAATCGTCATGGCTTCAAATGGATATGTTGTGACGTGGGGCAATTCTTTATATGGACAATTAGGCAATAATGAGGATGTATATTTCCACCGGCCTAAAATCTATCTCAAAGAAATTATGCAAATCTATTACAACGAAGCCATTGAATATGGAATTCCAACAATTGAAGGATATATCTTTAACGGATGGTATTCTGATCAAGAAAGAGAGAATGATGTTGAGTATGTTTTTATGCCTGCCGAAGACCTTGAGTTATATGGTCACTTTATTAAAAACGAATAAAAATACTTTTTGAAAATTTATGATTTAAAAGTTTGGTTTCTTAAGGATACGATCAATTATCTAATGGTAAATCGAGTGAAGATGACCGCTTATGTCGGTCATCTTTTTATATTGTCAATTAAGATGATGAAGAAAACATATTGTTTTTTCAAGTTTTATTTTGGAGAAACATCTTACTTGAGGGGTATTATCTTTCCAAAAGGAGATGAATTATATGAAAAAAGTTTCAATTTTTATTTTGATATTGCTTGGATTATCATTGGGAATAAAAAGTGTTTATGCAACTGAATACTCTCCGCATTATTTACCAGGAGGCAAGAATTATTTATCGTCGGACAATTTCTTTTTTAATGGAACGCAATTAATTAACTCTGAAGCATTTACAATCAAAGCGCATACCCAGTATTGTATTTCGTTCCCTAGAGAATTTTATGACTCTGGCATTATTACTTGGTCAATGACTTTCTATGAAAATGAAGATGAAATCGATACGATATCTCTTGATAGTTACAATTTATTTGTGATGAATTCCGAACCCTATTACGGATATTATTCTTTTATGTCTCCAGCCAATGCTAATTATATTTCATTAACAATCAACGAGAATAACGATTATTTAAGATTCAACAATATTGGCGGCATTATGTTAGAAGAAGGCAATCAATTTACAACTTATGAAGCTTATGTTCCTGGAAATATGATTGATATCAACGGCCCATATTTTAATGGTAATGGCGTTGTAATCGTTAATGTTGATCATCCGATAAATGTCAGTGAAATTACTTCAGGATTGGTTGCTTATGATGCAATTGAAGGTGATGTCACGCACCGAATTACCATTGTAGATGATCCTTATACAGATAATAAAAACACGACAGGAGAGTACATAATCGAATATATCGTGAGTGATACTTCTGGGAATTTAACACGGTTCTTTATCGTTGTTAAAGTGGTAGATGTCACAGCACCGATTATCACAGGAACCAATGAAATTATTTTAGCTTATCCTAATACAATAACGATTGATGCAATCAAAGCCAATTTGTTTGCCAGTGATAACGTTGATGGTTCAATAACCAATAAAATACAATTGCTCGAAGAGAATTATCTATCAAATCAAGCTATATTAGGAAATTATGAAGTTGTTTTTACAATTATCGATCTAGCGGGAAACAGAAATTATTTTACAGTTGATGTTTTTGTCGTTGATCAATCTAAACCCATATTCTATGGTCCAGAATCATTCACCGTCGGTTATGATTCTTCCCTCACCACCGCCGATGTAAAAGCTTCACAGACGGTCTTAGATGATTATGATCAAGATTTAACCGCTTCAATAACGATTAAAACGGACCTTTATACACCCAATCTCAAAAAAATCGGTGTTTATCCAATCGTTTTTAAAGTAGTGGATTCTAGCGGAAATACGACTGAAAAAGTGGTTAATGTTCAAGTGACCGATGGCATTGGTCCAGTAGTTTACTTAGACACATCAATTATTATGGTTTATGACTCAACGGTTCTCAGTTTAGCTGATTTCACAACTTTACTGATTAAGAGCGGAGAATTAAATGGACTCCAAAATTATGAGGTTCAGATTCGATTTGATTCATATACCGCTCGAGCAAATACGCCCGGCGTCTACCATATGACCCTTGATTTTAATAATGATTCGGGGATAACCGAACTTACAAAAACCTTACAAATTGTGGTTAGAAAACAACCGACAGGATATCAATATGAAGTTCCAAACATTGATTTCGATAATGAAAAACCTGAACAAATATTCATCTTTCAATATTGGCAATATTTTGCGGGTGGATTTGTCCTATTACTGACGATTGCTTCCAATGTCATATGGTTATTGATGTATCGAAAAAAGTAAACGTTATTATCATTTAAGAAAGCGTTTTTAGACGCTTTTTTTTATTTTATTCCATGTTATAATTAGATTGCTTAAATACATGAAAGGAGTTTAAACTTACTGTGAGCCTAAAAATTCAGATTACTGAACAAAAGCTTGCCAAATTGTATGCCGCAATGGAAAAAAACAAACTAAAACCGGGTCCATTGATGCCTACACTGCACGACGCGCAATCAATTTTTGGATGTATACCTATTGAAATTCAAAAAATTATTGCCGAGCATTTAAATGAAAGTATTGCGAAAATAAACGGAGTCGTAACATTCTACGGCAATTTTTCCGTTGACCCAAAAGGGAAAAACGTCATTAGCGTTTGTCTCGGAACAGCATGCTATGTCAGAGGGTCGAAAAGTTTATTGGATGCTTTTGGCGATGAATTGAAACTTAAAGCCGGCGAAACCTCAGAAGATGGTCAATTTACTTTACAAGCCACAAGATGTATCGGTGCCTGTGGACTTGCGCCAGTCATTACGGTCAATGAACATGTTTATGGAAATAGCACCGTACAGAAAGCTAAAGAAATCGTTTCACAAATCAGGTCAAATTCATGAAAATATCTGAGATTGTTTCTAAATACCATTGTACGGTTTACACAGAATCAATTTATAACCCAGATAAGGAAATTAATTTCGGGTTTTGCGCCGATCTTATGAGCGACGCACTCATGATAATGAATACGGTTCGCCAAGAAAATATTTTAAAAAATACAATTTTGATTACCGGTCTTGCGACAAATCAGTCGATTCGTACAGCTGAAATGCTGGATGTTCAAGTGGTTATTTTAGTACGGGGAAAAATCCCTGCAAACCAAGTGATCGAACTTGCATCAGAATCCAATATTATTTTAATTGGCACTGACCATACGATGTTTAATTTTAGCGGCGAACTCTATCAAGAAGGGATTCGAGGAATTACCTCGAAAAAATAATGGAGCCTTCAAAACACTATGACATTCATCCTTTTGATTTTGATCATGCAGGGAAAATGTCTAGCGACGTTAAAAAAACACTTAAACAAGCTGGATTAAATTTTGATTTTATTAAACGGGTTAGTGTTGCGGCTTATGAAGCCGAAATCAATATCGTTATCCATAGTGTTGGTGGGTACGCCGATTTTAAAATGATTGATAATGTTGTTTATTTACAATTTATTGATTATGGACCAGGTATAGAAAATATTGAACTAGCCATGACGCCTGGATATTCTACAGCCAATGAAATATCACAACTCAATGGCTTTGGGGCTGGTATGGGTTTAATAAACATTAAAAATTCGTGTGACGAAATGTCGTTGCTTTCTGATCCGAATGGCACAGTATTAAAACTTAAATTTATTATGACGGAGGACCATTATCGTGTTGATTAAAGATATTTTATCGAACGATTATGTCATTCATACAAAAATAGAAACATTAGATAGATTTTATACCGGTGTTCATTGTGGCGATTTGTTAAGTGTTGTGATGAGAAGCGCAATTCGAGGGTCAATATTAATTAGTGTCATTGGCAACCCCAACTCGGTGGCTGTTGCTATGTTACTGGATCTCCCCGCGATTATCATCACAGAAGGACAAAGTATTTCTATTGCCATGATTGAAAAAGCCAATGCAGAAAATATTGCATTGATGACTTCAAAATTAAAATCGCATGAGGTTATCATCGATCTTAAAGATCGCGGGTTAATATGAAATATCATTATGACCTGCATATTCATTCTGTCTTAAGTCCTTGTGCCGATGATTTAATGACACCTAATAATATATTTAACATGGCAAAACTTAAAAATTTAAACATCATTTCAATTACAGATCACAACAGTCTACGTCAATTGCCAGTTATATCTCAAATTGCTCAAAGTTATGATATGCTTTGGATTCCCGGAATCGAGATTACGACAAAAGAAAATGTTCACGTATTATGCTATTTTAGAAACCTTGAGAAAGCAATGCAATTTGAAACGGTAATAAAAGAATATAGGAAAACAAATAATAGTTCAATTCAAGCAAGACTATCAGATATCGAAGATTATGTTATTGGCACTTTAGAAGATGTTTCCAGCGATCCCATAGACATAACATATCCTCAGCTATGTCTTTTATTAAAAGACTATGATCATCTTCGATTTCTTGCTCATCTAGATCGTCCAAAGATGAAAGGGCTCAATTATCTTGATGATACATTTATAAATGGAATAGAACTGATAAAGGATGATTTCAATTTTATTCACCTAAATAATCTTTCAAAATTCAAAATTTTATTCAATTCAGACGCACATGACCTCATGTCGATTTCTGAACCGTCCGCTTTGAACATTCTTGAACTTGAAAAACTAGATATCGATACTTTTTTTATGTGTTTTCGTCATGGATGATCTCTCGCTTTACTTGTTGGATATTGTTCAAAATGCTTTTAAGGCGAATGCGGACGCCTTAACAATCTTAATTAATGAAAACCAACAAAATAATAGCTTGTCAATGATCATCAAAGATAATGGCGAAGGAATGTCTACCGAAGAATCGGAAGCGGCTCTCAGTCCATTTTATACGACAAGAACAACCAGAAAAGTTGGACTTGGATTGCCTTTTTTGAAGATGGCAGCCAATTTATCAAGCGGTGATTTGTCGATTGTATCTGAAAAAGGAGTTGGGACGACGGTAACGGTATGGTTTACAAAAAATCATATCAACACGCCCCCCCTTGGCAACATCGCTGAAACGATCTATACAATAATGATTCATCCGAAACTAAAGGACTTAAAATATATTCATACCATTGATGATCAATCGTTTACGCTTGATTATGGCACAATAATTAATATTTTAGACGGTGTGCCTTTGACTGATCTTCAAGTTATGACTTATTTAAAATCATATATTAACGACAACGTCGATTATTTGAGGAGGCAATTATGAAATCACTGGAGGATTTAAAAATACTCCGTGACCAGGCAAAAAAAACGATGGAAATGCGATACCTAAGCGGAGGAATACGCATTCAAATCGGCATGGCCACTTGTGGCATCGCTGCCGGAGCGAGACCGGTATTAAATCGATTTTTAGAAGAAGTAGCAACACATAAACTCAACAATATTGTTATAACTCAAGTTGGTTGTATGGGTGAATGTGCTTTTGAACCCATTGTTGAAATCGTCGAAAATGACGGCACGAAAACCGTATATGCAAAAGTATCAGAGCGTATGGTTTCTGAAATCGTCGAAGAACATTTGATTGCCGGGCATCGTCTTGAACGATATACGCTCGGATCAATCAAACGATAGGATGTGCCAATATGTTGGAAAGAATGCAGATTTTGATCTGTGGCGGCACAGGATGCCTAAGTTCTCATTCAAAAGAAATTAGAAATGAATTCGATAAGATATTAACAGAAATGAATTTAAAAGAAGAAGTTGGTCTTGTCATGACTGGCTGTTTTGGTTTGTGTGAAAAAGGTCCTGTCATTATTGTTTATCCCGACGAAATATTTTATTCACATGTTCACAAAGATGATGTCAAAGATATCTGTGAAGAACATATTTTGAAGGGGCGCCCCTTAGATCGATTGATTGTTCGCGATCCTGTTGATAAACAAAAAGTCAAAAATTTTAGTGAACTGAAATTTTATTCGAAACAACGACGTATTGCCTTACGTAATTGTGGTAATATCAATCCTTTGGATATCAACGAATATATTGCAAAGGATGGATATCTCGCGCTTGGTCAAGTTTTGACAACCATGACGCCCTTACAAACGATAGAAGAGATGAAAAAAAGTGGACTTCGTGGTCGCGGAGGCGGAGGCTTTCCAACGGGGTTAAAATGGGAATTTGCGTCTAAATCAATTGATCCTCAAAAATATGTAATTTGTAATGCGGATGAAGGCGACCCAGGCGCCTTCATGGACCGAGCTGTCTTAGAAGGCGATCCTCATAGCGTGATAGAAGCAATGGCAATTTGTGGATATGCTATCGGAGCAAATCAAGGTTATGTTTATGTTCGTGCAGAATATCCTGTAGCGGTTGAAAGATTAAATTATGCGATAGATCAAGCTAAATCACTGAACCTCATTGGCAAAAATATATTTAACAGCGGCTTCGATTTTGACCTCGAAATCAGACTCGGGGCAGGGGCTTTCGTTTGTGGTGAAGAGACAGCGCTAATGGCTTCCATCGAAGGCAACCGAGGAATGCCAAGACTAAAACCTCCGTTTCCTGCTGTCAAAGGGCTTTGGGGTCATCCAACAAACGTTAACAATGTTGAAACTTTTGCGAACGTTCCAGTCATCTATTTAAAAGGCGCTGATTGGTTTAAATCCATTGGCACAACAAAATCTTCAGGAACCAAAGTCTTTGCTCTTGGAGGAAAAATAGCGAATACCGGATTGCTTGAAGTTCCGATGGGGACAACGTTAAGAGAAGTTATTTATGATATCGGTGGCGGCATTCCTAATAAACGTAAATTTAAAGCGGTTCAGACCGGCGGACCTTCAGGCGGATGTATCACAGAAGAATCTTTAGACACGCCAATTGATTTTGATAATTTGATTGCACTCGGATCAATGATGGGGTCCGGAGGCATGATAGTCATGGATGAAGATAACTGTATGGTCGACGTTGCTCGTTTTTATTTAGATTTTACGGTTGATGAATCGTGTGGAAAATGTACACCATGCCGCGAAGGAACGCGACGCATGTTAGATATTTTAAATAAGATTTGTGCTGGAGACGGAACGTTAGAAGATCTAGATACTTTAGAGTCGCTTGGAAATATGATTAAAGATACTTCATTATGCGGACTTGGCCAAACAGCGCCAAATCCGGTTTTATCAACGCTCAAACATTTTCGCGAAGAATATGTTCAACATGTCGTTGATAAAGTATGTAAAGCGGGAGTATGTCCAGCTTTAACCAATTATGTAATTTTAGATAAATGTATTGGATGTACCAAATGCTCTAAGAACTGTCCTGTAAATGCTATTAGCGGATCGGTTAAGCAAAAACATACTATTGACTTATCTATTTGTATTCGTTGTGGCGCATGCAAAAAAGCATGTCCGGTCAATGCTATTTCTAGCAAACCAGAAGATTGGAGTCATGAAATCCATGGATAAACTAATCAATCTAACCATTAATGGTAAATCAGTTACTGTACCATCGGATTACACCATACTGAAAGCTTCTGAAGTTGCAGGGGTTGATGTTCCGCGTTTATGTTTTCTTGAAAAAATTCATGAAGAGGGTAACTGTCGTGTCTGTGTTGTCAAAGTAGAAGGACAAAAAGGTCTGAAGCCAGCTTGCAAAACGCAAGTCTCAGAGGGAATGTATATCACAACTGATTCTAAAGATGTGTATGATTCGGTCTCATCTAATCTTGAATTACTAGCCGCGAATCATAAATTTGAATGTTGGAAATGTTCTCGTGAAACGAATTGTGAGTTTCTCGATTTATTACGTCGTTTTTCTGTTGATAATAATTACTCGAACGAAGAAGTGTTTAAACACAAAGACACTTTGTTGAATGATTCATCAAAATCAATCGTTATCGACTCATCAAAATGTATTCTCTGCGGACGCTGCGTATCTGCTTGTGAACATTATACCGGTTTAGGTATTTTGAATTATAATCGACGCGGATCAACGACTTATGTTGGACCAGCATTGTTCCATAACCTCGAAGATGCTGGATGCATCTATTGTGGCAAATGTATTCAATCCTGTCCAACCGGCGCATTAAGAGAAAAAGATGACATTAAACCTTTAGAAAGAGCTTTACGTGATTCGACAAAGACAGTGATTGTTCAAGTTGCTCCCGCGGTTCGAGCAGCACTTGGAGAAGAATTTGGATATAAAATTGGTACCAATGTCGAAGGACAAATGTTCGCGGCATTGAAAGAGTTGGGTGTTAAAGAAATCATTGACACAAATTTTGCGGCCGATTTAACGATTATGGAAGAGGGAACTGAATTCATCAACCGGATTCAAAATGGGGGTTTATTACCGATGTTCACTTCCTGTTCTCCAGGATGGATTAATTATTTAGAACTGTATCATCCTGACTTAATACCTAATCTTTCAACCTGCAAATCTCCTCAACAAATGGCAGGAGCTTTGATAAAAACTTATTACGCAGAAATATTAAACCTTGAACCAAAAAATATTGTTTCGGTTGCCATTATGCCTTGCGTTGCCAAAAAAGCGGAAGCTAAACGTCCTGAAATGGGAAGAGATGGATACCGTGATGTCGATATCGTATTAACAACCCGAGAAATAGCCAGACTTATTCGGCACCGGGGCATCAAATTCACTGAGCTTGACCCAATCAAACCTTTCGGTGATCTGGCTAGATATACTGGAGCAGCATCCATTTTCGGCGTCACCGGAGGTGTTATGGAGGCTGCGCTTAGGACAGTTACCGAAATATTGGAAGGCCATTCGACGCCCGTTGAATTCAATGATGTTCGAGGTTTACAAGATATTCGTGAAGCAACCTATCAAATTCAAGGCAAAGATTATAATGTTGCGGTCGTTCATGGCGCAAAAGCCATAGAAGAGTTTATCCAAATGATGAAGGGTTCAGATAAACAATATCATTTTGTTGAATTTATGGGATGCACAGGCGGTTGTATCAATGGCGGAGGTCAACCCATAGTTACGGCAAAATTACAAGATAAAATTGATGTAAGAGAAAAACGCTCTAAAGTTTTATACAATATTGATCATAATGCTACGATGCGTAAATCTCACGAAAATGAAGCGGTATTAAATGTTTATAAGGAATTTTTGCATTCTCCGAATTCCCATGAAGCTCACGAACTTCTTCATACTCAATATAAAAAACGCGATTATTATACCAAATTTTAAAGCGATTGGGACTGACATGCATTGTATTCAGTCCCTTTCTTTCAATCGATAGATAGGAGTCATTTCATGAAAAAATGCTTAATTAGTGTGGCGTTATTAATTCTTTTTTTGTCGATGATGGCATGCTCAAGAAAAGAACAATTAAGAATTCTTGTTCCTTCTGGATCTCCCGCAATTGCACAAATGTATCTTCAAGAGCAAACCAATCAATATCGTGTTGACATCGTCAATGGTCCCGATCCGCTTGTAGCCGCTTTTTTAGCCCAAACACGAACCCACGATATTATTTTTGCTCCTACAAACTTAGGAGCTAAACTCGCAACAACTGGAATGAATTTTTGGTATGCAGGTGCGATTGTTTGGGGCAACTATTATATAGTCGGACAAGGACATAGTTCTTTTACATTATATGACCTTGCTGGCAAATCCATTATCGTTTTTGGTCAAAACCAAACATCGGACATTATTATTCGATATCTTTTAAACGCATTATCTATCGATGTTTCTATCATTTATGTCGATTCGGTTGCGACGGCTACTGCCATGTTTTTAGCAGATGCTTCAACGATTGTCATGGTTGCTGAACCTTCGCTTTCTGTCATAAGAAATCAAATGGAAAATGTACAAATCATCGATCTTCAAACGAATTATATGTCAATCACAGGACAAGAGGGTTATCCTCAGTCAGGCGTATTTGTTCATCAATCACTCTCAAAATCAAAAATTAATAAATTCCTCGAAGATTTGGAATTAGGAATTCAAAAAGTCAATGATGATCCCCATGCAGCGGGTCTTCTTGCTGAAACGCTTAAAATGGGTTTTTCAGCTGACATTATCACCATGGCAATTCCTAACAGTCATTTAAACTATGTTTCAGCACTTGCTTCAAAAACAGCCTTAGAGATCTATTTTAGTTTAATTCTTGAGTTGAATGCTTCCCTTATTGGTGGAAAACTCCCCGAACAATCATTCTATTATCAACCATAGGAGGAATTATGAAAAAAACCTATTGGTCCATCGGCGGTTTGTTTACTTTATTTCTGATTTGGACATTAGTTTCTGTGATTATCAATAACGCGATTATCATACCTTCTCCATGGGAGACTTTTCGTGCTTTCATCAATATTTTTATCAATCCTTTAGGATTAACCACCATTGCAATGTCCCTTTTTAGATTGATTATTTCTATGTTTGTTGCCGGATTTTTTGGGTTGGTTTTGGGTGTTTGGTCTGGGACTTCTTATAAAGCAAGATATTATTTTCGCCCTATAGTCACTTTATTAAGAACCGTTCCAGTCATTTCAATCGTCGTCATTCTATTAATTGTTTTTGGATTTTCATTAACGCCTTATTTGATTACTTTTTTGATGATTTTTCCTTTAATTTTTCAAGCGATTTCTGATGGGATTGAAAATTTAGACACTGAATTGATAGAAGTCTTCAAACTCGAAAATGATAGTCCAATGGATGCCATTCGATATTGTTATTTGCCATTGATAACACCCTTGATAAAAACAGCCTTTTTACAGGCTGCTGGATTGGGCATCAAAGTCTTAATCATGGCTGAATATCTTGCACAAACCAGACAATCCATTGGAAACGCCCTTTATCTTGCCAAAGTCAATTTACAATATGATCAAGTTTTCGCATGGACTTTACTTTTAATTATAATTGCGATTATTCTTGAGTTTTTAATTCGACGCTTTTCACAATCAAAAACATATACTCCCAATCAGGAACCTTTTAGTTGCGAATAGTGATTTTTACAGGTTATTGACCTAGTAGTTGATTAAACCATGGAAATAGGTTAAAATACAATAAGAAGAAATGCATAATTAGGAGTTGATCCTGTGAAAAAAAATATACAAGGCAATGTGATTTTACAAAAGAATGAAGCCGTTCAAAAAAACTTTCGCGATATGAAAGCTAAAGGGAAATTTTGTTCCATCATGGTCACAAATAAGCGATTGATTATTTATACGTTTGGAAGAGAAATAGAAAAAGGCAAAAAAGTTAAAAGACGGATTATGAATGAATTGGATCTTCGCTCAATCCATCGTTTTGAGTATTATTTGGAATATCCGAGAGGTAACGGATTTAAAAAGTTTATTGGCTTCTTATTTGTTGTTATCTTTGGGGCGCTTGTTTACGGAAGTTATGCTGGATATTTAGCTGTATATTTACCGGTTGCGGAACCCTATAGATTATATATTCTTGGCGCATCGGCATTTTTTGTTTTCATTGGCTTGGTAATGTTTTTTAAAAACAGAAGCAGTTTGACAATGAAAATCAAATCAGGATTAGAAGAAAAAACAACATTGCTTTTCTTTCCCAACCGTAAAAATGAAGAAGCCCTTAAATATATTGCTGGAAAAGTTCATGCAGAATAAACACCTTCGGGTGTTTTTTCTTTTTCTATATTTTCTAATACTGCCAACGTGATATAATATACTTACGTGTCAGCGTCTGTCTGACAATTAAAAGACCCATTGATGAGGAGATTAAAAATGAAACTCGATTCCAAGAAAGTATTTTATGTTGGTTTGGCATTTTTCTTGATTTCAATGTTTTGGCAAACGTATGATTCAATCATTACAAAGATTTTGATTGACAAATTTGGTCTAAACCAAACTTGGTCAGGGGTCGTCATGGCCTTTGATAATGTTCTAGCGCTATTCCTATTACCCCTATTCGGTGGATTATCAGACAAGACAAATTCCAAATATGGCCGAAGAACACCCTATATTGTCATCGGAACCGTTCTTGCCGCATTTGCTTTCGTTGGGTTATCCTTTGCCGACAGTTACCAAACTGAAATGATTAATATGCAAACCATGGTTGTTGAAGAATACCAAGATTATCTTGAAGAAAAAGATGTGATGCTCAATGCGGTTTGGACTGGTGGCGTCACTAAAGCGAAAGCAACTCTCGATTCAACTTACGCTGAAATTAACAAAAAATATGAAAAAAAAGAATATACATTCGATAAGTATTGGTCTGAAATTAGACTAGCTTATGCGACTTATGAAAAGTGGCAAGATGATTATGAAATATTTGTTTTGAAATGGCAAGCCACGAATGTAACGCTTAAAGCTGAAAAAGATGCTGCCTTGGCTAGCGGAGAAATATCTCAAACAAAATACAATCGATGGTTAATTGTTTACAATCGCCTCGTCGATATATCGGCAGAAGCTATTGAAAATGGCGGCTTAACCCAAACTGAATATTCTTACTGGGCTGATGAAATTTATGACGGTATTTATGATACCGATTTATCTCGACAAGCATGGGAATTAACCATGTCTCAACCGGGGACCTTTATCGTATTTGTAATCGTATTATTTATGGCTTTAGTATTTATGTCTACTTTCCGATCTCCAGCAGTTGCATTAATGCCGGATGTGACGATTAAGCCGCTTCGCAGTAAAGCTAATGCCATCATCAATTTAATGGGAACCTTTGGTGGAATTCTCGCTATTATCATACTAACGATTTTTGCGCTTGATAAGATTTCTTATGTTAATTACACGCCGGCTTTTGTGAGTGTGGGTATCTTGATGCTTGTGATTTTAGGCTTTTTCCTTTATAAAGTCAAAGAACCCAAACTCGTTAGCGAAAAAATCAGCGAAGACGAAAAATACGGATTGACTGAAGAAGCGGAAGCCGCTTCAAAACATGAATCGATTGAAGAGTTATCAAAAGAAAAACGCAAATCGCTATATCTAATATTGATTTCAGTTTTCTTATGGTTCATTGGCTATAACGCCGTCACGACAAAACTCTCTGATTATGCACCCAAAGTATTAGGCATGGGATTTTCTTTGCCTTTGTTAATTGCACAAGGTGCAGCCTTAATTGCTTTTGTCCCAATTGGTATATTAGCAACAAAGATTGGTCGTCGTAAAACCATCTTAATCGGTATTACGTTGCTCTCATTCTGCTTTGGTTCAGTTTATTTTATTACCGAAAGCACAAGCTTTTTAATGTATGTAATCTTTGCGTTGACAGGCATTGGTTGGGCAACCATAAATGTAAATTCTTATCCGATGGTAGTGGAACTTTCCAAAGGATCTAATGTGGGAAAATATACAGGATATTATTATACTTTCTCCATGGCCGCTCAAATTTTAACACCGATTCTATCCGGTATTTTAATGGATATTCCTGAACTGGGTAGAAAAGTATTGTTCCCATATGCCACTTTGTTTGTTGCGTTGGCTTTTGTGACGATGTTCTTGGTAAAACATGGAGATGCTCAAATCGTCAAGAAAGAATCAATTTTAGAATCATTTGACGTTGATATGGATTAAATAATCATCCAATAAAAAAGCGCATTTCCAATGTGGAAGTGCGCTTTTATATATAATTTATCTCTGTGTGGGTTCAAAAAATTCAAATACCGAATTAGAATAGTATTGCTTAACTTTATCAAATTCAGTTTGTGAACGAGAAGCATATCCAATAACAAGTATTCCTTTTTTTTGTGCTCGGTCTAAGTATCGATTTGGCATATCATGAATTCCATAATTGATGAAATCGGGTTTTGTAACCGAGTTGACCCAAAGATGTTTCATGAGAAATTTTGAAACCTTATTCATCTTTGGATCGTTTTTAAAATATTCACTAATTTGACCACGTATAATTTCTGGATGATGATTACGGAACCACTTGACATATTTTGGATGAAATGAATGCATTGCCCATAAACCTTGATAATCTTTCATGACTTTCATGAAGTTTCCGCAAAAGAAGTCGCAATCGCCATAAGGTTTAAGTTCAATGAGTAGAGGCACACGTCCGTTTATAAATGTTAGCACATCTGAAAGCGTGTGGATGGTTTCTTCGGTATTGAGAATTTTTAGATTTTTAATATCATCAAAAGTTAAATCGATTAGATACTGATCAACACCACATAAGCGGTTTAGATTTTTATCATGAAAAACAACGACGGTACCATCCTTGAGGATATTAACATCCATTTCGATCCCGTAGCCTTTAGCAATAGCGTTGTGAAATGCCATCATTGAATTTTCAGGAACTGACTTATCAATTGTGTGTAATCCGCGATGAGCAATCAGACCATTTTTTATCCAGTTTAAATCTTTCATGATGTCCTCCCAAGGGATAATATATATATAATTATATCATTTTATGCTTTGCGCTTAAACGTTCTATTGAAAAATCGGGTCAAAGATTTGGATAATGTTTTGAGCGTATGCTATAATAAATGCATTCAAAGGAGGACAAAAATGGAAAATTTTCAATACTATAGTCCGACCAAATTTGTATTTGGAAAAAATACAGAAAATGAAGTTGGCAAATTAATTAAGCAATTTAATGCAAAAAAGGTCTTAATTCACTATGGTGGCGGATCCATCATTCGAAGTGGTTTGCTTAGCAGAGTTGAGAACGCGCTTCAAAAAGAAAAGATTGATTATTTATTGCTCGGGGGCGTTCAACCCAATCCTCGAAGCGGATTAGTTTATGATGGAATTAAGCTCGTCAAAAAAGAAAAGATTGATTTCATTTTAGCAATTGGTGGCGGATCAGCCATCGATTCAGCTAAAGCTATTGCGGCAGGAGCACTTTATGAGGGTGATTTTTGGGATTTTTTTGATCGTAAAGCAAGGATTCGTTCAGCGCTTCCCATCGGCGTAGTGCTAACAATACCCGCTGCTGGATCTGAGGGATCAACCGCGACGGTCATTACTCACGAAAATGGAATGTTAAAAAGAGGAACAGGGAGTGATTTATTACGTCCTATATTTTCAATCATTAATCCTGAGTTAACATTTACTCTACCAACGTATCAAACCGGAGCTGGCATTAGCGATATGATGGCACATATTTTCGAAAGATATTTAACGCCGACCAAAAACGTTGATTTAACTGACCGTTTATGTGAAGCAACTTTAAAATCAATCATCGACGCTGCCAGAGTTATTTCCGTAGATCCATTCAATTATGAAGCGCGCGCAACCATTTGTTGGGCTGGAACCATTGCTCATAATGGCTCATTAGGGGTAGGGAGAGAAGAAGATTGGGCAACCCACGGGTTGGAACATGAATTAAGCGCATTATATGATGTCACGCACGGTGCAGGGCTAGCTGTATTGTTTCCTGCATATATGGAATATACAATCGACACTGATATCATGAGATATCGTCAATTAGCCATCAGGGTTTTTGATGTAGAAGACATTCCTTCTAATCCCAAAACGGTGGCATTAGAAGGCATTAAACGACTAAAAGCGTTCTTCAAGGAAATAGGAATGCCTTTATCCTTTGATGAAATCGGAGCATCGGAAGCGGATATCGAAATTTTACTTGACAAACTAGCCATTAATCGCGGATTTCCATTGGGTAGCTTTAAGAAATTGACTCGTGAAGATGCACGAAACATTTTTCTTCTAGCCTGCAAAAAATAAAATCATCAAGGAAAGTTGGTTGCTTCTGCAATCAACTTTTTTGTTTATGAAAACAAGACATTATATTTTCATTACTATCGCCGATTTTTGTTGTGAAAACCTTATCATTTTGGTAAAATATAAGTAAAATAAGAGGTGAAAAATATGGTCATAGGAAGTGTCAAAGAAATCAAGAAATACGAAAGCCGCGTTGGCTTGACGCCGAGTGCCGTCAAGGAATATGTGAACGCGGGTCACAAAGTACTCATAGAAACAAAGGCAGGTATGATGTCTGGTTTCATGGATGACGATTATGAAAAAGCCGGTGCAACAATCGTCAAAGAAGCCCAGACGGTTTGGGACAAATCGGACATGATTGTAAAAGTAAAAGAACCCCTTGAGCCTGAATATCGATTTTTCAGACCCGGACTGATACTTTATACATATTTGCATTTAGCAGCCGATGAACCTTTAACAAAACAATTAATTGAAAAGAAAGTTAAAAGTGTTGCATATGAGACCATCGTTTTAGAAGATGGTAGTCTACCTTGTCTAAAACCGATGAGCGAAGTGGCTGGAAGACTAAGCGTTATTGAAGGCGCAAAACGTCTAGAAAAACCATTCGGCGGATCTGGCATTCTTCTTTCAGGTGTTCCTGGTGTCGAACGCGCTAATGTAACCATCATCGGAGCGGGCGTTGTAGGTGAGAGTGCATTAAAGATGGCAGTAGGTCTTGACGCTAATGTAACAATTCTTGATGTTAATTTAAAAAAATTAACTTATCTTGATGATATATATGGAAATCGTGTAACAACATTATATAGTAC
>DILB01000002.1:0-140837 GCA_002424815.1 Caryophanales bacterium UBA5603
ACATTCAACAATCATAGGTTTGATACAAAGGTATCAGACCTTTTTTGCTTGCAAAAAAGGAGTAATGCCCCTATATTAAAAGATTCATTATTCATGCCTTGGTCTAAAGGACATTATTCTTAAAAATATAAAGACAAAAGCATCAAAAATATATTGCCAATTACATCAAATATGATATAATGTAGTCAAGCGGGTGATGCAATGTATAAACATAGATTATTAGAAAAAACATTAACAGAGTATTTAAACACATTTAAAGCTGTGGCATTGGTTGGCCCAAAATTCTGTGGGAAAACAACTTTATCTGAGCAATTCTCAAAATCAAGCATTTATCTTAATCCAATAAATAAAAAAGATTATATGACTATGCTTCAGTTAAACAAATCTGAGTTTCTATCCGCGCCCTATCCTAAATTGATTGATGAATGGCAACTCATTCCTGAAATCTGGGATGTCATTAGACATGAAGTCGATCATAAAGAAGGAAGAGGCTTTTTCATTCTCACAGGATCCTCAGCGGCTAATCTTGAAGATACAGCTCATTCAGGTGCTGGAAGAATTAGTCGTTTAACATTGAGGCCAATGAGTTTATATGAATCAGGAGCCTCATCTGGCGAAGTTTCTTTACAAAGCTTGTTTGCGAACAGTGCTGTTCAATACAAAAAAAGTAGCGTAACAGTAGAAGACTATGCAACATGGATTATCAAAGGTGGCTGGCCAGAGAGTGTTGATGATACCGAACAACAATCCATTAGAAGAATGCAATCCTACCTTGATGCTTTAATAAAAGAAGATATAAATAAAGTAAGCTCAAAAAAATACAATGAAAATAGAACAAGAAAAATCTTAGAATCTTTGGCTAGGTACACAGCTTCGGAAACAACAAATCAAAAAATATTAAGTGATCTCAGAGCAATTGAAACGTCGACAGCGGAAAATACATTAGTAGATTATTTGGATGTACTCAACAAGTTGTATATCATTGAAGATTTAAGAGCTTGGAATCCAAATTTAAGAAGCAAAACAGTTATTCGAAGCACGCCAGCAAGATTCTTTATAGATCCATCAATCGGTTCTATTGTACTTAAATTAACAAGCTCTAAATTACTTAAAGACTTTGAGACTTTTGGTTTTTTCTTTGAAGCATTAGTTATCCGTGACTTAAGAATTTATGCTGAAGTCTTGGGCGGAGAAGTATATCGATATAAAGACAAGACAGGACTAGAAATAGATGCTATTATTCAGTTACAAGATGGTCGATGGGGTGCAATCCAAGTTAAAATGGGATCCCATTTATTTGATGATGCAGCTGACAAACTAAAGAAATTTGCAGAAAAAATAGATACAAAGAAAATGGGATCCCCTTCTTTCTTATTAATCATTTCGGCTACCGAATATGCATATCAGAGAGAAGATGGTATTTATGTTGTTCCAATTGGAATGTTAAAAGATTAATGTTTAACTCCGTTTATCGAGAGGATATTTACAATGAAAATTAAGAAAAGGTACACACTATTGGCTATTGCAATATCACTATTTATAGCTGACTTTGGATTAACGTGGTATTTTTTAAATTACACATCATATGTTGAAGAAGGGAATCCTCTGTTTACGATAGATGGCGGATATTTGAGTTTATTTGTTAATTTTCTGTATGCAGTAGTTGTTTTTATAATCGGATACAAAATGGAACAATATCAAACAATAGTCATAGAAGCTAATAGTGGCTTTGATTATTTTAAGAAATTATGGAAATCAAATCGGACAGATTTTATCAGCATATCGTTTCTTTCGTCCTTTGTATTCGCATCGTTTTTCTCAAGACTTACTGTGATAACGGATTGGATTATATATGGAATTTATCAAAGAGAATATTTTAGTACTGGATATGCCATTTTGAGAGATAAAATGCCATTTGAGAGATATGACTTAATAATCGCATTATTATCATTTTGGCTATTAGTCTTACTATGGTATAAAATCGAATATAGAAAGTCAAAAGAAGTATTTCAAAAATAAGGTTGATAAATAGTTTTAAATAATATACTTTTAGTCAGGGGCTCCAACAAAATAAAGTGTTCTGAATTTTGCTTAAGTGCACAAATTTCAAAGAGTGCATAGTTGTATTACAATAGGTCATGCAACACAAACAGAAATCAAGTGGATTTTAGATAACTCTAAGGTTCGCTTTTGTTTTTTTTGCGAGCCAATTCTTTGTAAAAACTTTATCTCATTGTTATAATGATTATTAGATTTATGTTATTTTGATCCTCCGAGACACATTTCATGACTTCGGAGGATTTATATCTTTTTTTTATTTCATTTCAAATTTGATTTTGTTTTTTATTAAAAAAAAGTTTTTTATGAAAATTCGCTTTCATACTTTTCGTATGAAAGAGATGTAGTATAATGTTTATAACCTCAAAAATCATTTAGAAAAGAGAATATAATTATGCATAAATACGAATCGAGACTCATAGAAAAACTCAATCGCGATATTTCTTCCCATTTTCCATATTTGTTTTTGATTGACAATAATATGACAAAGACATTTGATGGTGTATCGAGACTGGTCATGTTAGATCGATATACGCAAAAAGATATTAATCAAGTCACATTGGGTGTTGATGACCTCGTTGTATGCGTAGTTAAGGATGATCCTAAGTTTCCAACCCGCGGTATTGGATATATAACCGCTATAGAAGACGATAAAGTCAAGATTCGTTTGGAGGACGAATATATTGGAATTGCCAATGATTTGTTACCAAGCGGTGAAATATTGCGTCAAAAAAACGCCATCGACAAACCGATGGAAATATTTTATGAACAAATTGCTCAAAGGGTAGCTTATAATCTTGGTTCTGGTGAGACAATTGAACATTTCAAAGATTTTTATCGGGAGATAGCCGAACTCAATTTGGTTCCTGCTGGTCGTGTTTTATTTGGTGCAGGTTCACAAAGCGCCGTTACATATTTTAATTGTTTTGTAATGCCATTCATTCACGATTCAAGAGTAGGAATCAGTAATCATCGACAGGAAGTTATGGAAATTATGTCTCGAGGCGGAGGAGTTGGTACTAATGGATCGACGCTTAGACCCAAAAACTCTTTAGCTAAAGGTGTTAATGGAAAATCGAGCGGGGCCGTGAGTTGGCTTCAAGATTTAAGCCAATTGACAAACTTAGTCGAACAAGGTGGCTCTCGAAGAGGCGCTCAGATGATTATGATGGCTTCTTGGCATCCTGATATTATCGAATTTATCATTTCAAAAATGCAAAATCATCGAATCTTACAGTTTTTGATTAATACTATTCAGGACGAAGATATTGTTCGTGAAGCGAAAGCAAAACTTCGTTATATACCTTTGACAGATGATGAAATCGAAATGTATGAAGTTTTAAATGAATCTGAAATAAAAAATCCGGGAACATTAAAACCATCTGTATATGACAAGGTTAAAGATTTACTACTGAACTGCGGACGTTATGAAGTTAAAAATCCTGAATTTTTTAATGGTGCAAACATTTCGGTTGCTATAACTAAGGAGTTCATGGAAGCTGTTGAAAAGGATTCAACCTATAATCTTCGATATCCAGATATTGATAACTACTCCAAAGGCGAAAAAGCGGCCTATGATGAAAAATGGTCCGAAATAGGCGATGTTCGCGAATGGGAGAAAATGGGGTATGGCGTAAGAATATATAAAACTATAAGGGCGCGTGAACTTTGGAATTTAATTAACATATGTGCCACTTATTCGGCCGAACCAGGTATTTTCTTCATTGATAACGCAAATGATATGACCAATGCAAAAGGATATAATCAGAAAGTAGTTTCTACCAATCCGTGTGGAGAACAACCACTCGCTCCATATTCTGTATGCAATCTAGCTGCAATTAATTTGGCTAACATGGTCGATTTTGATAATCGAGATGTTGATTGGAAAAAATTGGAAACAACTATCCGTGTAAGTGTACGCATGCAGGACAATGTTATTGATAAAACAACTTATTTCTTAGAACAAAATAAACGACAGGCCTTAGGCGAACGTAGAGTTGGAATGGGAATTATGGGCCTTCATGATTTAATGATTTATTGTAATATTCGTTATGGAAGCAAAAAAGGTAATGATTTTGTCGATAAACTAATGAAATATATCGCAGTCAACGCCTATCAAACATCAATTGATCTCGCCAAAGAAAAAGGAAGTTTTCCTTTCTTGGAACAATATGGTTCAAGACAGAAATTTATTGAATCTGGTTATATGAAAAAAATGCCAAAAGAAATTCGCGATGGCGTACTTCAATATGGCATTAGGAATTCACATTTATTAACGATTGCCCCAACCGGATCAACTGGCACTATGGTCGGTGTATCAACAGGGCTCGAACCATACTTTGCATTCAAATATTTCCGGAGTGGACGTTTAGGTAAGTATATGGAAGTAGCAGCTCCAATCATTGAAAATTATATTCAAAGATATCCACAATACAAGGACAAACCTTTACCGGATATATTTGTCTCAGCAATGGAATTATCTGCAGAAGAGCACGCTAATGTTCAATGCATCATTCAACGTTGGGTTGATTCCTCCATATCAAAAACCGTGAATGCTCCTAAGGGATATAGCGTTGAACAAGTTGAAGAATTATATCTATATCTTTATAAACACGGCGCAAAAGGTGGAACGGTTTATGTTGATGGAAGTCGCGATTCACAAGTTTTGACATTGAAAAAAGATGATGTTTCTCCTGTGCAATTGGATTTGGGGGACATGGGTGTTCACGTAGAACCTTCGAAAACAACGAAAGAATCAGATAGTCAGTTGCATCTTCGTAGCAAAGCCGGAAAAAATATCGGAATCGAGATTGGTGATATTTGCCCCATTTGTTTAGAAGGAACCGTTGAAGATATTGGCGGCTGTCATACATGTTCAAATTGTAATGTTCAATTAAAGTGTGGACTGTAAATAATTCATAAATAAAAGGGATGAAGTGCTCATGAACTCCATCCCTTTATTATTTTATTTTTTCATTAATAGAGCATTGATTTTGCTAATACTGAGGGGTCGATTCATAAAAAATCCTTGACCCATTTCACAATGATTTTTAACTAAATAGTCATATTGCTCTTGATTTTCTATTCCTTCCGCAACAAGACCGTACCCAAGTTTTTTAACTAGCATAATTACTGAACTGATAATCAACTCGTCTTTACCTTTATTTTCAATTTGACTAATAAAGCTTCTATCTAGTTTTACAATATCAATTGGTAAGACTTTAATATGGGTTAATGATGAATATCCGGTGCCAAAATCATCCAAAGCAATTTTCACACCTAAATCTTTTAATCTTCTTGCTCGAACTACGACCTTTTCCATGTCATTGATTAAAGCCGTTTCGGTTATCTCGAGAGTTATTTTTCTTAAATCTCCAGTATAATCGGAAAGTGTAGATTCCAATGAAGCAAAATTTGTATCGCTTATCAAAGTTTTACTAGACAAATTAATCGATAGAGAGAGATTGACATAGCCCAATTTGTCCCATGCAATCTTTTGATTTAGGGCAGCTTGTAATACCCATCGTTCGATAGCGTATATTTGACCAGTTTCCTCAGCCAATGGAATAAACTCTGCTGGAGATATAAAACCCCTTATTGATTCGTTCCATCGTATAAGTGCTTCAAATCCACTGATTTTTTGATCAGATAGAGTGTATATGGGTTGATAATATAATTCGAATTCGGAATTCTCAATTGCTTTTTGAATTTTTTTAGCCATGTCAATGTGATACATATTATTTTGTTCAATAGCTTCTTCAAAAAACATAATCCGATCTTTTCCTTCGTTTTTAGAGGCGTACATAGCGATATCAGCATTTTTTGATAAAGTCATAAAATCATAACCATTTTCGCCCGCAATAGCTACACCCACACTCATTGATATATAGAAATTATGATTGTAAATGAACCAAGTTTTTCCTGTTTCGGTTTTTATTCTTTCAACCGTCAATTCAACTTGATTACGATCTTTATAATTTCCTATTATAATTGCATATTCATCACCACCCAGACGAGCAATAAAGTCGTTGGGTTTTTTTACAGCTTTGGAAAGACAATCAGCGATATAGCGTAGTAATTCATCTCCGACATGGTGCCCCAAGGAATCGTTGACATATTTGAAATTATCTACATCAAGATAAAGTAGTGCAAATTTATCGTTAGGATTTGCAAAACGATTTTTGACTTCATTTTCTAAAGCAACTCGGTTAGGGAGGTTGGTAAGCGAATCATAAAATGCAAGTTCTTTAAGTTGAATCTCGGCATTTTTTTTGTCGGTAATATCAACGCCAAAAGAAACATATTCTTTTAATTCTTGACTTGATTTTTCTAAAACACCACTATTCCAAATGGTATAGACTTTATGGCCATCTTTAGCAATCAATTCTGTTTCATAGTTCATAAGTCGAGTTTCTTGCTTTAGAAGTTCAAACACCGATAATACATTATTGAAATTTTCGCTTGAAATAAATAAATTTTGCCAATCAGATATGATTTCAGAACTTTGTTTATAACCTAACACTTCTAATGTATAAGGATTAACAGATTTGATTTTTCCTGAGTAATCCCAGATTACAATCATGACTGGCGCTTTCCCAATAATTTCTTCGGTAATAGCTTTTTGAATCAATAATTCTTCTTCGGTTGTGTTAAGTACTTTTGTGGCGGTAATCATTTTTTCAGCAATATCTTTAATAATGTCAATTCGTTTACGGACAATTAAAAAAATCATTATAACAGTTAAAATAACAAAAATCCAACCCTTAATTAATTGAATTCTGCTATATAATTCATGATCTGTAACTAAAGCTTCTAAGATTTTATCGGTTAAAACAATCCATAAGAAACCAAAAACGCTATACCAAAAAACAATGATTAATGACTCTCGAAATGAATTGATGTTCTTGTCTTTTTCAATGATTTTATGAAAATATGATTGATTTTTTTTAGTTGACACAGAGAGGCACCTCATTCTTATAATAGCTGTCGTGTAGAACTATAGTAAACCTTGGTAACCGATTTATTTTGCACATAATCATACTTGATATAATTATATAGTAAAAAAGACACATTTAACAGTCGTATGCAATTTTTGAAATTTTTTTGATAATAATTGATAGTTACAATCATAGTTTCTCTACCGAAATTAACTTAATGTTTTTTTATAAAATTATTATATGGTGGTTATTGTTTTCTTTTGAAGAGTCATGATATACTAAAAAAAGATACATTGAAAGGAGAATCTCACGTGAAAAGTAGAATTTTTGCTCGTTTTTGCCTTTTTTTTAGTATAACAGCATTAATGACTCTTTTTTTGGCTTGTCAATTGATACCTACAACAGAAATACAAAGCAGTACTTCTTCAATACCCATTACTACATCAAATTCACAGACGTCATCATCAGTCACAGAACAAAATTTATTTCCCAGCATTCACGTTAATACTTCTGGAGTTTTGATCGACAGTAAGGAAATTTACACGGATTGTAAAATCTCAATCTCAGGAACTATCAATGAATACGTTTTGGATCAGGTATCAGGAGGAATTCGAATTCGTGGGCACAGCACCTCAAATTTCGAAAAAACCCCTTATCGAATTCGTTTTGAAGAACGTACTCAACCACTTGGTCTAGGTAGCGGGCCATCAAGAAGTTGGATATTGCTTGCGGATTACGTCGACCTTTCTATGATGAGAAACTATATTTCATATAAATTGGCAAACGATTTACTCAGAAAATCATTCAGTTCCGAGGCTGAATTTGTAGAACTTTATATTAACGGTGTTCACAAAGGGATTTATCTCCTTGTTGAACAGACTCAAGTTGGAACCTATCGGGTGAATCTTGATGAAACGGGCATAGATGATCCCTTAGTCGTTGATACGGGTTTCTTATTAGAATTAGAAACCGACTTTGGGCGACGAAACGCTGAAGGATATCACATGGTGGACTGGTTTGAGGTTCCTGGATACACCAATATGGATATTGAATTTAGCTGGCAAAATATGGCTAATTATCCTCTTTCAAATGAAGTTGGATTTTATGTTATTAAAAGTGATGCAAAATCATTAGCACAAATTCAGTTTATACAAAATTATATGGTCTCGGTTTATAATGCCATTTATCTTACCAAAACATTTGAAGCGATTAATGCATTGGTTGATATTGAATCAGCGGTTGATATGTATTTAATGCAATTAATATCAAATGATTTTGATTATAATTATAGTAGCAATTATATTTATAAAGATGCTGGAGGAAAACTCGTTTTTGGCCCACCATGGGATCATGATTTAGCTTATGGAAACCATGGATCCAACACTGGATACGATACCCTTCATTTGTTCCATTTGCTTTATCAACTCAGTACTTATGAATGGTTTCAAACGTTAATTATTCAAAGATGGGCAGAGATAACAGCAAAAGACAATAATTTAATAGAAGCCATGAAAGAAAGCATTATTTTGCATACAAGTTTGTATAATCAAAGATTTTCAACGAATCACAATTTATGGATTGGCACAAGAAGAACAGATGGATGGCACACAATATATATTAAAGCGAATAGTCAGATTGAAGCAGCCAATTATCTTCTTCAATGGATTGACAACCGGGTTGATTGGATTGAGTCACAGTTCTCTAATTGGACAAAATGAATAATTATTTTTTGTGAAATAAAAGCGGTTTCGTATAGAAATCGCTTTTTATTATCTTATCGGTTTTCTAGCTCGGACTATCAATATATTAGATTTGTGATATAATTTCTGTATATTAAATTAGTGGAGGGATAATTTTTGGAAAAAGCAGTCAAAAGATTTGTTCAAGGAAATAACGCTATTGATGGAGCTGGAGTTAAACTTGTCAGAGTATTGGGACTAAGAACGGTTAAAGATTATGATCCTTTTTTAATGTTAGACTCCTTTGACAGTCATAATCCAAGCGATTATATTGCTGGATTCCCAATGCACCCACACCGAGGCATTGAAACAATCACCTATTTGGTTGAAGGCGAAATAGATCATCAAGATAGCCTTGGAAACAAAGGTAAAATAGAATCTGGAGGCATGCAGTGGATGACGGCAGGCTCAGGAATTTTACATCAAGAGATGCCTCAACCGAAAAACAGAATTCTGGGTTTGCAGCTATGGCTGAATCTTCCATCAAAAGATAAAATGACCAATCCTAAGTATTTTGATATTGATCAAAGTATGGTTAAAATTATAAATGAAGAATTTGCAACTATCCGAGTTGTTTCTGGAAATTATAGGGGTATAGAAGGAGTCAAACCAAACCATATTCAAGCTACTATTTTTGATGTAACTGTAAAGAAGGGTCAAGAAATATTTCTTCCTACTATTTCCAATCAGACCTGCTTTATTTTTACATTATTAGGTAAAGTATTGATTGATGGTCAAACTTATCAAGAAAAAAGCGCAATTCTTTTTGGAGAAGGTGATGGAATTCGTTTAAGTGCATCATCTGAAAATGATCTCCAATTCATGTTTGTACAGGCAGAACCATTGCACGAGAGTATTGCTTGGGGCGGACCGATAGTTATGAATACTGAAGAAGAGCTTGAACAAGCGTTCAAAGACCTTCGACGAGGAACATTTATTAAATAGTTTTATTTATAAGTTCAAAAAAATAGGGTGCCAAGCATTTACTGGCACCCTATTGTTATTTGGTTAAAAATTTAAAAATGATCCATTCAATCATTATGCCATAAACTGCACCTGCAACAAAACCCATGGGGTCAGAAAAATTCGTAGAACTATAAAAAGCAAATGATATTATTGTACCTAAAATGAATCCTTTTAATAAATTCGCAGTTAATGATTTAAATGAAATTGAGATTCCAATGACACCACCAATTAATAAGCGATTAAACCAAAATGAAAATAAATATAACGATTCTATTTGATTTTCTGATCTTAAACTAGCGCCAACAATACAAACTATACCAAGAATCGCTCCAGATATTAAACCGATAATTAGTTTTTTATTATCCATATTATCCATCCTTACTGTTTTAATCTTGATATTCAATCGACACAATTATTTCGTTAGTTCTTAGAAATGGTAAGCTAAATGGCGGATTGTATCGCGCTAAACGAAAAGATCCAGCAGTTAATATATTGTTAATTGATAACCAATTTTGAAGATGAAGTTTCATTTTTTCTACGCGGCGCTTACTTGTTCCCCACGAAAATATAATTGCAGCCGCAAAGTGAGCGGGGTAATTTTTAGTGATGAGCCTTGGGTTAATAGGCTCTGGGATATTTCCGTAGTATTTATTGGGGACAACAAATTCCATCGTCATTTGATTTGGTTCAAATTCATTGATGACAGGAACGGTCATTGATATTTTTTCTTGTGGCTTATTATTACCGCTTATGTAAGAAAATAATAACCCAAAACCTTCATATCCTGATAAATCCGATTCTCCGATTGCGGTTGTAGAAAAGGCGTCATAATGACGTATCTCTATTGAACCTTCTCGCTTGATAATGTGATATTTTGGAGATTCATATTTTGACATAAGTGCCTTCCTTCTAAATTGATTGTTTTCTTTTTATGCGAATAATCAAATAAAGAACAATTAAATACAACAAAAAACTAAATGTTATAAAGAGAGACAACCATTTTGCCAACGTTATAAATCCTGCTATACTTGCAATAAATGGAGTTTGAGACGGATATCTAATCATGACAATAGAAGTCATAATGTTCTCGATAAAATCAAAAATCATGCCTATAAAAGCAAGATAGAGTAGTAGGTAATAGCGAGAACCTAAATTATTTTTTTTAATGAAAAAGGACACCGAAAGAATTAGAAACGAACTATATACCAACGGCCAGATGATATCAAAAGAAAAACGTTGTTTAACATAAAACGCTCTGCCTTCTAAACCATATTCATCTGCGTATTCATATAATTGTGACGCTGTATAATAAAGAGAAGTATCTGGACTATTTATTAGACCAAATTGAGTACTTTTAGCAGATTCATAGGGAAGAACAATAATAATAAAAACTAAAAATAAAGCAAACGAAATGATAACATAACGGGTTTCTGATATCGTATGAATGAACTTATTCATTATGTTCTCCTAATAAATAATTATTAATCAGATATACATCGATTAGCTCTATGCAATTAATTATACATGTAGTTAATTGCTTCGAAAAGGGTGTTGCTTCATTTTACAGCTTAATTGGCGTAAAACTGATATCGAATGAGTGAAATAATAATAATTACAATAATTTATTATACATGATATATTCTACAAAAGACTGAATATTAATATTTTATAGAAAAAATTATGATTATATTATTTACTGTTTCTATTTCATAAAGTATAATAGATGAGGCTGTAAGTTTACTTAAGATACACATGAAATAAAGATAAATATCGTAGGTTGTTTTGGAGGAAAAATAATGTCCGAAATAAATAAGAATTATAATCAAAATAGTGATAACAATAATTTAAATGTAAAGGATAATGGTTTTGAATATTTACCAGCAGTAACATTTACAACACTTAAAGATTTTGAAGAACGAGCTGAAAAAATTGTCCGTAATGGATTTTGGCAAGACAGTTCGCCAGTCATTGTTGAAGAGTATAGATTTATTGAAAAAAAGAATTATCGTACTGGAGAGATCGAAAAACACGTAGCTGCACATTATCGAAACATCTCAAACGATACCATCACCGCTATTCGTGGTTTTGCGACCCTTTTGAATGCCTTTGATGAAGACATCGAAACTTGGAGTTTTGAGATTATTGATATCCTTGCCAAGCCTGGAGAAATATTTGGAAATAAACATTTTGTTAGACTCGACAATCACTCGGTTCGCAAAATTAATATCCATATTGTTAAGATTATATTTGAAAACACAGAAAAGTGGAGTTTGAATGCGGAAAAAGAAAAGCTTATTCCAATAAATAATATTTTTAATGACTCCATATTGATTAATGATGATTTGCAAAAATTTAAAATAAATTTAGTGTGGAATCGAATTTCTCCCAAAATAAAATTGAGTAATAAATTAGTAGTTAGTGATGATTATTGGTTATGTCATTGTGGAGCGCTTAATTTGATTTCTAATAAAAATTGTTGTCAATGTCATGCAAAATTAATCGACATTAAAAAATCTATCACAGACGAAAATATTGAAAAAATTTATGAACAATATCTCCATTGCATAGACAAGTTAAAACTTTTTTTAGATACTGAACGCAACCATATAGAGAATAATCGAATTAAGAATATGTTGACAACGGCATCTTCACAAAAAAAATCGTGGCCATCAAGAAAAGGCGCCACCTCATAGAAATTACTAATTTTATTAAAGCGGTTTAGCCGCTTTTTTATATTTTAGTGGATATATTATGTTATTTTTGATACCATAAGGATAGTGCTGAAGATATATCAATAACATTTTCGATGGAGGAAGATATTCATGAAAACATTTGAATCAATTACAATCAATAATATGACTTTAAAAAACCGAATTGTGATGGCGCCTATGTGTATGTATGAGGCGGATAATTTGGGATTTGTACAACCTTTTCATCTTGTACACTACCCTACGAGAGCCTATGGTGGCGTGGGTTTGATTATTACCGAAGCGACGGCCGTTGAAAGCCGTGGAAGAATTTCAAGTCGTGATTTAGGTATTTGGGATGATAAACATATAACGGGGTTAACATCATTGGTGGAAAGCGTACATCGAGCAGGCGCAAAAATAGGAATTCAATTAGCTCATGCGGGTAGAAAGTGCAATGCATTCAACGAACCATTGATTTCACCTTCTGCTGTTTTGTTCAATTCGGACTATACTCCTCCAAAGGAGATGTCAATTTTAGATATAAAAACTGTCATCGATGCATTTCGCAATGGCGCAAAAAGGGCTAAATTGATAGGATATGATTTAATTGAAATTCATGGAGCTCATGGATATTTAATTAATCAATTTTTGTCGCCATTAACTAATTATCGAGATGATGAGTACGGCGGATCAGCAGAGAATCGTCGACGTTTTCTTAATGAAATTATTGATGCAATTCGAGAAGTTTGGGAAGGTCCATTATGCCTTAGGCTTTCTGCGGAAGAGTATGCAGAGGGAGGAAATCATATCGAGGACACTCTAAATCTAATAGACACCTTAAAACAGCAAGTGGATTTATTAAATATTAGTTCCGGCGGAGTCGTCCCTGTTAAATTTGATGTTTATCCAGGTTATCAGATGGAGTTAGCTAAAAAGATTAGACAAAAGGGATATTTGGTACTAGGTGGAGGGTTATTAACTAATCCTTCTGAAGTTGAAAAATACTTAAATAACGAATCTGCAGATCTCATTTTCTTAGGGAGAATATTGCTAAAAAATCCTTATTTTGTATTACAAGCAGCTGATGAAGCTAATCGTAAGGATCTGATTATAAAACCTTATGAACGTGGATTTTAATTGTGCGAGTCTAAAGACTCGCTTTTTTTATCAGTATTGTTCAATATGTGACTCATTTAATGGAAGCTTTATTGAATATCCTTGAAAAAAATAATAACATTTGTTAAAATGAAGCCTGTCCGCTCGAGTTTTTTTCACGACTTAACACTTGAGGTGAATCAATGATCATTGAAGTGCAAAATAAATATCATTTAAATCAATTTGTTTATTTTATTCAAAGGCTTTATAAAGATTACCCACACTATGTGTTCCCCATCTTTAAATCTCAAATGCGAGAATTGAAAGAAGAGGTTTTGATCTCAAAGAGATATACCGCAATTCTCTCTTCTCATAACGGAGAAATAGTTGGGAGATTACTATTCACCTTTCAATTTAGTGAAAAACATCAAAAAAACATTTGTTATTTCTCTTTTTTTGATGTGATTGATGATTTATCTGTTGCTAAAGAATTATTTGATTATATGGATAAAACCATGCTCAGTGCGGGAATATATTATTCTGAAGGAACATTCTCTCCCTATGATCCTGATACTCGAAGAGGAATACTAATTGATGGGTTTGAAGATGATCCGATGTTGTTAACATCATATAATGCACCTTATTACTCGCACCTTATAGAAAAAATCGGTTTTCAAAAAGCTTATGATACGCACAGTATTACAGCTGATTTTACGCCTGATAATGAAAAAAGATTGAATGCACTTGCTTCGTTTTTTGACCGCCATTATGACATACGCGTTGATGATTTGAATATGAAGAAGTTAGATCATGAGATTCATGATATTCACAAAATTCTCTTGATCGCAACAACTGATTTAAATTATCAAGAAGCGCCTTCCATTGAAATGATTGAAAAAGTTGCGAGAAACATGAAAATGCTGATTAACCCAAAATTAATTAAAATCGCTCGTGAAAACAAAACCAATGAACCTATTGGATTTTGCTTGATTCTTCCAGATTTTAACCAAATTTTAAAACTGACACAAGGGAAATTAAAACCTATCGTTTTTTTGAAAAACAGAGGAAAAATTAATCGAGCAAGAGCAACAATGCAATATATAATTCCCAAGTATCAAAGCACAGGATTAATAGGATATATGTACAAATATGTTTTTGAAAGTTTTAAATCAATGGGAATCACCTATTTTGAAGGTGGTACAATCCTAGAAGATAACCTGAAATCACTGCATGCATTTGATAAATTTGGTGGACGTATTATAAAAACATTTCGTATTTATGGAAAGGAAATCACAGTATGACTTATAGTATAATTCAAGTTATTGCCATTTTTTTAGTTCCATTATTAATCATTCGATATCAAGAGTTTAAACTAACAAAATTAATAGGAACAATAGGGATGGCATATTTGTTGGGATTAATTGTAGCTTTAATTGTTTTTGGTCTTCGAAAAATGGGAGTAAACATTGTCCAAGTATCCGATATTGGTGAAATAGGCAGTCATGTGGCTATTTCAATTGCTATACCGTTATTATTATTTAGCGCCAATTTGAAGGAAGCTAGAAAATTATCAAAATCGGTCTTATTAGGCTTTTTTTCCGTAATTGTTTCTGTGATAATAGTAACATCCTTAACATTCTTTTTATACGGTAAGAACCTTGAATATGGTGCAGAACTTTCTGGAATGGCAATAGGATTATATACAGGCGGCACTCCTAATTTAAATGCAATAGCTAACGTTTTCGGTCTTGATATAACAACAATTGGCGTAGTGAATCTATCCGATATGATCATTGGTGGCGTGTTTTATATGTTCCTTCTCATTTTGTGTAAACCCTTGTTATCGAAATTTTTGAAGCCATCGATAAATGCTAATTATTTGAAAGCAGAATCGTCGATTACCAATACAGAAGAACTTAATATTAATGAATTTCGGCATTCAAAAGCGTTAGTGAAAAGTTTCTTTCTTGCATTTTTTATGGCAATTATCGGTGCTGGACTTGGTATTTTACTTTGGATTTTAGGCGGCGCTGTAGAAGGAAAAATGACGGATATGCTTGTTCCAACAATGATGATTACTGTTACAGTACTTGGAATTATTGCCTCATTTAATAAAAAAATTCGCGAAGTAAAAGGAACTAATGTTCTTGGTCAGTACTTAATTCTTGTTTTCTCATTTGCGCTTGCTTCCTCTTTAGATTTAATGAAAATGTCTGGTAGCCTCGGTAAAATTATTTTATTTCTTGGTATTATTACAGTAGGAACATTTATTTTACATATATTTTTCTCAAAACTGCTAAATGTTGATGTGGATTGTGCCATGGTAACTGCAACTGCAGGAATTTATGGTCCAGCATTTATTCCTGCCATAACAAAACAGATTAAAAATGATTCGTTAACTGTTCCTGGGTTAATTTGTGGATCCATCGGCTATGCGATTGGAACATTTATTGGCGTCGGATTAGGTTTGATATTTCTTCTATTTTTATAGTTTTATTTTTTCACAAAATTACAGTCAAATTTTATAAAATATAACTTGATTTATTTGAAAGAACTGATATACTATTAGTAGTTTTGGTCCTTTAACCGATGCCCGTGAGCATCGAAAGGTATAGTAATTTTCGTCGTACCCGTTAAAGGACACCGCAAGGTGTTCTTTTTGTTTGGGACCAATTCAATAGACTAAGGAGATTGAATATGGAATCAAAACGCGTTATCACAGGTTATCTACCCAATGAACGCCCCGCATGGGGAAAACTGATTGTCTTTGCATTACAGCACATTTTGGTCATGTTTCCAGCAACCGTTCTTGTCGCATTGTTGACCGGGTTTCACATTTCAACCACGATATTTGCTAGCGGTTTAGCAACTTTATGTTTTATCCTGGTAACAAAAGGTAAAATCCCACTCTATTATGGTTCAAGTTTTTCTTATATTGCAGCTATTGTGGGTATTACAGGGGCAACTTATGGCGTAACGGCCAGTGATGCTTTAATTGGGCAGGCTCAATTTGGTATTATACTATCAGGATTTGTATCGATTTTCGTCGGTCTTATTGTAAATTACTTCGGTGTTGCTAAAATTGAAAAAGTTTTACCTCCAGTTGTGACGGGACCTATAGCAATGATTATTGGGTTGTCATTGGCAGGTGTGGCAATGACACAAGCTGCAGGACTAGATAATGGTGTTGCTCAATCAAGTTATTGGGTTGTAGCAATTATTACTTTATTCAGTATCCTTTTCTTTACAGTTATTTTCAAAAAAGGTGTAAGAAGTCAATTACCT
Source organism: Caryophanales bacterium UBA5603 (assembly GCA_002424815.1). Taxonomy (GTDB): domain Bacteria; phylum Bacillota_I; class Bacilli_A; order Izemoplasmatales; family Hujiaoplasmataceae; genus UBA5603. The sequence continues at coordinate 16,771 of DILB01000002.1, forward strand.
ATTTTATTCGGCATTCTCACTGGTTATGCCAGCGCACTTATAATCGATCTCATCTTTAAAACTAGTCTTGTTAACTTTTCTCAAGTTTTTGCAGATGGGATTGTTAATGTTCCTCATTTTACTCTTCCAAAACCATCATGGGCAGCGGTATTTGCAATCATGCCAATTGCATTGGCAACAATACCCGAGTCAACGGCTCACCTCTATCAGCTAGATCTTTATGTTAATGATCTCGCAAAAAAGAAAGGTGTTCCGGAGTATAAAATAAAAGATAAACTGGGTCTTAATTTAATTGGTGATGGTGTTGGCGACGTTGTCAGCGCCTTGGTCGGTGGTCCGGCTGGAACAAACTATGGAGAAAACATTTCAACGATGGCTATAACGAAAAACTTCTCTGTATGGGTATTGGGTGCAGCTGCGGTTATAACAATGATGCTTGCATTCTTCTCTCCGTTAGCGAATATTATTGGCACTATCCCAGGAGCAGTTATTGGTGGAGCGAGTATATACCTATTTGGTGTAATCGGTGCTCAAGGCATTGCTATCCTGATTGAAAAGAAAGTCGATTTATTCAATGCAAAAAATATTGGAGTTATTGCTTTGATTCTAGTCGTTGGTATCGGTGGCACTTATGGATTCCCAAACGGAATGATTCCCATGTTCGGAGCTAATTTTCCAGCAATTGCTTTTGCAGCTATCGTAGGAATCGTAGTCAATCTTCTCTTGGAATTTGCAAATTATTTGAGTGATAAAATAGAATTTAAAAAACAATAATAATATCTTAATTAATCGGCCATCTCACAGATGACCGATTTTTATTTAGGTTGGCATGTTTTTTAAAGAACGTTAAAATGAAGTCACACGATTAGGAGGAAACATGTATGCGATTTGTGACATGGAATGTAAATGGTCTTAGGGCTTGTATGAATAAAGGTTTTAAAGATTTTTTTGATTCGGTTAATGCCGATATATTTGCTATTCAAGAGACGAAAATGCAAGAAGAGCAAAAAGATTTTGCTTTTGACGGATATTATGAATTTTGGAATTCCGCTATAAAAAAAGGATATTCAGGGACTTTGGTTTATACAAAACACCGCCCGATTAAGGTGCAATACGGAATAAATGATGAGAAATACAATGACGAAGGAAGAATTATTACGTTGGAATACGATGATTATTATTTTGTTACAGCTTATGTTCCTAATTCACAGGAACACTTAGCGCGACTTGATTATCGATTACAGTTTGAGAACGATGTGCGGAACTATCTTTCCTCATTGGATCTTCAAAAACCAGTCATTTATTGTGGGGATCTTAATGTTGCTCATAAGGCAATGGATCTTAAAAACCCCAAATCAAATGAGCGAAATGCCGGCTATTCAATTGAAGAAAGAACAGAATTTCAGAAATTATTAGACTGTGGTTTTGTCGATATGTTTCGGCATAGATATCCAGACAAAATACAGTATACTTGGTGGAGTTATATGTTTAACGCTAGAAAAAATAATGCGGGTTGGCGGATTGATTATTTCATACTTTCGGAGCGCATAAAAGAGCAATTAAAAGACATAATAATTCTTGATCAAATCGAGGGCAGTGATCATTGTCCTATTGTATTGGAGTTTTAAATATGTTGCGATATGTTGGTCTTTTTTGATATCGAACAACTCCCTCTTAATGGGGGTTGACAACGCTTTCATTATCGGTTAAAATGAGGGTAATCGAATATACAGAGGCGCATTGTAGGGGTATTTCGTCGGTGTTAATGAAATGAACTTCAGAGACGACGAAAGAAGGTATGCAATGCCGAAAGGATCGAATGGTTCATCACTCGATTGCTTGGTGCGTGAACAAGCGTTCAAACACTGCCATATGTTATGGAGAGCTGTTATGTTAAATCATAACGGCTTTTATTTTTTAAAAACAGGAGGAATTTAGATGAAACAATACAAAATTGAAGATTTACACGTGGGCGATTCAGCAACACTCACAAAACAATTTTTTGAAGAAGATGTTTTGGGATATGCTAAAGTTTCGGGTGATGCTAATCCGGTTCATATTGATGAAGACTATGCGAAAACAACGATGTTCAAGACAAGAATTGTTCACGGAATGTTGGTAGGAGGATTGTTTTCATCTATCTTTGGAACCATTATGCCCGGAATTGGAACCATTTATACTCACCAAACATTAAAATTTACCAAGCCCGTGTATATTAACGATATTATTACAGCATCAGTTACAGTTCGGGAAGTGATCTTTGAAAAAAATCGTGTAATCTTTGATTGTGTTGCTAAAAATCAAAATAATGAAACAGTTATTGTTGGAGAAGCACAACTAATGCCACCCAAATTAGGGGATTATTTATGAAATCTTTCATTAATAGAAATGAATTTATCAAATTGTTAAAAAACAATATGTCAATCATGGTTGGTGGGTTTTTAACGAATGGTAGTCCCGAAAAACTCATTGATGCTGTTTTGGAGAGTGGAGTTACAAATTTAACGATTATATGTAATGATGGCGGGTATGATAATAAAGGTGTAGGAAAATTAATAAGTTCAGGAAGAGTATCCAAACTGATTGCATCACATATAGGCACCAATCCCTCTGTTGGAGTATTAATGCAACAAGAGAAATTAGAAGTAGAATTAGTTCCTCAAGGAACTTTAGCGGAACGTATTCGCGCTGCTGGAGCTGGTCTGGGAGGAATTTTAACACCAACAGGAATAAATACTGTTGTTGCGAAGGGAAAACAAATCATTCAAATTGCTGGAATTGAGTATTTACTTGAAGAACCATTAAAGGCGGATTTAGCTTTAATTGGGGGTGCTATCGCTGATGAATTCGGTAATTTACGATATCGAGAAACTATGCGAAATTTCAATCCTCTGATTGCCATGGCTGCTGATTTGTCGATTGCCGAGGTATCTCATGTGGTTAGAATGCTCGATCCAGAAACGGTAATTACACCACATCCTCTTATCGACTATATTTTAAGGGAGGATCAATAATCATGGATGAAAAAATTATTATTGCCAAAAGAATTGCTATGGAACTTCATCAAGGAGATTTAGTCAATTTAGGCATTGGAATTCCAACGATGGTCGCTGATTATATTGATCATAATATAAATGTGACTCTTCAATGCGAAAATGGCATCATAGGTATTGGGCCGTTATCAGATATTACAACAGAAACAGTCAATGCTGGAGGTAATTGTGCAACAATTCTTCCTGGAGGCTCTTTTTTTGATTCAGCAATGTCATTTGCTATCATCAGGGGAGGGCATGTGGATGTGACTGTTTTAGGGGCTTTAGAGGTTGATTGCGAAGGAAGTTTAGCCTCTTGGATTATTCCAGGAAAAAAAGTTCCGGGAATGGGTGGGGCAATGGATTTGGTTGTAGGAGCAAAAAAAGTAATTATTGCTATGACACATACAAACAAAGGAATACCAAAAATTTTAAATAAATGTACCCTTCCACTGACGGCTTATAAACAAGTTAATATGATTATAACGGAAATGGCTGTCATGGAAATTAGAAATGACGGATTGCATTTACTTGAAGTTAACTCGGATTACACAATTGAGCAAGTGATATTAGCCACAGAAGCAAAATTAATTATTAATAATGTCATACCAATGAAAGGGATAGTATCATGAATGTAATATTAAGAGTTAGAATGTCATCTTCAGATGCCCATTATGGAGGAAATCTCGTAGACGGCGCTAGGATTTTAGCGTTATTCGGTGATGCTGCAACTGAATTATTAATAAAAAATGATGGAGATGAAGGCCTCTTTCGAGCCTATGATCAAGTTGACTTCGTCGCTCCGGTTTATGCGGGTGATTTTTTAGAAGTCACTGCCTCAATTATATCAACCGGAAATACTTCAAGAAAAATGACTTTCGCCTGTTATAAGGTTATTGAGGCAGAACCTCATATCGCACCATCTGCAGCGCGATTTTTAGATGAAAAAAAATTAGTGGCTAGCGCAAGCGGTACGTGCATTGTCCCAAAAGAATTGCAGAGGTTTTAATGGAAAAATTAATAATTACTTGCGCAATAACAGGCGCAGAAGTAACCAAACAACAAAATCAAGCCGTTCCTTACACGATTGATGAAGTTGCAGAATCTGCATATGGTGCATATTTAGCCGGAGCAAGCATCATCCATTTGCACGCTAGAGAAGATGATGGGACACCCACACATCGATTAGAGCGTTTTTCAGAATTGATTAAAGCGATAAAATCCAAATGTCCCGATGTAATTATTCAAGTCACAACCGGCGGAGCAATCGGGATGACGAGAGACGAACGCTTAACACCCATATATTTAAATCCCGAAATGGCAACTTTAGATTGCGGTTCGCTTAATTTTGGAGTAGATGAAGTTTTTATCAATACCGAGAACGATATTATCTATATGGGAAACATAATTGAATCTAAGAATATTTATAAGGAATTGGAATGCTTTGAAAAAGGGCATGTTGATACCGTTTTAAGACTTGTTAAACGAGGATTTTTACATTATCCACTTCATTTTAGTTTTGTTTTGGGCGTAAATGGTGGAATGAGCGGAGAGAATCGAGATTTTATATTTATGAAAGATTCTATACCAAAAGACGCAACTTACAGCGTCGCAGGTATTGGCAAGTATGAATTTTCATTAGCTGAGCAAGCTATCATACATGGGGGTCATGTGCGTGTTGGACTAGAAGACAATTTGTATATTGAAAAAGGTATTCTTGCCAAATCAAATCAAGAATTGGTACAGAAAATTGTAAGAATAAGTCAAAATTACAATCGATTGATTGCTACACCGCGTGAAGCAAGAAAAATACTTGGATTGGAGATTATATGAAAAAGATTTGTCCATTCGGAACACATCGGGTAATAGCTCCAAATGGGGCTTTACCACAATCATCAGATCAATTAGACAATACAATGATATGTCAAAAAAACGAGATATTAATAGATGTATTAACTCTTAATATTGACTCCGCTTCGTTTGCTCAGATTAAATCATCGTGTGACAACGATGAAGTTAAAATTAAAGAAATGATTATTTCAATTGTATCAAAACGAGGTAAAATGCAAAATCCCATAACCGGCAGCGGAGGTATGTTGTTGGGAACGGTTAGTGAAATAGGATCAGATCTTCAGGTTGATTTGAAAAAAGGAGACAAAATTGTTACGTTAGTATCTTTGTCGTTAACCCCATTAAAGATCGATCAAATCATTAAACTTCATTTAGACAAGGACCAAGTGGATATTATTGGGCAAGCAATCTTATTTCAAAGTGGAATATATGCAAAAATACCTAACGATTTACCTGCAGACATAGTGTTGTCCGCACTTGATGTCGCAGGAGCACCTGCACAAGTTGAAAAACTAGTACAACCTGGTAACGATGTTTTAATTATTGGGGCTGGAGGTAAAAGCGGATTACTTTGTGCTTATCAAGCTAGAAAGTCAGTCGGAATACACGGCCATGTTTATGGCTTAATTTACGATATATCGGAATTAGAAGACCTTAAGAGTTTGTCAGTATGTGACGAGATTATTATTGCTGATGCAAGAATTCCTATGAATGTATATGATTTGGTCCTTAACGCAAGTGAAGGTAGAAAAATGGATGTAACAATTAACGTAGTAAATGTCCCAAACACAGAAATGGCCTCTATTCTTCCCACAAAAGATAATGGAATCGTTTATTTCTTTGGGATGGCAACTTCTTTCTCTAAGGCCGCTTTAGGAGCGGAAGGTATCAAGAGCGAAGCGACGATGATGATTGGTAACGGGTATACTAAAAACCATGATCAATTGACATTGAATTTATTGCGCGAGTCAAAAATTTTGTATGATTTATTTAAAAAAAGATATGGATCGAGGGATTACCATGTTAAAACTCAATGATGCTTATCTAGAAAGAAAAGCAAAATATTTTCCAAATATCTCTGATCATGATTGGAATGATTGGCATTGGCAAGTTAAAAATCGAATAACTTCAATTGATCAATTAAAAAAATTTATTAATTTGACGATTAATGAAGAAGTTCAGATAGCTAGTGTTCTATCAAAATTTAGAATGGCAATTACACCCTATTATTTATCCTTGATGGATCCGAATAATCCTGAGTGTCCGATTCGCAAGCAAGCGATTCCTTCAATATCAGAGATTTCAATTAGTAAAGATGATCTTCTAGACCCGCTTGATGAAGATAAAGATTCACCTGTTCCCGGCTTGACACACCGATACCCCGATCGAGTATTGTTTTTAATTACGGACATGTGCAGTATGTATTGTCGACATTGTACACGTAGACGTTTTGCGGGGCAAACCGATTCAGATTTAAGTTCCGTTCGAATTAAACAAGGAATAGAATATATTCGAAAAACACCGGAGATTAGAGATGTATTATTATCTGGCGGTGATGCTTTACTTATGAGCGACAATCGTCTAGAAGCAATTATTTCTGAACTCAGATCGATTGATCATGTTGAGGTTATCCGTTTAGGAACAAGAGTTCCGGTTGTCATGCCACAAAGGATTACAGATGATTTAGTCAATATGTTAAAAAAATATCATCCTATTTGGGTGAATACACACTTCAATCACTATGATGAATTTACAAAAGAAAGCAAGAATGCTTTGTCGAAAATGGCCGATGCTGGAATACCCCTTGGTAATCAAAGTGTTTTATTACGGGGAATCAATGATTGCGTCAATATCATGAAGCGATTGGTGACAGGATTAGTAGAATTAAGAGTAAGGCCATATTATTTATATCAATGCGATTTATCTGTAGGAATTGAACATTTTCGGACTCCAATTAGTAAAGGAATTGAAATTATTGAAGGACTAAGAGGGCACATAAGTGGTTTTTGTGTTCCTACATTTGTCGTTGATGCACCAGGAGGGGGAGGAAAAATTCCAGTTATGCCAAATTATGTGGTATCACAATCTCCTTCAAAGACTATATTAAGAAACTATGAGGGTGTCATCACTACATATAGCGAACCAAAACACTATGAAAATGACTGTCGTTGTGAAGATTGTTTGACAAGCAAGTCTGAGGGTGTTAGTGCTTTGTTAAAAGGGGATCAAATTTCGATAGAGCCTAAAAATCTTATTAGGAGAGAACGATCATCAAAACACTAGAGCGAATGATTGAGAATTACGAGGTTGTAAGTATCGTTGGTAATGCAAAAAACGCCGGAAAAACAACGGTGCTTAATGCAATCGTCGAAAATTATATGAATAGAGTTTTAGCAATAACATCGATAGGTTTAGATGGTGAAGTTTTAGATAATATTAGTCTGCTTCCTAAGCCTCGAATTTTTGTTCATCCAGGTATGATAGTTGCAACTGCTGAAGAATGTTTAAAGGTTTGCGAGGCGCAATTTTCAATCATAGCAGATACGGATATTCAAACATCATTAGGAACTATAAAGATTATTCATATCACACTAGCTGGATACTGTTTAATTGGCGGACCATCTACTATAAAAGCAATGACCAGACTTATTGAGCTTCTTAAGTCTATGAATATTTATAAAATTCTCATTGATGGAGCTTTTTCAAGGAAAACCCTAAGTAAAGTGACAGATGCATGTCTTTTTGCTGTTGGCGCAGTTTTATCTCCAAATATTGATGATGTTATTAAATCTGCAGATTTAACAATTCGTCAATTTGGCTTACCGAGAATATCAAAAGAATATGATTATCTTGAAGCCAAAGATAATGTCACTTTAATTATGGAATCAGGAAATACAATAGATCTTATGATAGATTCAGCCATTACAAATATGGATATGATTTTTGAATCAATTAATAATGAAACTCGCTTTATATATTTGCCCGGATCATTAAGTCAAATGTTTGCAAAAGAGTACATAAGGAGGAGAAAATCAAAGCTTCCTAGTATCATCCTTAAAAGTCCGACGCATATTGTTCTTCCTGATCTTATCTTCTCTCAGTTGTTACAAATGCAAACAAAAATCTATGTTCTTAACACCATTAATTTGATTGGAATAGCATATAATCCATTTTCACCTTCCGGATATTGTTTTGATGAACTAGAATTTCGACAAAAACTAATTAATATAACAGATTTACCAATCATCAATGTCATGCATGAAAGTGAGGAAAGACATGAATAAACTTAATTTAAATAATTCAAAAATCGTTGAATGTCGACAAATGGCAGCTTCGATTGCAGATAATGTTCAATCTTTTATTAACAAACATACAACGGTAACGATTGAACGATCTGTATTACGAATGATGGGGATTGATGGAATAGATGCTTTTGAAGTTCCCATTTGTAATTTGATGGTGGATGACGTTGTTAAATCAGGAGACTTATCTTTGGGAATTAGCATCTATTTAGCCAGCGCATTAAAATCAACCGGATTGACATTAGATGATTTTGTAAAAGAATATGTTAATTCAAGCAAAACCTTAATTCATTATCCGCTAATAAACCAATCTGAGGCCGATGTAATACTTAAGCCTTATGTTGATAATGGAATAAACAGAATGATTGAAACAAGGAAGAGACGACATGAATTACAATCAAAATACCCCGGAAAGAATACAGAAATATATGTTATTGTAGCAACAGGAAACATCCATGAAGATATCATCCAAGCGACAGCAGCCGCAAAAGCTGGAGCAGATATAATTGCGGTTATTAGGACCACTGGTCAATCATTGCTAGATTATGTTCCTTATGGAATAACAACTGAAGGGTTTGGCGGAACTTATGCAACACAAGCGAATTTTAGAATCATGCGAGAGGCACTTGATAAAGTATCCTCTGAAGAAAACAGATACATTAAACTTGTAAATTATGCTTCAGGTCTATGCATGCCGGAAATCGCTATAATGGGCGCTTTCGAGCGACTTGACATACTTTTGAATGATAGTATGTATGGGATCATTTTCAGAGATATTAACATGCAAAGAACCTTTGTCGATCAGTATTTTTCTAGATTAATTAACGCTTACGCAGGAATAATAATTAACACTGGAGAGGACAATTATCTAACTACATCTGATGCAGTTGAGCAAGCTCACACAGTATTAGCATCACAATTTATTAATGAGCAATTCGCTTCAAAAGCTCGGCTCTCAAAACGACTGATGGGTTTAGGACATGCATTTGAAATAGATCCAAATATCGAAAACGGGTTCCTTTATGAGCTAGCACAGGCAGAATTAACTAGAGAAATTTTTCCAGATTCACCGTTAAAATACATGCCACCAACAAAACATATTTCTGGTAATATTTTTCGCGCTTATCAACAAAATACTTTGTTTAACGTCGTCACGACTATGACAAATCAATCGATTCATCTGTTAGGAATGATGACCGAAGCTATTCATACACCTTTTATGCAAGATCGATTTCTAGCAATTCAGAATGCACTAATGGTTCAAAAGACGATGAAATCCATATATGAAGAAATGAGATTTAAAGATAATGGAATCATTCAATTGAGAGCACAGAGGGTTTTGGATGACGCGCATGAATTGCTAAATAAAATACTAAAACAAACTTTATTTAAGGCGTTGGAAGAAGGAGTATTTGCTGATATTAAACGATCTTTTAACGGTGGAAAAGGTTTAGAAGGTGTTTTCATAAAGAATTCTAATTATTTTAATCCGGTATTAATTCGTTTACAGGAGGATGAATATGTTGATTAAACCCTATGGGGATACTTTGAATGATGGAAAAGTCCAACTAAGCTTTACTCTTCCTATTAATTATGGCCCAATCGCTACTGAAGCAGCGAAAGAATTAGCTAAAAAAATGGGTTTAAATGATCCTTCGATTGTTCATTCAGAATCGATTGGAAATGAATATACTTTTTTTGTAGTATATGGATCTACACCTCACTCAATTGAGCCAAATTCCATAACAGTCAAAACCATCGATTCTCCTACCTATTCGAAAGAAGAGATAGAGACTATGATCGAGGAGAAAATTGGAAGAAATATTATTTTTGTCGGCGCTTCTACAGGTACAGATGCACATACTGTAGGTATTGATGCAATAATGAATATGAAAGGTTATGCAGGACATTACGGATTAGAAAGATATAAACATATTCAAACTTATAACATGGGAAGTCAAGTTCAAAATGAAGAGTTTATTCGCAAAGCAAAGGAAGTTAAGGCTGACGTTTTACTTGTTAGTCAAACCGTAACGCAAAAAGATATTCATTTAAAAAACTTGATTGAGTTGGTCGAATTACTTGAAGCTGAAGGAATGAGAGAGAAAGTGATTTTGATTGTGGGTGGCGCGCGAATAACACATGAACTTGCAAAAGAATTAGGCTATGACGCGGGATTTGGACCTGGTAAATTTGCTGAAGATGTTGCTTCGTTTTCCGTACATGAATTGATTCGAAGAAATAGGCTAGCAATAGAATAGAATTACGACCATAAATAATGGTCGTTTTTTGATATAAAATGTATCATTTTATGTTAAAATATAAATGCATTTGTCATATGCCTATCCTTTTTCGGAGTCCTTTAATATGCCAATCATTGAATATAATCAAAAAGCCCTTGACCATTTAAAAAAAGTTGATTCAAAACTTGAGTATTATATTAATTTATATGGTTATATTGAAGTAAATCGTAACCCTAATATTTTCGAGACAATTGTCTCAAGTATTATCTCGCAACAATTATCTCTAAAAGCTGCTCAAACGATTGAATCTCGAGTTATTAAAAAAGTTGGATCTTTTAATCCGCTTAATATTCTATCCATCAGCGATGAAGAACTACGAGAGGCGGGTTTATCATATCCAAAAATCCGATATATTAAAGAACTTTCTAACAAAGTATTGAATAACGAATTGATTATCGACGATTTTGAATCTTTGACTGATGAAGAAGTTATACAACGATTAATCACAGTCAAAGGCGTTGGTCGTTGGACCGCAGAAATGTTGGCGATCTTTTCTTTAGGGCGATTAGATATTTTTGCTTATGATGACTTAGCACTTAAAAAAGCTGTCATGAAAGTCCATGGATATAAAACCTTTAGTAAAATTCGTTATCAGAGATTAAAAAGTAAATATTCACCTTATGGAACTGTTGCATCAATTTATTATTATGCAATCAAGGATAAAGAAGGCTTGTAAAAATGGGGAATTAATATGGGAAACAAAGACACTGCTAACCCACTATGGGGATTATTTGGCTTTTTTATACCTATAGCTGGATTGGTATTGTATTTAGTTTGGCGATTTGATCGAATCAAAGATGGAAAATATGCACTCTATGGTGCTATTTTAGGCGCAATTATCCAATTAGGAATTTCAATTCTTTTAAGGATATTCTTGTTTGATTTCCTTCTCGAATTTTTTGGTTTTTTCTCAATGATTGCGTTCTAAAAACTTTTGCTTGACTTTCATTTTAATGAATAGTAAAATTGTAGTGCTAATGAAAAATGAAGGTCAACAGGGCTCGTTGGAGAAACGGTTAACTCACATGCCTTTCACGCATGCATTCACGGGTTCGAATCCCGTACGAGTCACCATATGGAGGTTTAGCTCAGCCGGGAGAGCATCTGCCTTACAAGCAGAGGGTCGGCGGTTCGATCCCGTCAACCTCCACCATGCCGAAATAGCTCAACTGGTAGAGCAACTGACTTGTAATCAGTAGGTTGCGGGTTCAAGTCCTGCTTTCGGCACCATTACTGTGGCCAGCAATTCGAAATGCGCACCTAACAAGTGCGCTTTTCTATTTGAAAGAAGGTTATTTACTTGGCGCAAAACCTTGAAAAGAAAACTGAAATGATTTTATATCAAAAACCTATTTGGAAAGGAATGCTATCCCTAGCAATTCCTGTGTTTCTAGTTAACATATTAAAGACTCTCCATGATGTTGTAGATGGTTTTTTTCTTGGTCAAGTACCTGGGGTTGATGATGGTGGAACAGCACTTGCAACGTTCATGCAAAGTGCCGTAGGAATCACATGGTCTGTGTACTTCATCTTTATTTCACTTGGTGTTGGTCTCAGTGTAGCGGGCAATGCATTGATTGGTCAATATGTAGGACGAAAAGATCCTGTTGGCTCAAAAAAATATGCTTCAAATGTAGTTATTATGTCACTTTCTCTGGGAATATTGTTTAATATCATTTTATATATTGCTACGCCTATTTTGATGAGATTGATGGGTGCACAAGGATTAACGCTCGATTATTCGATTGTTTATCTTCGTACTCGTAGTTTTGAAATGCCATTTCTATTTCTCTCTTACGGATTTCAAGCGGTTAGACAAGCTTCAGGTGACACTGTGACACCAGTTGCAATCAGTGCGATATCAATCATCATTAATATCGTTTTTACTTGGTGGATGGTTTCAATTTTAAATATGGGCGTGTTCGGCGCTGCGCTTGCAACCGTGATTGGGAATATATCAATGTTACCAATGATTATGTATTTCTTTATTAAACCTAAGAACGGAATCAAAATCAGTTTAAATAAAGATGCTTTTGATTTAAATATCATGCGACACCTGATGAAAGTAGCCATACCAGCTTCAATGGGGCAGGCGATTCAAGCATTTGGATTCGTCATTCTTAATACATTCATATTAGCCTATGGCCCCGCCGTTTCTGCCGCATATTATGTCGGAAATAGAATAAATTCTCTAGTCATGTTTCCTGTATCTGCAGTTTCTTCCATATTAGCTATTTATATTGCTCAAAATATTGGCGCAAACAACATTCCTAGAGCAAAAGAAGCGTTTCGAACGTGTATGACTCTAGTTGTTTCGATGATGACTATTGGCGCATTACTGATTGTTCCATTTCGTATGACGCTTGTCACATTATTTAATCCAGATCCTGTTACAGTTGAATATGCAGCTGAGTATACTTTATTTCTTCATTTGGGACTACCTTTAATGGGAATATTTCAAACATTTTTATCGACATTTCAGGGAAGCGGAGAAACAAAATACTCACTTTATATGGCACTCACAAGGTTGTGGATTATTCGTATACCTTTAGTATTAGCTTTTATGTATTTAACCGATTTAGGTCCACTGGGTGTGTGGTATGCTATGCTAATAAGTAATATTATTATTGTGTTTGTTGGTTGGTATTTCTATACCAAAGTTAGATTTCAACCTAAAATTCGCTCAATTATTGCCGAACCCGAAAAGGTTTTGGTATAATCAATTTGGGTGATTTTATGAAACCAATTGTTTTTCCTGATTATAAAAAATCAATTCTTAATGTTTCTACATCCATTTTGAATCATTATGGTGTTAAAATTAGCCATCCGACATTACCTCTCTTAGATAGCCACCTTTCGAAAAATTACCGAAATATAGTCTTGATTCTTGTCGATGGACTCGGAGAAGATGCAATAATAAAACATTTGTCATCCTCATCAAAACTTTATCAAAATATGGCTTCAACTTTAACTTCGGTATTTCCTTCAACAACAGTTGCGGCAACAACTTCGGTTCTATCGGGGAAAACCCCTTTGGAAACCGGATGGTTAGGGTGGCATCAATATATTTCTGAAGAGGATGCGTCAGTCATATTCTTTTTAAATCGGGACTATTACTCTTTAAAATCTTATGACTATTTAGTCGCAGAAAGATATGTACCCTATTTAAATATTTATCAACAAATTACCGCGGTAAGTCCACATATTCATACACATGAGATTTTTCCTGCATTTAGGACACCAGAACATACTACTTTTGCTAAAATTTGTGAGACAATTAAAAATACCATCCAAGCGGATGGCAAACATTTTGTTTATGCTTACTGGGATAAGGTTGATTCATTAATGCATGAATATGGACCGTATTCAAAACCAGTACATGACATGATAATGTCCGTTGAAGAAGGATATGCCAATCTGATAGCGTCAATTGAAGACGACACTTTGGTGATTGTGATTGCCGACCACGGACAAGTTGACGTTGAAACAATACAATTGACAAATTATCCGTTAATTATTGATACTTTAAAGCGTCTACCTTCTAATGAATCTCGCGCATCTGTATTTTATGTCAAAGACTCGATGCATGAAGTATTCGAGAACGCATTTAATTCTCAATTTCGTCAATATTTTAATCTTTATAAAACAGAAGATCTTCTAAAAATGGGGTTATTTGGAAATGGTAAAGAACATCCTCGTTTGCGAGATTTTCTGGGTGATTATGTTGCTATAGCGATTGATCATTATATTTTAAGTACTGTCAATAACGATTTTGTAATGAGAGGGCAACATGCTGGTTTACTTAAAGAAGAAATGATTGTACCTTTGATTATTCATTCACCAAAAAAATAAGCCTTCCAATAAGGCTTATTAATAGAGACCTTTGATTAATAATTCCCCAGTTGATGAATTCGTCGCAAGTGGAATTTTATAAACATCACTGAGTCGAAGTAAAGCAGAAACATCTGGTTCATGAGGCTGTGCCGTTAAGGGATCGCGAAAGAAGAAAATTAAATCAATTTTTCCGTTTGCTACACGCGCACCAATTTCTTGATCTCCTCCCAACGGACCTGAACGAAAACATCTAACGGTAAGGCCTGTCGCTTCAATAATTCTCTGTCCGGTTGTTCCGGTAGCGAAAAGCTCGTGCTTTTCGAGAACGCCTTTATGGGCAATTGCAAAAGCAATCATTTCGGGTTTCATCTTATCATGAGCGATTAATGCAATTCTCATATGATTACCTCCATAGAGTCAAGATTGGCTTCATTATATCATAGTTGTTTTTTCGGCGAAAGATGATTTATAAACTAAATTTCCGTTCTGGAAAAATGGAAATTTATGGCTTGCATTCTATAATTTGATTTGATATAATGTAATAGCCGATTAAATAAGGCATTTGGAGGGGTAGCGAAGTGGCTAAACGCGGCAGACTGTAAATCTGCTCCCTATGGGTTCGGCGGTTCGAAACCGTCCCCCTCCACCACTAATCAATCAAGGCAGACTATGTCTGCTTTTTTTATTTTTTAGAATTTTTGTATTTCATTATTTAGCCAATGAATTCTTGTATCAAGGTAATAATATAAAAACCACATTTGGTCTTCATATGTTTTTGCATCATAGACCTCTTGGGCGGTATACCAATCCCAGTTTTTACCAATAATATCCCACTTATTAAAGTTGAGGTATCGTGATTTAGCAATAGAATCGGAAGTTGGATATATTTGATCAAGAAGCGAAAGAATATTCGATTCATAAATCTCGTTCCACCGAGCTTTCAAATTTGCGCGGAAAGAGGGATATTTCATCAGATAATGGAAAAAAATGTTTTTAAATTCAAGTGAAGTATACCAACCTTCAGGAATACGCAAATCATATTGAAGATGGCCTGGATTTCCAGCTGATAAATCAAAATCCCAAATGGGACCCATTTTTAGTTTTTCGCCTTTAGGCTTGTAAAAGAAAACACTTGAATAACCTGAGTCAACATTTTTGAATACTTCTTGAACAATAAACCAATCGATGAAAGATGCTTCGTCAATTAAATGCGAATAATCGAGTTGCGAATGGAGGGTTAAATATAAAGTATTTATATAATTTTCAATGTAGTTGTATTGATCTTGAGAATAATTAATGGAATCTCGAGAGGGTGATTTTATAACGAAATATATATTGTATAAAAAGAAGTAGTTTTCGGTTTTATCATTGTAATCCCAAAGACGTTGATCCAATTCAATAAGGTACCCAGTATCAATGTCGCTAGAATCTTCTTCGATATTAATGCGATTCGGCGATACTTCGATTTGATCAGTTAACATGTAATTACCAAGATATTCTTGATTCATATACACATCAACAAATTGGGCAGAGGGAGTATATTCCATACCCATGTTTTTGGCCATATTATAAGCAAGGTAATTTCTAATTAATGTGTGATCGGTATAATTAGCAAGCAAAACCCAATCCTTTTGAGCATACTCTGATAACATCGAAGTCTTTACCTCAAACTTAATTTTATAAGGTTTTTTAGGCATAAATGCAGTTGAATTACCGCGAACTCTTATCTGCATCGAAGCATTCTCTATTAAAGTGGTTGAAACCAAATTTTGGTCAAAAACTTTCAAAGACAAACTTCCGGGAACATAATAATCTTTTGAGGTAACCGACTCATTATTGAGGGTTGTTATATGAATTTCAGGAATTTGTGGTAACTCATTTATTGCATTCATAGTAACAGGAATATTATAATCACGAGTAATTGATTTGTAAGTAATGCGAGCTGTGAAATTGACTGTTTGTCGAACAAGTGGGAATGTAAAAATAAACCGACTATTATATATACGAGAATGATCAACTGAGTAATTTATTGAAACACCAGCAATTGATAATATTGGCAGATTAAAATCACTTGAAATAGTGACAGGAAAAACTGTGAGAAGTTGAGAATAAACATCATCGAAAAATAGATCAACTTGAGCTTCATTATAGAGAATTTCATCACGTAGTTGAATGACAATAAAAATTTTATCTATGATGACGCCCTTATATTCAAATCGTAAGGTTAATTGAATCTCTTTATCAAAGGCAAGTTTTTCATATTTGAGTTGTCGGTTCTGTAAAACAATACCATCAACCAGATATGTGAGTGACATGTCTAAAACAGATGGAGTTGGAAGCGTTACATCTTGTGTAAGCGCAGAAGGTAAACTCGAAATCAGGAGAGAGTATTCGGACTCAATGGTTAGATGTCTTTCATCAGTCAAAGTAGTTGTCGAAACACTTGAAGTAGAAAAAGTCAAAGTACATCCCGACATCATTAAAAAGATGAAAAAAATAAAAAAAACTTGATTCAGTTTTTTCACAGAAGTGCGCCACCTTTCTTTATCATGAATATAGTATCATAAATCTTATTTTTAGGTAATACAAAGTAAAAAAAAGAATGCCGTAAGGCATCCAGTTAGAACATTAAGACAACATTACTTTGATATAGCTTCAAAAATTCCGCAAATTCAGCAATCTGTTTTTCTGAATAGGGTGGTTCATTGATTAGAGGAGTATGCTTTTCTAAATATCTTAAGGGTTTGCGATAAGGATTTAATACATAACGAGGAACATTAGGCAATTCTTTCGCCATTGTAATCAAATCGTCGAGAGAAAGTTGAGGAATCACGGTTGTTCTTACTTCAAAATCAATTTTCGCATCTAGAAGCACTTGAATCGTTTCCAAAACAATTTCTGATGATGCATGTTCTCCGCAAATTTCTTGATATCGATTAGATGGAGATTTGTAATCTATGGCTACATAATCGAGTAGATTAGATTTAAGTAATGCTTTTACTAAATGAGGATTGGATCCATTCGTATCAATTTTGGTAAGATATCCCAACATTTTCATCGATTTAAAAAATTCAATTAAATCATCGTGAAGTGTAGGTTCACCACCTGAAACAACAATCGCATCAATCATACCTTGTCTTTTAACTAGAAATTCATTCAGTTCATCAATATCAAGTATGACATTCAAATCTTCAATAAGGGATCTATTATGGCAGTAGAAGCAGTTGTAATTACATCCTGGAACAAATAGAACTGTAGAAATTTTTCCTGGGTAATCAATTAGTGAAGACTTAACGATTCCCGAAAAAATCATGCTTCTGAAACTCCTAGGTCAATTTCCTCGTCTCGGATAACATATTTAACACGGTCAATATATTCAGCTTTTTTGCCTTTATTAAAATTTTGTACTGGGCGTAGATAACCAACGACACGGGTATATACTTCAGCCGGCTTACCACATGTTGGACACTTAAAGTGTTCTCCCGAAATATATCCATGTTCGTTACATACTGAAAAAGTTGGAGTGATAGATATATAAGGTAATTTGTACTTAGTAAAAACTTTGCGAATCAATTCTTTTGTTGTTTGAGTATCTTTTACACGTTCACCTAAATATAAATGAAGAACTGTTCCGCCGGTATAAAGAGATTGAAGTTCATCTTGAAGATCGAGAGTTTCAAATATATCATCTGTGAAGCCAACTGGTAGTTGTGAAGAATTAGTATAATAAGGAACTTTATCTCCCGAGCAAATAATGTCGGGGAAACGTTCTCTATCTTGTTTAGCAAGTCGGTAAGACGTTCCTTCCGCCGGTGTAGCTTCCAAGTTATAATAGTTACCGGTCTCTTCTTGAATATCTTTAATGACATCGCGCATATAATTTAATGTTTTTATGGCAAATGCTTGACCCGCTTTTAATGTTAAATTAATATCCTTACCAAATAAATTTTGAATGGCTTCGTTCATTCCGATTAAACCAATAGTATTGAAATGGTTGAACCAATAAGATCCGCTTTTAAGTTTTACATCCTTAAGATAATAGGAACTATAAGGATATAAACCTTTAGTTGTTTGTTCTTCAATAACTTTGCGTTTCATCTCTAAACTTTTTTTGGCGATATTAATAGTTGCCCAAAGGCGAGTAAAAAATTCCGATTCTGATTTAGAAAGATAAGCAAGGCGAGGAAGGTTAACAGTAACAACCCCAATAGATCCCGTTAAGGGGTTAGAGCCAAACAATCCACCACCACGTTTACGTAGTTCTGATGTGTCGAGGCGAAGGCGGCAGCACATAGACAAGGCGTCTTCAGGAGAAAGATCACTATTGATATAATTGGAAAAATAAGGTATACCATATTTCGCGGTAATTTCCATATATTTTTCAACCACAGGTGAATCCCATGCAAAATCCTTTGTAACATTAATTGTCGGTATCGGAAAAGTAAAGACTCTTCCTTTGGCATCACCCTCCATCATGACATCACAAAACGCCATGTTAAGCATATCCATTTCAGCTTGAAAATCACCATAAGTTTCAGGCATTAATCTTCCACCAATTAAGATGTTTTGATCTCTAAGAGTTGATGGGGCTATGATGTCAAAAGTCAAATTACTGAAAGGGCATTGGAAACCGACCCTGGTTGGAACGTTTAGATTGAATATAAATTCTTGCAAAGCTTGTTTTACAGCTTTATATTCTAACTTATCATATCGTATGAAAGGAGCGGCATAAGTATCAAAAGACGACCAAGCCTGTGCACCCGCAGTTTCACCTTGAGTTGTAAAAGTCGAGTTAATAATCTGACCAAGAAATGAACGAAGATGTTTAGGAGGGTTTGATTCAACCTTACCAATAACACCGCCAAAACCATTGACAAGAATTTGTCTAAGATCCCAACCTGCACAATAAGGTCCAAAGAATCCTAAATCATGAATATGAATGTCTCCTTGAAGATGAGCATCTCTGACATCTTGTGAATATATTTCATGCAACCAATAATTTTTAGTAAATTCTTCACGAACATAATTGTTAAGACCATTAATAGATTTAGAAGTATTAGCATTCTCGTTAATTTGCCAATCCCGATCATTAAGATATTCAGTAAACATATCAATAGTAGCACCTATTAAAGCATTAGCCTCACGGGATGAACGACGTTTTTCGCGATATAAAATAAACGCTTTAGCTGTCTTAGCGTGACCATTTTCGATTAGAACTTTTTCAACAATATCTTGAACGCCTTCAACATCAGCGATACCGTTCGGATATTTTTGTTCGCACAAATAACAGACTTCATCTGCGAGTTGTTCTGATTTCGCAAAATCAGAACCTCCAACTGAACTAGCTGCCTTAAAAATCGCTAGTACTATTTTTTCTTTTCTAAATGGAGCTAGTGATTGATCGCGTTTGATAATCTGTTTAATCATAATAGATACTCCTTTAAATTTCTCTTCGTGTATAATACATAATAGAAAAACAAAATATCTTTGTCAAGAGGAGAAAATAAAATAAAAATTGGTCGAAATTCATGTAAATAATAGATTACTGCGAAGGGTGGACATTTGAGAGCATAATAAACATTATAAAAATATTTTTAGTATTAAAAGATATTTTGAAACACAAAAATAATATTGATAAAGAAATGGATAATTTATCAAAAAATTATTCGAATATATTAAATTAGGAGCGATAAAAATTGCACAATATTTTAAGATGAGTGATTCAAAATAATATCTGAAAGTATTAATATGGATCTAAATACAAAACAATTAATAAAAGTTTTTTTTAAATAATACGCGATGAAAACGAAGTAATTTTAAACATTATAATTTAAGAATATGGCTAAAAATAAGCCTTTTCCGAAAAATAACTACATTATTAATTAATGCAGATATAAAATGGTAATATATCCAAAACATGATTATTTTATTAGAAATATACAAATCTTAGAAATATTGAATATTGTCAACGACTTCAATGATAATTTTCAATAAATATCGAGGGAAAAAATAACTTTTTATTATTAATATAACTAAAAAATTATAATATTTAATGTTTTAATTATCATCGTTTTACATCTAAATCTAGCCGTAATTAGATATTTGTGGTTTTTTTAAAAGTGATATTTTATAATCTTTAAAGCACTAATATATTTATGTCAATTAATTATAATATAAATCAAATAATAAAAATCTTCATTAATACAATTATTGTTTTACTCATTTAGTCGCTAAAATTAGACGTTTTTAGACGTTCAAATATTATTTTTTCCTTATATTTTTTATTACTTTTACTCCTTTTTTTCTTCTATTCATATAATCATTGATTAATTAAATGTTCACATCGTTGATATTTTCTTTCTTTTCTTTTATTAATACTCTAATTTTCTAAATGATTTCGATAGTACGATTATCTTATTCTTAAATATGTATTACTTAATGATGTTATTTATGTTTAAACCATACACGATCCATCGAGAGTATTTATAATCAGCTTAATCATTATACTTTGTTCTCTCTCAATATTTCTTACTCAATACATTATTCATTAATTTTCAAAGTTATGCTGCAATTGCTTCTCTTTTATTACTGTTATCTGATTAATTCATTCTAAATCTTATAATATATTAAGTTTGATTTAACTTTAAATGCCTGAATTATTCATGAAGTTACTATTTATGGTTTTTATAAATATATTAAGTATTTTAACTTTGTCTTTTTATCCAAGCATTTTTTCTAAAATCAGATAGATTTTTGTTCTTTAGTTATGTTTCTTTAGTTGACTTTTCGATATTATATATTATGAAATATATCCACCCAGTTCATCTACATCATCGTCGTTTAATGACAATAGCTTATATTGTTATATAATCTACAGAAATGTTCTTTATGCTTAAATACAACCAGCTAAAATACATTCAATTGGCTCATTTTGTCAATTTTAAATAAACATTTTTATAGCTATGGATGGCTAAAGATAGATATTTAGTGTTTAATATAAATATATCTATAATGGATATTTTCTAAACTAATATTTACATATATTATTTATTATAGATAAGTTTAAATACTGTTCTTTTATTTGTTCCTACTTATTTCATTCGTTAAATTTATCTTTTTACATCTAAATCTAGACGTTAAATGTATAAATTCATTTCTTTATTTTTTACAATATTTAATTGTTTTTTATGTTTTTTGATAGTTCTAGAACGGATTATTTTATAATTTTGATATATTTTTAAGAAAATTTAGTAGTTTATGAAGATGGATGATAGGATAGCGTTTTTATATTTAATTTGATTGCAAATAAGGTATCAAAATTGTATAATATCATATCGTGTTAAGGGGGTGAAATAATGATTCTTTCTGAAACGTCAAAATTTAAATTATTCTATTTTATTCGTTTTTTTGGAGATGCCTTTTTTTACCCTTTTATGACTATATACTTTCTTCACAAAGGTTTGACAGAAGATAAACTTGGTATTTTACTCGCTATTACACCCATTACGACGATTCTCGTTAATCCACTTTGGAATTATCTTGTCAAAGACGCAAAAATTAGTCGCATAGTACTTCAGTTAATGACGATAATCGAAGGAATTATTATTATACTGGTTACACGAGTTAATGGATTTGAACTAATAGCACTTCTTATTGGTTTGATTGCTTTTTTTTGTTCTCCATATGTTTCTATACAGGATGGCTTCACTGCAACTTTTTGTAATAAAAACGGTATTGAGTATTCATCGATAAGAATATACGCTTCCATTGCCTATGTTATTGCGACATTAATTGCGGGATATCTTTCACAATATTTTGGATATGAAGTGATGTTTCTCACAGCAGGATTCTTCTTTGCATTGACTGCCATCATAACAATTTGGATTCGTCCGATTGATTCAGTAAAAAATCAAACAGATATCGAGATCCCTAAAAGAGATTTCAAATCACTAATAAAAAACAAAAATTTTTATAAGTATTTAGTATTTTATACATTGGTTCTTGGAGCGGTTAGAATTGGTGATTCATTCTTTGGTATGTTTATCACCGGAAATCTTGGTTTATCAAATGTAGGATATGGTTGGGTTTACTCAGCTTTTGTATTAGTTGAAGTCATTGCACTTCGATATATGACGATGAAAGGTAACCAATTTTCCGAAAAAAAACTTATTGTTTTTGCCAGCATTACATTCATAGTTCGTTTCTTAATATATTTTTTGAATGTTCCTTTATTTGTCATAATTGCGGCAACGCTTCTTCGAGGACTGGGATGGGGTATAGTATTGTATGTGCATATTAAATATGTATTGGCAATTGTCAAAGTACAAAATGTAACTACTGCAATTTTGATTATTACTTTAGTTTTTTCTATATTTATTGGAATTGGCAACTTCGTAACTGGTCACTTCGTTAAAGCGTTCGGTTATCAATGGTTATATTTTATTCTAACTTGTCTTATAACCTTAGGTCTTGTTATTTTTCTGATATTCACACCAAAGCTTCAATCATTAAATCTTGAAACAAGAAAATAATAGGAGGTTAATTACATGTTAAAAGTACAAAATGTTGAGTTATCATTTGGGGGTCGTAAACTTTTTTCAGAAGTTAATTTGGAGTTCACAAAAGGTAATTGTTATGGTATTATCGGCGCAAATGGAGCTGGAAAAACAACGTTTTTGAAAGTTTTGACAGGAGAAATAGAACCTTCATCGGGATCGGTTTGGCTAGCACCAAATTGTCGAATGTCAATTTTAAAACAAAATCAAAATGCCTTTGATAATTATAAGGTTATAGATGCAGTTATCAGCGGACACGAAAGATTGTCAAAAATAATTCTTGAAAAAGAAGAACTTTACTGTGTCGAAGATTTTACTGAAGCGATTGGAATGCGATTAGCTGAACTAGAAGGTGAGTTTGCAGAATTGGACGGATGGAATGCTGAGGCAAACGCCGAGACTTTATTGACAGGACTCGGAATAACCAGTCAATACTTTCATAAGTTTATGAGAGATCTTGATCCCAAACAAAAAGTCAAGGTATTGCTTGCACAGGCATTATTTGGAAATCCAGAGGTTTTACTGCTAGATGAACCAACCAATAATCTTGATCCAATCTCGGCACGATGGTTAGAAAGTTTTCTATTAAATTTTGAAAATACTGTATTAGTCGTTAGTCATGATCGACACTTTTTGAATGATGTGTGCACTGATATATGTGATGTTGAGTATGGGCGTATTAGTATGTATCCTGGCAATTATGATTTTTGGTATGAATCGAGTCAATTAGCCTTACGTCAAGCAAAAGATCAAAACAAGAAATCAGAACAAAAAATCAAAGAATTAGAGGATTTTATTCGTCGATTTAGTGCTAATAAATCCAAAGCTAAACAAGCCACTTCAAGAAAGAAAGCGTTAGATAAAATTGTTCTCAATGATATTAAGCCATCGATGAGAAGATATCCCTTTATTGATTTTCAACCTTTAAGAGAACCTGGAAATGATATCTTGACCGTTGAAAAACTATCGAAGGCGGGCGTTTTTGAAAATGTCACTTTTACTGTTCGCAAAGATGAAAAAATTGCATTTATAACATCTAATTCTTTAATTACTTCGGCTCTTTTTAAAATTCTTGCTGGTGAAGATTCTGAATTCAGCGGAACATTTAAATGGGGAGTAACAATCACCCCAGCATTTTTCCCTCAAGAAAATCAGAAATATTTTAAAAAAGATTTCAATCTCATTGATTGGGTTCGTCAATATACCGGGATGGAGCAATCTGAAACATTCATTCGTGGCTGGTTGGGTAGAATGTTGTTTTCAGGTGAAGAAAGTTTAAAATCTGCTACAGTTTTAAGTGGTGGCGAAAAAGTAAGATGTATGTTGATTAAAATCATGCTATCAGGAGCGAATGCTATCATGTTGGATGATCCAACTAATCATCTTGATTTGGAATCAATTACCTCTTTAAATCAAGGTATGAGCAGGTTTAGAGGGAATATATTATTTACTTCGCATGACCAAGAATTACTAGATACAGTTGCTAATAGAATTATCGTTCTTGAGAAAACGATCACATTTGATAAAATGTGTAATTACGAAGAATACTTGGATGAAATAGAAAACAAATAATATTAACGCCAGTAATGGCGTTTTTTTATACTCTATTTTTAGAATTTTTTACTAAGGATTTTATTGATTAACTTATATTTTAAATTTGCATAAACGGTTTTTCTTTTGTAATTCATAAGAAATAATAGAATTAATCAGAGATATAAGTTTAATTAATTTTTAATGGGTGACAGTTCATAAATATTTAATAACACATGATGTTTTCATTAAAAATTTATAATCGCTTTTTTGACATCAGATTAATGGTATAATGGTTAAAAGGGAGTGGTGATTATGGATTTTGACATGCTCTTATTCGGATTAACTATCGCGATGGCTTTTAGTTCAATCATCATCGTTTTTGTGGGGATAATTAATCATCGTCATTTTCATGGATATAAAGGTATTGCTATTTTATTCGTGCTCATGGTTTTTTATAACTTCGGATACGCTCTTGAATTGGCAACCGATTCTTTTGAATTGAAGATTTTATTCAACCACATTCAATATGTTGGAATACCATTTATTGCAGTTACTTGGATGTTTATCGCGAAAAGATTTACTAGTAAAAGCTATGTATGGAAATTCAAAAAAAATTTTTGGTTTTTAATCGTCCCAGTTTTAGTTTTTATTACTGCTCAACTTTTTTATTTTACTAACCTTGAATGGTATTATACAGGAGCAAGATTGATTGAGTATACAGGTTTAAGCAGTCATTCGATTTGGATACTTGAGCTCGATAAAGGTGTCGTATATTATATTCACCAAAGTTACAATATGGTAATGATTGCTTATGTTAGCTGGTTGTATATTCACCGAGCTATTACCGTTAAAGGAATTCACAAGAGACAGGCTATTGCGATGGCAACGTGTGGAATTATCGCTACATTCATGATTATACCGGCTTTTTTCACGACGACAACTTCGAGCATTGATTGGACTTTATATTTTCTAAACTTTATCGGTTACGGAATCATCTATACTATGTATCATTATGAAATGATGGCTCTGATGCCATCAGCTCATAAATCGATGTTTATTGATTCAACCGATCCGATGTTAGTTTTTGATGATAAACATGATTTAGTGTCGTGGAACGATAGTATTGGTAGTCTTCATTTGAAAAACATCAGTTATCAAACTAACCTAATTAAAATATTTACAGATGAAGATATAATTAAAGCTATAAAAAACACTGAACCTTTTAGTTTCAACCATAAAGACAAACATTATGTTATGGAAATCACAAAACTAGAAAGTAAGCATAAAATATATTTGGGATATGTACTTCGTTTTTTGGAAATGACTAGCTATGTCGAAAGAATTACAAAACTTGATTATGAAGCTTCCCACGATTCTTTAACTGACATTTTAAACCGACGAGCATTTTTTATGAAAATTGAGACTTATTTAAAAGATTCGAATAATACAAATACGCCTTTCTCAATTATAATGTTTGATATTGATGATTTTAAAGCAGTCAATGATCAATACGGGCATCTCGCTGGAGATCAAGTGCTAATTTCTCTCTCAAGAATTGTTGAAAAACTACTTCCCAATAATGCATTGTTTTGTCGCTTCGGCGGCGAAGAGTTTCTGATTTTTATAATAAATTTATCTGAAGATGATACTTTTAGATTAGCAGAAAATATTCGTAAAATTGTAGAAATAAGTAACTTTGAATTTGAGAGTAATATTATTAAAATCAAAACGAGCCTTGGGATTTCTCATACCATTATTAAACCAGATGTTGACGTTTATAATAGTATTAAAAAAGCTGATGAAGCGCTTTATATTTCTAAGCATCGAGGTAAAAATCAAGTGACTGTTTCAACGGATTAATTGTTTTAATTAAAATATAATACGAGGTAAATTATGGATATAAATACTGAGATTAAACGTTTTGATATGCTTGCAAAACCCAAAAAACAGCCGTGGTATCTGACACTTTTGGCATGGCTGATTGCTTTTCCTACCGTGTGGGCTCATAGACTTAAGGTTAACAAAGTCAATATGAAGGGATTAAAACCACCCTATATTTTACTTTGTACACATCATGCATTTATTGACTTTTCTGTTACTACTGCAGCTATTTTTCCTCATCGAGCAAATTATGTTGTTGCAATAGATGGTTTTATTAAACGAGAGGGATTATTGAGAGCTGTAGGAGCAATATGCAAAAGAAAATTTACTAATGATATTATTCTTGTCAGACAAATTCAACACGGATTGAAAGTTAATAAGAATATTGTTGCAATTTATCCTGAAGCAAGATACACCCTTGTAGGCACGACAGCAATCAATCCTGATTCACTTGGAAAACTCTGCAAATTGATGAAGGTTCCAGTAGTAGTATTGAATATGCATGGGGATTATTTATCACAACCGGTTTGGAATTTGACTAAAAGAAAAGTTACTCTAGAAGCCGACATGACGCAGATTGTAACGCAAAGCGAAATAGAATCATTAAATTCAAAAGCCATTAATGATCGAGTTGAGAAGGCTTTTGTTTACGATGAATACCGTTGGCAGAAAGATACTAAGAGAAAGATTGATTTTAAAGACCGTGCAAAGGGTTTACATCGCGTTTTGTATCAATGCCCACATTGTTTAACAGAACATGAAATGGATTCGTCTGAAAACAAAATTTGGTGTAAGCATTGCAATGTTCAATATGAAATGGATGTCTATGGTTCATTGAAATGTGTTAATGGAGATACAATTTTCAGTCATATTCCAGATTGGTACGAGTTCGAACGTGAATTTGTCAAAAATCAAATCTTGTCAGGAAATTACCGATTTGAAGATGATGTGATTGTTGACTCCTTGCCCAATTCTAATGGGTATATTCGTTTAGGTGTAGGACACCTTGTTCACGATGTGCAAGGATTCAAACTAACTGGACAATTTGATAACAAAGATTTTATATTAGAAAAAGAACCATTATCCATGTACTCTGCGCACATTGAGTATGATTATCTTGGAAAGTATGGTGACTGTATTGATTTGTCAACACTTGATGATACTTATTACCTTTATCCAATAAACGCTAAAAACGTTGTCACAAAACTACACTTTGCTACAGAAGAACTATATAAATTAGTTCATAATTCAAAAATCGCAAAATCTAATCAAAATGAGGAAATGTAATTGTTTTTTCAATTTTATGAGGCTTTGATGTTAATATGTTTTGGCGTTTCATAGTCGGTATCAGTCGTAAAAGCCTATCGAGCTCGAAACTCAAAGAGTGTCAACTTAATGTCATCATTCTTGATTTTAACAGGATATTCATTTAGTATCTTATATAAGATTTTGTCGAACCAAATTAACTAGATTTTAATTTTCTATTTTTTAAGTTTTATTATTGTACTGACTCACTGCATTATAATATTTCGAAATATTCAAAATGATCATAAAAACAATGATTTATTCGCTCAAAAACAATCTTGAGCGTTTTTTTATTTGAGGTAATAATACACAAAGTGAGGTTCTTTTTTTATGGAATATTCTCAATTTGAAATACTATATTACCAAAAATAGGCTTTATGTTATAATATTACAGAAAAGTATTCTTTATTTAAAATCTTAATTAATTTATAAATATTAGAAACTTAATATAGAATTCTGAAAGAACTTGTGAAAAGGAGAAAAGACATGAATATTTATGATTTCACATTTGATTTTTACTTCAGAGATAATTACGCTATTAAAACAATGATTGAATATTTAAAACAAAAAAAACGGATTACCCAAAAAGAGATTAATGTTAATTGTAATATCCCCAAATCAAATTATCGTAGAGCACAACAAAAAGATTTTATAGGCTATGGCAAAATGGTTGAATGTATGGCAAATTATATGGGGATTCCATCAAAAATTGATGAATCGATTATTCGTGACTTAAATGAAAATTTTAATACTTTTTATACATATATATGTTTTTCGAAATTTCATGAAGCTAAAAATTATTTTGATTTAATCACGAGCAATCTTAAATTATATGAAAATTCAATATTAATCATTCCTTATTACCTTGCGCAATTTATATATTATCTTAGTGATATCAATTATTCGAATAAAATCAACTTCGAAATAATTGATG
The DNA here is from genome assembly GCA_002424815.1 of Caryophanales bacterium UBA5603. Classification (GTDB taxonomy): domain Bacteria; phylum Bacillota_I; class Bacilli_A; order Izemoplasmatales; family Hujiaoplasmataceae; genus UBA5603. The sequence continues at coordinate 45,301 of DILB01000002.1, forward strand.
AAGCCGTTGAAATTCTCAATGTATTTGTTGAAAAAATGTCCGATGAACATCGTTTTCTTTATTATGAGTATATGACTTGCTATGCGGGAATCACCAAGCACAATGACAATGTTATACGTTACTCTCAGTTCACCTTATCCTTATCATTCAATTACCCTGATTTAGAACCGTGTGCATATTATCACATTTCTTTTGCTTATTCATTAATCTCGGATTTTTTCAATGCTTTAATTTACGCAAATAAAGCTTTACCTAAACTTGAAGAACAATTGAATTATATTAAAGCCGTCTTTTGCAGAATGAATATTGCAACTTTTTATAAAAAATTAGGCAACATTGATGAAGCGAAGAAAATGCTTAAAAAAAATCTTATCTATCTTACATTTAATGATATACCTAAACTTGATAGAGTAACTTATTTGAATTATGCTGATTGTATGTTGATGGAAAAGAATTATTCAGAAGCATTAAGTTATTATTTAAAGATTGAGGATGAAATAACTATTAGCCCTGATTATGAATCAATCATCATTGTCTATTGTTTGTATCAATTAAACGAGGTAAAAAGGGCAGAAGATTATATTGAAAAACTTATAAAGAGTAATGAATCTAAACAATATGCACAAGCTTATCTTTCTTTGGTATTATTTTTTAAAGCATTTTATAACAAATCGAGTTTGTTAGAAATTAAGAGAAAATATAAAGCTGCTCAAGAACATATGGAAAAATACAGTTACAGAGGAAGTTATATTCAAGACCTTGCAAATAATATATATATAGAATTAACAGAAAATAAAAAAATAACAAAAACAAAAAGAACATAATCAAGTTTTAAAAGCAAAATTTATGATATTAATATATGATATAATCTAAGAAACATCTGAGACTTTCACTTATAATGTCAGAGATGTTTCTTTATCTTTTTTTGTATAAATGGAGGATTAATTATGTACCTAATATCAAATTATCACACTCATACCGAGTTATGTGGTCACGCCACCGGTATGAGCGAAGAGTATGTTTTAGAAGCAATTAATCAAGGATATCTAGAAATCGGCTTCTCAGATCACGGACCAATTCCGCCCAATTTCATGTCTGAATCAGAATACAAAATTAATCAATTAGATATGCAGATGGATGAAAAATTATATAAAGGCACTTATCTTACGGACATTGAAAAGTCGATTAATAAATATGGTAAAATCATTAAAATATACAAGGGACTTGAAGTAGAATACCTATCTGGTCACGATGATTTTTATAGAAATCTTTATGAAGAATTAGATTATTTATCATTAGGTGTTCATTATTTTGAAGACGGCATAAAGACATATAATTCTTATTTTTTAATGGACGAATATAGAATAAATCAATATGCAGAAACGGCATGTAAAGCAATGAGTACTGGTTATTTTAAAATATTAAATCACCCAGATTTATTTTTAATGAATTACATAAATAAAAAAGGAAATAGGAACTTTGATAGATCCGCAAAAGAAGCTTCAATAGTAATAATTGAAGCTGCGATAAAATACAATGTTGTATTAGAATTAAATTCTGGCGGAGTCAGAAAAGGAAAACATAAAGTTGGTAATCTCGAAGAATATTTATACCCAAGAAGTGAATTTTGGAAGTTAGTAGCCAGATATAAAGAGGCCAAAATTATTATCGGTTGTGATGCACACAAACCAGAAGAACTATGTGATAAAGCTGTTATTGACACAATAAATTTCTCAAAAAAGTATAATCTAATAACATTGACTAGTATGAAGATGAAAAAAACATATGAAATGCTAAAATAAATATTATAAATTATCAGAAATCACATCAAAAAATAAATATAATATGCTAATTTAACAGCCAATTCTAGAGATAAATTATATTTTATTAATAAAAAAATTAATAATTATGACGCGAAACAATTCATTAATTACTTTATAAAGATATGTATACTATAACGTGAGTGATAATATTCCTCCTTAATAAAATGTTAAATATTGTTTTTTTATGCCTAAAACTGGCGCTATAATATATATAATACAATTATTTTTTTGATATAATATTTTCACATATTTTCTCTATTTTTAACGATATTTTATTTTTTTTAGGGTGTTTTTTAGATATTTGCTTAATAGTTATTTTACGAAATTGTATAAGTTCATCTTATTATACTGATTATTTATATTTTTGTAATTATTCACATATTTGATTATCAATATAAAAATAGCATGTTAACCGCTAGAAATAGACATTTTACTAATACCTATATCTCTATTTTTATCGATCTTTTTTTATTTTTTACGCATGTATATTATTCTAATAATTATATAATCCATTTTTTTATTAATCTATTATTTAATTATTTTTTATTGATCTTTTATATCTGTTTTGTTTTTTTATGCTTAAACATTTCTTAAAGCCGTTTTATGTCTTTCTATAATTTATCGATTTTTTATATTCTATTCTACAAATTTTTATCATCCATTATAATTGTTTCTAATATGAATTACATATGGTTTGTATATGTTTCTATTTTACTTAATCTTAAATTCTCTTTATCTATTAAAAATAATTATTATATTTTTATCTTGTTTTTTTATTTAACTATTCCAATTATTAATTTCCCATTTCAATTTTATTTTTCGCTACTTTTTTATGACTTTGAATTTATAATGTATTTTAATATTTTAATTTTTTTCTGTAATCATGATGTTATATTTTTTATACCATTTTCTTCCGTTCATTTATTACATATTCTTTCACTTGGTTTCTTTCATTTGACTCGATATTGCTTTCGGTATATAATTATCGATAGAGGTGTTTATAATGAAAAAAGCAATTATAGAAGGCATGTGCTGTGAGGGATGTGCAAAAGATGTAAAATTTATACTTTCTAATATTTATGGCATTTCTGATATAAACGTTTCATTGTCTGGTGGGTATGCAACGTTTGAAGGATTTGTGTCTAAAGAAGTTATATCAAGTTGTCTCTCTCAAGAAGGATACCGATTAATAGATATCCAAAAAATGTGATTTTTTTATTCAAGCTCTCATGAGCTTTTTTCTTTCTGTTAAATTTTGTTTTCCTTGACTATTAATGGTAAATGTATAATAATATTAATAGGCTCTTTAGGGATGTGGTGTTAACGGTAGCACGACAGTCTCCAAAACTGTTTGTACGGGTTCGAATCCTGTCATCCCTGCCACTTCAAAATATTAAACTGTGCATTTTTACACAGTTATTTTTATTTGATAATTATAGATATTATGAAGCACATACCGAATTTGCTTCATTTACTTTCAACCTCTATCGGATTAATAAAATTAATGATCAATCTAAATAATTTTTAAAAAAATAAAAAAAAATTATTAAGCGCTATTTACATAATAAAAAATAATGTATAATGAAATAAATAATATCCATTGAACGCAAATTTTTTGTTATTTATTTTTTGAAGAGGAGGACATCGAAATGAAGACTAGCCATAGAATCAAATCATTACGTGGTGTTGACGAACTTCAAGACAAAGTTGTTGAAGAAGTTTTAGAAGCTTATTATTTTCTTAGGCGGCAAGATGAAATTGAAACAATTAAAGCAACTCTCGCTATCATTGGGGAATATAAAGATATGACGAGTGTTTATTGTGCCAACTGTCAAAAAGATCACTTTTGCGACAATTGTTTTCCTATGAAGAAACGTGAAATATTTGAAACAATTGAAGAAATTCTTAATGATCAGATGAACAATTTGCCAGATATTTACTAATTCGATTTTTCAATTATATTGTATAAAGTTTCTAAGTCGCATCTGCGGCTTTTTTATATTTTTAAGCATATGTTTTACTATCTTTTTTGGTCTATAATGATATAATATATTTGCTTTAGATTGAAGGTGATTTATAAATGCAGAAAATAGAATTGTTAGCTCCTGCAGGAGATTGGGAGGCTCTTGTTGGTGCAATCAATGCAGGTGCAAATGCTATATATTTAGCAGGCAAGAAATTTGGAGCGAGATCGTCAGCCCCTAATTTTTCCGAAGAAGAGATTGAAGAAGCGATTAGATATGCACATTTAAGAAATGTTTTAATATACGTTACAATTAATACATTGATCTATGATGATGAAATTGAAGAATTGTTGCGTTACACCGATTTTTTGGTTAATAATCATGTTGATGCATTGATAATACAAGATTTGGGTATCATGGACTTATTTCTACATCGTTATCCTGACACGGATATCCACGCTTCAACTCAGATGAATACAATGAATGTTGATCAAGCCAAACTTCTTAAGGCTCTAGGAATCAAACGGATTATTCTCGCAAGAGAAGTTTCAATTGATGACATAAAAGAAATAAAAAATGCTGTTGATATAGAATTGGAAGTATTTGTTCACGGAGCTTTATGTGTCTCTTATTCTGGAAATTGTTTTTTTTCTTCAATGATTGGAGGGCGCTCTGGTAATAGAGGAGAATGTGCTCAACCCTGTCGCCTACCTTATTCTTTGTTAAAAGAGGAAAATGTCCTCGAAGAAAATACGTATTTGATGTCTACAAAAGATTTAATGACCATAGAAAGAATAGATGAACTTATAAACGCTGGTGTTACTTCTATGAAGATTGAAGGTCGTATGAGGAAAGCTGAATATGTCATTCAATCTGTATTATCATATCGTAAAGCTATAAATAACCATTATGAAAAAAATAACATTAATTTGGGTGACGAAATTATAAAATTAAAGAAGGTCTTTAATCGCGAATACACAGAGGGATATTTATTTAATTCGGATCCAAAAACTATAAATAACCCCTATCGACCAAATCATATGGGTGTTTTTATTGGAGAAGTAACAGATTATAAAAGCGGAAAAGTTTCAATTAAACTTGAAGAATCGATTGGTCTTAATGATGGAATAAGATTCGTTGGTACAAAAGATTTTGGGTTGGGAATATCAAGAATACTCAAAGATAATCAGACATATAAATATGCATCAAGCGGACAAACAATAATGATTGATTCTCCACAACAAATTGAAGTTGGTTCAAAGGTTTTTAAAACATTAGATGCAGAATTAGAGAAAACTTTAAAAGAATATTTAGATGTAAATATGAAAATAATTTTCATCTCCGGAGAAATCAAGGCGTATGTTGGTGAACCAATTTTAATGAGAGTTATAGATGATCAAAATACAATCTATGAAATCAACTCCGAGTATGTAATAATGGCTGCAAAAAATAAACCAATTTTAAAAGAAGATATAATTCATCATATGACTAAATTTGGAAACACACCTTTTGAATGGTCTTCACTGGTTGTTGATACAGATTCAAATGGTTTTATTCCAGTTAAAATTTTGAATGATTTAAGGCGCGATATTACTGACACAATTACAAAAAATAGAATAAACCTAAAACCTAAAACTATCATTAAAACCAATGTAAAAGGATCGACTCCTTTGAATCTGGATACACCTCAAATTATCGCAAATGTTTTAACAAAAGATCAAAATCGGGCAGTCAAGGATGCTGGTTTTAGAAATATTTATATTAACGAGGATTTAATAAGTTTTTTACCATTAGAAAATCATAATAATATAATTGTTAAAAAACGCCGAATATGGAGAAATACCGATATAATTTCTTCTCAAAAAAACTTGGCTATATCTGATGTTGGTCACTTGTATTCAAGGGATAAATTATCGAATATTATTACTGATGAATTTCTTAATGTAACAAATAGATACTCCCTTAATTTTCTCTATAAAATGGGTGTTAAACGTGTGACTGTCTCGCCTGAAATGACTAAAACCCGGATAGAAACCCTAAAAAATAATTTTTTTATCGAGTTCAATTGGGAGCCAAATCTAGAGAAAAATGTTTATGGACATGAAGAATTAATGATATCTAAATATTGCCCAATCGCAAAAACTTATAACACTTCACCTCAGTGTAATTTGTGTCAGATAAATCAATATTATCTCCTCGATCGCATGAATGCTAAATACCCACTAGTAAATGATGGTATTTGTAACATAAAAGTTCTACATTCTAAGCCTCTTAACCTTATTGATTACTTACCTTATTTACTAAGTATTGGTATTAATTCATTACGACTTAATTTTACAATAGAAGACTACAATACTACTTACAAAATTGCATTTGCTTATCTAAATTCCTTTAATAATAAACCCTATATTCTTAATCGCGATAATGTTACAACCGGTAGATTTTTACGTTAATTAAAGGTGAACAAATATGAAAAATATCTTTTCAAAAATTAAATGGTTTATTTTGGAAGAGTGGAAGTTGTATGTGCTTATGCTCTTTCTTTTGTTGTCTATTTCTCTCATCTCATTACTACCAGCACGAGTTCTAGGTAATGCAATTGATACGATTGTCTCTGGAGGACTATCTTCATCGACTTTGCTAATGCTAACTGGTTCACTCATTTTACTTCCTGTTGGAAGGTATCTCCTAAGTATGGTTTATAACTACTTGATGAACTATGAAGGTCAAAAATTAGCTTTTAAATTGAGAAAGAAGTATTTAGATCATCTGTTTAAAATGGATTCTAAATTTTATGAAACCTATAAAAAAGGCGATTTAATATCTCGTGTTACAAACGACCTCGAGTCAATTACAACGGCAGCCACCGGATTGCTTGAAGGAATTATTTATAATTTTGGCGTCATTATTATCGCAATCGTTATTATGGGTATAACAATATCTTGGGAACTAACCGCTGTTTCTTTGACAATAATGCCAATTGGTTTAACAATTCTTAATATTATTAGGCACAACAAACGAAAATATACAAAAATTCATCGAGAAATATATGCTGAGATGACGGAAAAAGTTTTAGAATCGGTAGAAGGAATGAAAGTAATTCGTGCGTATGTTCAAGAAGAAGAAGATTTAATAAAGCAGTATGAAGCAATAGATAAAGATATCGATTCATGGAGATATATCGTCCGTTTTGAAAACTGGTTTAATCCACTGTTTGAGATTATCTATGGGTTGGCTTATATTTTAGCATTTGGATATGGAACTTACTTGATAATTAACCAAGCAATTACAGTTGGTGATTTAGTCACATTTGTAACCTATATCGGCTTATTATTTATGCCGATTATTTCAATATCTACTATTTTCACTCAATTAAATAATGCTACGATATCAGTCAATCGATATGATGAAATCATGCAAGCTATTGCAGAAGTTCACGATGAAAATGATTCGCTTCCTATTATTAAATTTAATAGAATTGATTTTAACAACGTGACATTTAAATATCCATTTGATAAACAGCCTGTCATTAAAAACATTGACTTTTCAATTATTAATGGTCAGACAATCGGAGTTGTTGGTCCGACAGGCGCAGGCAAGTCTACTTTAATTAGACAATTACTAAGAGAATTTAATGTTACTAGTGGAAACATTTTTATTGATGGGGTTTCAATTGAGGAATACAAGATAAATGATGTAAGAGATTTAGTAGGATATGTTCCGCAAGAACATATGCTCTTTAAAAAGACGGTTGATGAGAATATATTGATTGGAAATCCCCGTGCGCGTTTGCAAGATCTTGATAAGGCGGTAAAAACAGCCGATTTCGAAAAAGATGTCATATATTTAACAGAAGGTATACATACGATGGTTGGCGAAGCGGGTTCGACTCTATCGGGAGGGCAAAAGCAACGCTTATCGATTGCCAGGGCGTTAATCAAAGACCCACAGATCTTAATTTTGGATGATTCACTAAGCGCAGTTGATGCTAATACAGAAGAAAACATAATCAGTCATCTCAAAGAAACCCGACAAGGAAAAACCAATATTATCATTGCTCATCGTTTCTCTGCTATTCAAGATGCTGATCAAATTCTCGTGCTTGAAAAAGGAATAATTACACAAAGAGGAACTCACTCTGAATTGTTAAAACAAGAAGGCTGGTACAAGCAACAATATATCCAGCAGATAACAATGAAGTAGGTATCGAAAATGAAGACTATGAAAAAAGTATGGAGATATATCTCGAAATATAAAAAATTGTTGATTATTTCATTATCTGCAATGCTTCTGGTTCAAGCGCTTGGCTTATTGTCTCCTTTAATTGTAAAATCAATTCTTGATAATTACTTAGTTGGTATTGAACGACCGTGGTACCCCGTTGAATCTGCCTCAAACGATTCGGTTTTTTACAATAACCGCTATTATTCACAAAATGCATTTAGTAACGAGGGTGTATCTATTGTAATTTACCGAGGAGGTTATTACTTTAGTGAGTCGATTGTCGAATCCGGAAACAAAAATCTCGACTCGAACACCTTAACAGTAACAACTCAAAACGGATCTATTTATTCTTACGCTGTCGAAAAAATGAATCGAGAAGATATATTAAAATTTTATCAGCCGTTTATCTCACCATTGACGATTCTTATTATTCTTTTGTTTGTTCGATTCTTGTTGCAAGTCATTTTCACTTATATTCAACGTATTTCTACCTCTATGATTAACGTTAACATTGTTCGCGATGCGAGAAAAGATGCAATTGCGAGTTTACAAAGGATGCCAATGTCTTATTTTGAAACTGAACCAGCAGGTAAAATAGCCAATCGAATCATTAGTGATGTTGGCGGAATGATGGGATTGTTTTCAACAATTATGAATCTATTAGTTAATGCGTCGATGGCGGTTATATTTGCTTATGTGGGAATGTTTTATCTTGATCCCAAGTTAGCATTGATAACGTTTGTAGCGTTTCCAATCATCTATTTTTGGTTAAAATATTTTGTGAAAAAACTTAATACAATTGCTGTTAAAGTTAATGAACAAAATTCTATGATCACAGCCCAATTGAATGAGATTATTAATGGAATATCAATTTTACAAATTTTTAATTTTAAAAAACAAACCGAACAGAATTTCAATCAATTGTCTAATGAATTTATGCAAGAAAAATTAAAAGAAAATCGATTACATTTAACCATAGGTTGGAACATGATTCGCTTAATTGGATCATTAGTTACTGCTGGAATTATCTATTATTTTGGTAATGGATATTTAACGATATCCGGATTTGTTGTTACTGCGGGTTTAATTTATGCATATAACGACTATCTTTCTAGATTGATTGAACCCGTTGGAACATTGTTTAGAGAAATAGGCAATCTGCAACATGCGATTGTGAGAACCGAACGAATTTTTAATATTATCGATGGAGACAGAGAGGATGATTCGTTCGTAGAGATTCCTCGTTTTAAAGGGAAAATTGAATTTGATAATGTATGGTTTTCATACACCGAAGGACATCCAGTTTTAAAAGGCATTAATCTCGTCATAGAACCAGGACAAATGGTTGGTCTTGTCGGACATACTGGATCAGGCAAATCTTCTTTAATGAGTCTATTATTAAGGTTTTATGATTTTAAAAATGGAGATTTAGGTCAAATCTTTATTGACGACGAGGACATTAACACTCATTCAAAGCGCTCATATCGAAAAAACATAGGTATTATTTTGCAAGATCCTGTTTTGTTTAAAGGAACACTCGCTGATAATATTAGATTCGGTCAAAAAAATGTTACTGATGAAGAAATTGAAGAAATAATGATTAAAATTGGCGGGAAGAAATTATTAGATAAACTCGAAGATAGAATGAAAACACAAGTTTCTCGAGGAGGAACTAATTTTTCTGTGGGAGAAAAACAAATTATTTCTTTCTGTCGGGCAGTTGTTCACAATCCTGCGATTCTGATTATGGATGAAGCGACAGCAAATATTGATACTGAGACAGAAAAAATGATTCAAACCGCATTAGAAACCGTTGCAAAAAACAGAACTATGATTGTAATTGCTCACCGTCTTTCTACTATTCGAAATGCAAACAAGATTGTCGTTCTTGAAAATGGCATCAAAGTTGAAGAAGGAATTCATCGCGAATTATTACAAAAAAACGGTGTCTATGCGAATATATATCGTTCACAAGTAAAAACTGGGGAAAATCAAATTTGATTTTCCCTTTTTTCTTTATATTTGTTCACTGATTTTCTTTATTTTTTTTAAATACATATGATATAATAATAAAGACTGAAAGCGTTTTATACGAGAGGAGAAATAGAAGCATGAAAGAATATCTTGCACAAAATATCAAAAACGTCATTATTTTAGGACATTTAGGTAGTGGAAAGACCTCATTGACAGAGTCGCTCATTTACACTGCTGGTGGTATTGAAAAAAAAGGCGAAGTCGAAAAAAAGTCGACGGTTTCCGATTTTACTCTTGAAGAACAAAACAGAATGTCTTCAACTTCAACGGCAGTTATTCCTGTTGAATTTAAGAACACAAAAATCAACATTTTAGATGCTCCCGGTGCGGATGAATTTATTGGTGACATATCTCACGCTTTGACAGTTGCAAGTGGCGCAATTTTGGTGCTTGATGCAACGAAAGGTGTTGAAGTTGGCGCTGAAAAAATGTGGTTACAAATTCGTAAACATCAACTACCTTCTATCATCTTTGTTAACAAGATGGATAAGGAAAATGTCAAGTTTGATGAGGTTTTGGAACTAATAAAGCAAAAACTTGGAAAACAAGCAGTTCCATTTTGTCTACCAATTGGGAAAAAAGACGAATTTTCAGGATTTGCGGATATTGTCGAATTAAAAGCGCGAATTTATGATGGTAACGCCTGTATTGACGGTGAAATTTATCCCGATAAAATGGAGAGAATCCAAGCACTTAGACAAGATCTTGTCGAAGCTGTTGCCGGTGCGGATGAAGCTTTGTTAGAAAAGTATTTTAATGGCGAAGAATTATCGATGGATGAAATTAAGAAAGGTTTAAAACTTTCTGTTTCTTCTGGTGAAGCAATTCCTGTAATGGTTGGAAGTGCTACAAAAGACATTGGTCCTTTGACTTTGTTACATATGATTAGAGAGTATTTCCCAACCATCTGTGATTGCGAAGATTCGAAAGGTTTTAAACAGGACAAAGAAACTGAAACTTCAAGAAAATATAGTGACGACGAACCATTTTCAGGTTTTGTTTTTAAAACGATGATTGACCCATTTGTGGGAACAATCAATTTTGTTCATATCAAATCAGGAACGCTTCGTAAGGATCAAGAAGTTTTTGTTTCTAACAGCGGTGAAGTTGAACGGATTGGACAAATGTTTCTTCCATTAGGAAAGCAATCATTGCCAATTGATATCGTTCATGCTGGTGATATTTGTGCAGTTGCCAAGATGAGCAAAGTTTTTACTGATACTTCTATATCAGATAAAAAATCACCGATTATTTATCCGCGTGTCATTACACCTTCACCTACTATGTATGTGGCTGTGAAACCGAAGAACAAAGCAGATGAAGACAAACTTTCTAACGCTTTAGCCAAACTTCAAATAGAAGATAACACTTTTGAAATTAAACGTAACAAAGAAACTAATCAACTTTTGATTGGCGGGCAAGGAATTATTCATCTTGGTCATATTATTGATAGAATGAGAAATATGTTCAAGGTTGATTTAGAGATGCTGGATCAAGAAATCGTTTATCGTGAAACAATTAAAGCAGTTGCGACTGCAGAAGGTCGTTATGTAAAACAATCAGGTGGATCCGGATATTACGGTGTTGTCGTTATGCGATTTGAACCACTGCCCGATAAAGATTATGAATTCACAGAAGAAGTGTTTGGTGGCGCCGTGCCAAGAAACTATTTCCCAGCTGTTGACAAAGGGCTCCAAGATACTTTGGAACATGGACCATTAGCTGGTTTTCCGGTCATTGGGGTTAAAGGAATTCTCACGGATGGTAAATATCATCCAGTAGATTCAAATGAACTTGCTTTCAAAATGGCAGCTTCAATTGCTTTCAAGGAAGCCTGCAAAACTGCAAAGCCTACAATTTTAGAACCAATTCATAAAATTGTAGTTAATATCAAAGATGAGTATCTTGGAGATGTATTAGGCGATGTGAACAAACGTCGCGGACGTGTTCTAGGCATGGAACCTTCTGAACAAGGATATCAAAAAGTAATCGCAGAAGTACCTGAAGCCGAAATTACAAAGTATACAATTGACCTTAAAGCGATGACTCAAGGATCAGGAACTTTTACTCGTGAATTCATTCGATATGAAGAAGTACCCGGTAACTTGACAGCTAAAATCATTGAAGACCATAAGAAAAAAGAATCCTAATCCTTCATAATAAATGACTGACTTTGCGCCAGTCATTTTTTTATTTGTAAGAACATTACGAAGTAACTTGACAGATAGAGTACTTTTCTGATAAGGTATTATGTGTAACATAGTACTTTTGCATTGAATTCAATGATGAAAGAAAAGTAAAGTGTAAAAAAAACGAAATTAAAAGAGGGACAAACCAATGGAAAAAATCGGATTATTGATTGATACAACCACATTAACAAGAGACGATATACTTGGATACAATTTTATTAAATCAGTGTCACTCGGAGTTTCAATTGATGACGTATTATATCACGAGACCGATCTATCAACTGATCAAATGATGAAATACCTTCATGAAGGCCGTAAAATGATGACCAGTCAACCCTCTCCAGGAGAATTTTTAAGCAAATATGAGGAATTTCACAAAGAAGGATTTACCCATGTTTTTGTTGTGACATTATCAGAAAAAATCAGTGGGACTTATCAATCCGCAGTCATAGCTAAATCAATGGTTGATTTTCCTTTGGAAATTTCGATTAATGCACCAAAAGTAGCATCTTTTGGAGTTGCACTTGGAATACCACTAATGATTAAGGCTATCCAAGAAGGAATAACATTCGCTAATCTTCAAAAACGATACGAGTCAATTTATGCAAATGGTCATGTTATGTTTACTTTGAGTAATCTTATGCATTTATTTCGAGGCGGTAGACTTAGCAAAGTTTCTGCGTTATTAGGAACGGTTTTAAGAATCAAACCTATTGTTGAAATGGTTGATGGAAAATTGCAACTGACAAAAAAAGAAAGAACTAACAATGCGTGTTATGATCATTTCTTTGAAAAGGTCAAAGAATATACAGAAAAATATAGCAAAGTTTATGTTGATATCGTTGAATTAAATCGAAAAGAATGGGGAGATAAACTCGCCAGTGCAATCAGTGAAAAATTTCCTAATGTCATTTTGAATCAAAGCCACGCTGTTAGCCCCGTCTTTTTAGTTCATTTGGGAGACCAGGGTTTTGGAATTGCTATTCTAGGAGAATAAAGAATTAACAAGCGTCTGATTTGCGGACTTGCGTCTCAATATCGGACGCTTTTTCTTTCTTTTGAGATATAAGAAATAATGCTTGACAATTATACAGGTATTTAGTAAACTAATAGGTGCGAAAAAAGACATACGGCGGTTGTGGCGAAGTGGTTAACGCATCGGATTGTGGCTCCGACATTCGTGGGTTCGATACCCATCAATCGCCCCATATTATCTTAGTAAATTGGGCTATGGCCAAGTGGTTAAGGCATCGGACTTTGACTCCGAGATCGGTAGTTCAAATCTACCTAGCCCAGCCAATTTACGACCCGCTAGCTCAGTCGGTAGAGCATTTGACTTTTAATCAAAGGGTCAGGCGTTCAAGTCGCCTGCGGGTCACCATTTTTTTCTTTTTATTGCGGGTATGGCGAAACTGGCAGACGCGCTAGACTTAGGATCTAGTTCCTAGTGAGTGCAGGTTCAAGTCCTGTTACCCGCACCATCATAAGAAGCAAACAAATCACGCTGAAAAGCGTGGTTTTTTGTTATAAAAATTGCCATTTTCAATAAAATGTAAAAAAAAGCCTTTCAAATCCGTTTTAAGTTTGAACTTAATTTGATTTGAAAGGTTTATTTTTAGTCAGGTAAAGTTGCCGTTTTAAGTTGCCTGATTAATTTTTTCATTTCTTCAGGTTTTTCATGAAGATGTAATACTATTGCTCCGACGAAAGCACCATCTGCGCCAGCATCTCTGACTAACTTGACGTAATCGGGAGAAGAAACACCAATTCCACAGTTTATCCTGTTTTTCAATCCGTGATCCTCACGAAGATGGCGTATGATGTCCTTAAGTGTTTGATATTTCGGGTGAAGAATTCCTGCGGGAGAAGCTTGAAGATAGATGAATCCGTTTGCGCGTTTTGCAACTTCAATATCTTCTTCGGGTAAATGATAACGAATAAAGGCACTAGCCAGCAAGCCCGCTTTGACCAATGAATCGCGGACATGCGGAAATTCTGTGCCAACCAAAATAACGTCCAATTGATTATTTTTATGACAAAAATCGATAAATTTTTGAATCCCAATTTCCAAAATAGTCCGTTCATAAATTAAATAAAAGAAACGAGCGGTTGGATTTTGAGTTTTTATAATTTCGATTGTTTTCATGTATTCATCATAATCAGGACACTTTCTAAGAGCTTCAGCCATCCTGCTTTGAATATAAGGACTATCTAAGTAGGGATCCTTTGCAGGAAAATCGGCTTCGATAATATCACAACCTCCTTCGATGTAATTTTTAGCTGTTACAATACTTTTCTCTAAAGAGGGAGATCCGAGTGACATATATAATATTAGATTCATAATTTATTCCTTTCCTGCATAAGCCATCTTAATGATGCTTCGCAAATGCGATTTTGTGGGAAAAATCGGGTTTGTTTTTGTACATCCATCTGTGAGTGCATAATTAATTAAATCTTCAATTTTTGAATCAAAATCATGTTTGTTTGGTAATCGATCTTTAAGAGCTAAAGGGATACCTAAATTTGTATTAAGATCTATCAAAGCCTTTGATAAAGTATTATAACCCAATTTTTGCGCAATGTTATTATATATTTTTTTAGTTGGTTCATTTTGTGAATTAAAATCAACAATATAGGGCAACAGAATTGCGTTAGCAAGCCCGTGTGGCATTTTAAAGATTGAACCAAGCCCATGTGCAATCGAATGTGTTATACCTAAAGAAACATTTGTAAACGCTAGCCCAGCAACCATTGCTGCAGTCAACATTGTTTCTCGATATTGAATGTTTGTTCCTTCTTCGATGACTTTGGGTAAAGTATTAAATATATCATATATTGCTTTTTCAGCAAGAATATCTGAAAGATAGTTTGCTCTTGTCGATACAATTGCTTCTAAAGCGTGGCATAAAGCATCCATACCTGTTTCGGCAGTAATTGATTTAGGTAAAGAAATTGTCGTTATAGGATCACAAATAGCTATATCTGGAACCATCTCCATATTACCTATGCCGTATTTTATTCCCGTCTTGTCATCAGAAATAACAATTGAGCGCGACACCTCTGAAGCGGTTCCGGCCGTTGAAGGAATACAGACCAATTGTGCTTTTTTTCTCAATTTAGGGAATTTTTCTTTATCCATCAATGTCTCTAAATCATTTATATCCGGATTTTCATAAAAAATCCACATTGCTTTTGCGGCATCCATTGCCGATCCACCACCTACGGCAATAATGACATCTGGTTGATATTGTATCATAAAATTAGCACCGCGTTTTACTGTTGCTAAACCCGGATCCGATTCTATTCCCATAAAAATGGAAAAAGAAATATTTGCATTTTTAAGATGATTTTCAATGATAGCCATAACACCATTTTTAATCATGACATCATTGGCTAAAACAATAACTGCTTTTTTGGCTTTGATGGTTTCTAAATGGGAGAGAGTTCCTTGACCAAAGAGCAGTTCTGATCCTCCCAATTTCATAGGTCTCATCACAATATTTATTCTCCACTTCTTAATGCATCAACGATTCGTTTTGTTAATTCATACGAAACAGGATTACTAATAATACCATTTTCTTTTAAAGAAGAACCGACAATACACCCATCGGCTATCATGAGTTGTTTTTTAATATTCTTGGCATTAACACCAGATCCCGCAAGCACAGGAATCTTAACTGCTTTTTTAACTCTTTCAATAACATCAAGAGGTGTTTCAGTACCTATAGCTGAACCCGTTACAATGATTGCATCTGCCCCACTTGCTTCGGCCATATGGGCAGAATCTTCAATAGAGATGTTTGAGTTAAGCATGTATGTATGTTTGACTTGAATATCAGCAAGTATTTTAATGTTTTCAGCTTGTAATCTTTTGCGCATAAGTAGTGTCTCTCTTGCTGAAGGGCTAATTATACCACCATAATATAAAACTGTATCAACAAATACCGGTATTCGAATGAAATCAGCACCAATTGCCTTTGCTATCCCAAGTGATGCTTTATAATCACTAAAGGCAGCATCAATTCCAACAGGAATCGATACTTTTTCTTTAACAAGAATAGCGATTGCTGAAAGTGCAGCAATTTGTTCAGGTTCGAGAAAAACACTAAAGGGACCATCCCCCATATTTTCAACGATTAAAGCATCACAGCCCGCACTTTCAAGAGTTTCAGCATCTTGTAACGCTTGCTTTTTAATTTCTTCCATATTGTTTTTGAAACCTGCACTGCCAGGCAGTGGCAAGCAATGGACCATCCCTATGATTGTTTGTTTATTGATTCCTATTTTATTATTTATATCCATTATTTTTTCACCTCATTATGATATTGATAAATACTTTCAAGCGCAATACGACAGAGTTCTTTTTCCTTTTCTTCGCGAAGACCATCTCTCAACATGTCTTTGAGATTTTCTAAGACGGTCACCAAAGTCAAAGAGGCTGTTTTGACATTCATCAAACGACCTAAAACTAACATGCAAGACGATTCCATGTCGATTCCAGAAACATTATTTTTTTTCAAATTATAAAGGACTTTCTCAATGTCTGTTTGTCGCTCTTTTGAAAGTTTGGATTCCCGCATTTGTGAGTAATAACCATCCATCGTAGCATTGATTCCGTTGTCGACGTGAGATCCTGCACTCCGTACGGCATCGCTAACAATCTTAACTAAATCAAAATCAGCGACAGCTGGATAACCACGATCAACATATGTCGCACTGGTCGATTCATCACGAATCGAACCGGTAGGGACAATGTAATGACCCAGCAAATTGTCTTTTAGTGACATGACCGTCCCCATTCTTAGAGCGACTTTCATCCCGCATTCATACATTTCTTCCATTGCTATTGCTGCCGAGGGAGCACCAATACCGGTTGAAGAAACAGTGATCCTTACACCTTTATAGAAACCGGTATAAGTGTTGTATTCTCGCGAAAATGCGACATGAATAGGATTGTCAAGATATTCCTTAAGCACTTCAACACGCCAAGGATCACCAGAAAAGATAACATAAGGGGATACCGTTTCTTGTGTGCATTTCATATAAAGGGTTGGTTTCATTTTATATCTCCTTGTAAAAATGATATTTGATAGCGATTTTCTAGATTTGATATTGATGGTGCCGTTGTCGTTGCGCCCATACCTTCGATTACAAAACTAGCAAGTGTAGCACCATATTGCATACACTCCTTAACTGTTTTTTTCTCTAAGTACCCATATAAGAATCCGGCAATATAAGCATCACCAGATCCAACTGCATCGACAAATTTTTTTGCGGGTACGATCGGTACTGAATATTCCTCAATTTGTTCACCTTCACGAACCATCGCATAACTACCGAGTTTTCCTTTGGTAATGATTATAAAATCAAGTTTTGGAATTGTTTTAAATAATTCTTTTAGATTTTCGGTTTTCATAGAAGTTCGAATGTATTCCGATTCTTTCTCATTTGCAAAAACACCGGTACATGACGATATTATTCTCTTAATAAAACGAGGAGGAAAAGCAGATTTATCCATTTTACTTCCGAAAAACAAAGGCAAGTTGTGATTTAAGGTTTCTTTTAAAAAATATTCATTATCTGTTTTTGAAGCGACTGTCATTAATGCAAGTTTTGATTCAAAAAACCATTTTGAATCATAATGATTAAAGTATTTATCCGACATTGCACCGGGATAAAATAAAGTCATATGATCGCTAGAAGGATTTTCAATTAAATAACATCCGCTGGTACCTACACCAGAGATTTTTTTGGTTGCCTCAGTTGAAATTTTTTCAGTTTCAAGAAAAGCTTTAAACCCATTGGATTCATAATCTTCTCCAACGCGAATAATAGGCAGTGTTTTTTTATTTAATCTCGATAGGCTTGTGGCAACATTGATGCCACACCCCCCATATCTAATATTAGCATTATCGTCATTCTGAACGATGGATGTTTTGCCAATTTTAGCCATCGGATTGATTCGTATAATACGATCCATTGAACAATATCCACTTGTAATCACATCATATTTCATTACAAAACACCAGCCTTAAGTAGTTCTTTGATTTTATCAAGCGATCTTACTTCACCCAAATATTTACCCATATCTCGAAGATATATCTCATTTGTGATTGGGTCATTGGTTCCAACACATTCCTCTGGAATATAGGCTAGATAATCGAGGTTGTATGCGTCAAGAACCGTCGCATAAATACAATTATTGGTTTTGGTGCCAACAACAATCAACTGTGTAATTCCTTTTTCTTTAAGCATAACATCCAATGTTGTTTGAAAGAAAGAGCTATACTTATGTTTTTTTATTATAAGGTCTTCTTTGCGAATGTCTAAACGTTCATCGATGTCATTACCTCCACTGCCTTCGAAACAGCACTCTCTTGTTTTCTTTACACTCTTTGCAATTGTTTCGGGAGTCACAGTGTGTTGAATGTAGACGATTTGACATTCGTATTTTCTCGCCTCTTCAATTAATTCAATAATAAGAGGTAATACATTTGAATTTTGAGGATAATAAATTTTTCCTAACGGATTGGTAAAATCAAAAATCATATCTACAACAATAACAGCAGTTTTATTCATGTAAAAACCCCCTATACAATGTTTTGCGTTTTCGAATAATACCGACGACGGTTAAAACAATGATAATCATAATATAAGGTATCATTTCAAGTAAACCCGCAATTACACCAATTCTTAATGATAAATTGACTGCAAGAGAACGTGAAATTCCAAATAAGATAGCATATAGAGAAGAATTTTTTGGATTTCCTTGACCGCAATAGATAGCTGCAATTGCAATAAAACCCGTTCCAGCTGTTAT
Organism: Caryophanales bacterium UBA5603; assembly: GCA_002424815.1. Lineage (GTDB taxonomy): Bacteria > Bacillota_I > Bacilli_A > Izemoplasmatales > Hujiaoplasmataceae > UBA5603. Next base: position 64,355 of record DILB01000002.1, read on the forward strand.
ATCTGGAGTATAAGAGGCTAATTGATTTACAGCCACATTGTAACCCGCAAATGCACAAAGTAATGCTCCAATAATAATTGCAAAATACTTGATTTTTGAGATAGAAATTCCAATAGATCTAGCAGCTTCCTCCGATTCACCTACAACGCGAACATAAGTTCCAAATCTTGTTTTGAACAATATAAATTGAACAACAAATATTAAAACAAAAGAAAGATAAGTCAGAAAGGATTGATTATTAATAATCGGCCCAATAATAGGAATCTCACCAATAATTCCTAAGTCGATTGAAGCCATGCTTCTTGTAACATCAGCAATAACATTAATATCAATTCTGCCAAGTGCAGCTAAAGTATATTTTCCTATCGCGATGGCCAATAGATTAATCGCAAATCCGGTTATAATGAAATTGGCTTTTTTTGTGACACCAAAATAACTAAAAAGCATACCCAAAAGAATTGCTAAGATTAAGGCAGATATAAACGCAATAATCCAACTATGAGTAAAAAATAAGACCAAAGTTGAAATGAATCCACCGAACAGCATCATACCTTCTAAACCGATGTTAATCATATTGGCTTTATATGCAAAAAGCCCACCTAAAGTACATAACAAAATAGGACCCGTAAAATATAAAGAATCAGATAAAATTTTAATAATGAAATCCATTAACTTTTCTCCTTTCGTTGAAAGAGTTTGCCAACTGGAATCGGTTTAATTTTGAGAATCGACTTAAGAGAGAGAAATAAAACAATTAATGCTTGTAACAATACGATTATTTCTGCAGGAACATTTGTGAAAATTGCAATATTTGAACTGCCAGTTTTCAAGACGGCATAAAATATTCCTGCAATTAAAATACCGATTGGACTATGACTTCCTAATAAAGCAATTAACATACCGTCCCAACCAAGCCCGGGTGTTCCAGAAAAATCAAGAGTATAAGAGAATTTTTCTGAGAGCATCCATCCTGCTCCAGCTAATCCCGCAAGAGCTCCACTAGTTAGCATAATAATCATTATCTTTTTTTGAATACGCATTCCTGTAGCTTCTGCAAAAAAACGATTTTTTCCCATTGCGGTAATTTCAAATCCGAGTTTTGAATGATTGAATATTATGTAAAATATTACAAATACAATAATAACTACAAAAAAGAAAAGTGTCAGTTTTGATCCTAACAAACGAGTCATAATAGCACTTTGCCCAATCATATTTGTTGAAACATATCCACTGCTCGGATCTCTAAATACATTTGAGGTTAAATATTCAAGAATTTGAACAATTGCATAATTTAATAATAGAGTAACAACCATTTCGTTGACATTATATCGGGCTTTAAGAAATGCGGGAAGTAAAGCAACCAGAACACCGACAAGAATTCCAGATACAAGTAATAGAGGGATTAGCGTGATGGATGGCAGAGATTGCCAACGATATCCTAATACAGCAACGACAAATCCGGCTGAGACTATTTGTCCTTCGATACCCATATTGAAGAGTCCGGATTTAAAACTTAAAGCAATTGCTAACCCAGCAAGAATCAAGGGGCCAGCATAATGGAGTGTTTTTAAAAAGCCTTGAATGCGAAAAAATGAACGATCAAAAAGTATAAAATAGATATTTAGAGGATTTTCTTTCGCAAATAAAATGACAATAGAGCCAATGGCGAAAGCTATTAATACAGGAATAATTGTGTTGAGTGTTTTGAGACCAATTTGTTTTAGAACTGATTTGTCAACTTTCATTCTCGTGGCTCCTTTCGAGGATACCAGCCATTAAATATCCGATTTCTTCTCTTGAAGCATCCTTGCCAGAAACTTCGCCAATAATCTGTCCTTTGTAAATAACGGCAATTCGATCAGCGAGAGACATAATCTCAGAGAGTTCACTTGAAATCAATAAAATTGATTTTCCGTTTTTTTGAATATTCAAAAGACTTTGATGAATAAATTCGATAGCCCCGATATCAACACCTCGGGTGGGTTGGGCGGCGATGAGAAGTAGTGGATCAGCATCGAACTCCCGCGAAATAATTATTTTCTGAGCATTTCCTCCTGATAGTGATGATACCTTTCCTTCACAATCAGATACACGAATGTCATAATTTTTAATTAGACGATTTCTTTTTTCAGCAATCTTTTTTGAAATTAGAATTCCGTTTTTACATACATCTAAATTACCGTGATATCCAGCAATTATATTTTCACCAATTGACATGTCAGTACAAAGACCTTGCTCATAACGATCTTCGGGAATAAAAGCTATTTTTTCAAGTCTTAGGGTATCTGGCCATTCGTTAGTTATATCTTTTCCTAAAAATCGAACTGTACCAGAAGTTGATTTCAATAATCCAGTTAATAAATCTAACAATTCAGTTTGACCGTTTCCTTCAACCCCTGCTATGCCAAGAATTTCTCCTTCGCGAAGAAAGAAATTTATACCATTGACGACATTTATACCTTCATGATTTTTGGTAGAAAGATTATTAACCTCATAAATGATGGGTTTTTCTGAATAATCCTGATAGTGTTTTTCAACACGAAGCAGAACTTCGCGACCAATCATCATGCGTGCGAGTTCTTTATTTGAAGTATCTTTTGTAATACGATTGCCAATGATTTTTCCTTGTTTGATGACAGTCACTGAATCACTTACTTCCATTACCTCTTGAAGTTTATGAGTAATTAGAATAATTGATTTTCCCTGTTGTTTTAGTTCGCGCATTGTTTTAAAAAACGCTTCAATCTCTTGTGGAGTAAGAACAGCAGTAGGTTCATCAAAAATAACAATCTCAACATTTCGATAAAGCATTTTCAATATTTCAACTTTTTGTTTTGCCCCAATGGATAAGTTCTTCACAACATCGGTTGCATTTAATCCAAATTGAAAACGATCAATCAAAGCTTGAACCACTTTAGATTCACGCTTGTGATCGATCGAAGGCATAGAAAAAGAATGTTTTCCAACAATAATTTTTTTATCAATTTCAATACCTAACATCACATTTTCAGAAATTGTAAGGCTAGGTACTAATTTGAAATGTTGATGCACCATACCAATACCTTTATTAATTGCATCGTTAGGCGAATCAAAATGGACATTCTCACCGCGGATGAAGATTTCACCCGCGGTGGGTTTTAATAGTCCATAAAGCATGTTCATTAGCGTGGATTTTCCAGCGCCATTTTCGCCTACAATCGCTTTTATTTCGCCTTTTTCGACGATCAAATCGATATTATCATTAGCGATAAAATCGCCAAATTTTTTTGTCAGTCCAATGGTCTTAATAATTTCCACGCCAGTCACCTCAAAAAATAATTAGTTTGCTTTTGTCACGTGAGTAAGGGTTGAATAGTTAAGAACTTCTCCAGCTTGTGCGTCGATAACATCGATTGTACCGTTGGAGATTTGAGTTGCAAGTAAATTAATTCTTGTTTTGATTTCTGCCCATTTTGTCTGTGCGGCAGCTTCAGTGGAAATGTAACCTTCAATAACGGATAAATCAGTGATTCCGGTTGCACCGGAAGCCAAATCATAGAAAACATGTTTTCCACTTTCAAGTGTTTCATCGAGATATTGTTCGATGATGTCATAAACCGCTACGTTAGTATTCTTTAATACACTCGTTAAAACTGAACCGGGTACCGATGCGTCTTGGTTTGCATCAACATCGATAGCTAATTTTTTATTGGCGGCTGCAGCGTTTTTCATATTTGTGCTAACGCCACCAGCAGCAGCAAATACGAAGTTGGCACCAGCAGTATAATAAGAGTTAATCATATTATAATTTTCAGTCGAAGCACCGAATCCTGCAGCGTATGTTTCATATAAACTGTATTGAACATCTAATTCGCTGGCAATATGATTTACTCCTTGAGCAAATCCATAACCAAAGACAGAAATTCCATCTGACTGAGTACCTCCAACAAAACCGACAGCTCTAGCTGTTGTTGTGGGTGTGAAATTGTAATTATTACTTGTAAATAACAGATTATGATTTTCATTAACTAATACAGCAAGTGCTCCAGCAAGGAAAGAACCTTCATTAACATTAAATAATACTTCAATCACATTTTCGTGAATTTTTGCTCCGCCAGTAGTGGTGTTTGCAAAAGCGTTGAATACAACGAATACAGTATCTGGATATTTTTCAGCAATTGATTTACCAGAACCATCATCAGTAATTAATGCACTAAAATTGTATTCAAGTGAGAAGATCAAATTAAAGCCTTCTTCAGCGAGAGTTTCAATTGATCCAGGAACATCATCAGCTGTATTTACTACTTGGGTAGTAATACCAAATTCTTCTTTTGCCTGATTGAGTCCTGCAATTGCAAATTGATTGTATCCATTGTCATTAGCTCCAGCTGCAGAAACGATTAGTCCGACTTTTATATCGCCGGCATCGATATTGTTACAACCAACCAATAAAAACAAAGCAAATACTGAGAATAAAACGATTAATACTTTTTTCATACTTCCTCCTAATTTTATTATATTATTTTAATCAACCTTGACTTGATTGATGTAAAATCTTCTGTTATCGGACCGATAATAAGACTTAAATGTTTCTATTGGAACTTCTTTTCCATTGACAACTCCATAAGTAACACCTCTAAACAATAAAATTGGTATACCTTCAGGAATTGTTAACATTTCTGAGATTTCAGGTTCAGCGGCAACAGCTTCGATGGTTCTTGTAGCTCGAGTTATTTTCACTTTATATTCTCGTTCAAGAACATCGTAAAGCGATTGAGAAGCGAAATTATGAGTATGTAAACCGGGGAAAAGCTTCATAGGAAGATAAACAATCGTTCGGTTGACAGGAACATCATCGGCATAGTAAACACGATCAAGTGTAAAAATTTTATCGCTTTCTGTAATTTCAAGTTCTCTCATCCTTTTAGAATTCGGTTGAATTATGAGTGCATTAATTACTTTTCGAGTTGGGGTTTTTCCCATTTGAAGGATATCGCGTGTACAACTCGTTATTGAAAAAAGTTCTTGTTTAACGGAATCGCCTTTTACATAAGTTCCTTTACCTTGTATACGATAGAGATAACCTTCATTGACCAGTTCGTCAATAGCTTTTCGAACAGTTATTCGACTGATTCCGTGTTTTTCTGTTAATTCGCGTTCGCTTGGAATCATTTGATCATCATCCAATTCGTCTTGTTCAATTTTACGAATAATATCTTCTTTTAATAAATAATATTTAGGTATCTTGTATCCGATTGACATAATTTCACCACCTTTAAATAAATATAGATGTAATGTTGTCATGTTGTCATGACCAGTTAAAGTATAACGCTTACATAATTCTGTGTCAATATTTTTTTTGCATAAATTATAATAATATTTTCTTTAATCTTGAAAATCATTTATTTTGATTTATGTTTTCACAATGTTAATCAGTCTTTTATTTCTTATTTTTTGGGATAATTTCAAGAAAGAGAATAATAAAGCAGTGTACTTGATTTCTAAAATCGCTTTTGATATAGTATACAACGATACATTATATGTTCTGTGAGGTGTACCCATGTTTTCATTATTTAAAAAAACAAAATCTTTATCGATGAACAAAGCTTTAGATGCTATTCAAAATGATTCTACAATTAAATTAGTTGATGTGAGAACTAAAGATGAATTTCGTGGTGGTCGAATTCCTAGAGCGATCAACATACCTGTTGAGTCGTTGCATTTAATTACAAAATCTATACCCGACAAAAATTCAAGCATATTCGTCTATTGCTTTTCTGGCAGTCGTAGTACTCAAGCAACGATTTTGTTAGACAAGATGGGGTATACAAATGTGACTAATATTGGTGGAATCATGAATTATAACGGTATATTAGAACGCTAATAGATTCAATTAAATAGCCTATTTTAGGCTATTTTTTTATATAAGATATGAAAGTTTATTCACCCTTTGCTTTTTAGAAAATAAGTGCTATAATAAGGATGGACTAAATAATATAGAAGCAGGTCATATAAATGGTAACATTAGCAATAGTTAATGAAGCGTTCTTCTCGACCCTTTTGGTTTTGGCGCTCATCATTGGCGTCGGCGCGGTGCTAGGACGCATAATGGAAATTTTCAAAATTCCTTCGATTACCGGATATTTTCTTTCTGGTATTTTAATCGGATTATTTCTAATATCAATTGAGATGACTGAAATTTATGATTCCTTAAGTGTATTGGGTAATATTGCCCTTGGTTTTATCGCATTTGAACTGGGAACACGATTACATCGTTCAAAAATGATGCATGGTTTTTCAGAAGTCATAGTCATCGTTTTGTTTCAATCAATTTTCACAATCGTGTTAGTAATGATATTGTTTCTTGTTTTTGGAGCACCTTGGGAAATCGCTTTAATAGTGGGCGTCATTGCGATGGCAACATCGCCAGAGACTATTATGGTTTTGACGCGTAAATATAAAACGAAAGGTCATCTTACAGATGCGATCATGCCACATATTGGCATGGATGATATTTTAGGTGTCATCTTATTTTCGGTTGTCGTTGCAATAGCAACTGCAGTCAGTGGTAGAACTGAAGTTTCACCAGAAGCCATTGTTTGGGAACCTGTCTTAGAGATATTTGGTTCAGCAATTATAGGCGCTTTAATCGGTACGGCACTTGCATTCTTTATCAATACAACAAAAAAACGTAAAGTTGACATCAAAACATCTTTTTTAATGGAATCCGTGTTTGCCATTATATTAATTGAAGCACTGACCTCTCATACTTATGAGTTTGGTCACATTCATTTTATTTTATCACCTATATTAACACCCATGTTTGCTGGAATATTCATGACGAATTTTACAACAAAACAAGTTCGAAAAGAAAATGATGAAGTATTAGATGCTTTTACGCCACCATTCATATTAGTGTTTTTTGCTTTGATAGGTATGCAACTGATGATATCAATCGAGATAAGCACATTAGCAATATGGATGTTAGCTTTAATGGCGTTTTCTTATGCCGTTGTTCGGGTCGTTGGAAAACAAATAGGGGTTATAGTAGGTTCAAAGGTGAAACATACACCACCAAGTGTGGTTAAATATTTGGTTCGATGTCTGTTACCACAAGCGACAGTTTCAATCGGTATGGCATCCATTGTTTTGCATAACGAATCGTTGCCGATTTATTGGCGTGAAATCGTGTTTATTATCGTTCTTTTTGCTGGGGTATTCTATCAGTTGATTGGGCCGCTGTTTTCAATTAAAGGGCTAATTAATTCTTCGGAAATCGATCCAGAACAGTTAGCTTATTTTCTTGGAGATAAAACAAGTGGACATGAACATATGCCAGCCGCTTTTGAATTGCCAGAATCAAAAGATGAATCAGAAAATTCTCATGAAAAAGACGCTACTCATTAGCAGCGTCCTTCTTTTTTTCAGCTTCAGCTTTCAATTCTTCTTTTAAAATCTTTTTATATTTGGGTATTGGATCATACCCCCCTTTATTAAAAGGATTACAGCGAAGAATTCGCCACATTGTAAGTATTGTAGCATAAAAAAAATTGTAATTTTCATAGGCTTGAATAGCATAATTTGAACAAGATGGATGAAATCTGCACGTTGGTTGTTTTCCTTGAGTTGCAGCTTGATAACCATGTATTAATCGAATCATAAATTTTTTCATCGTTTTCTCACCCACAATATTGTATCATATTAATGTTAAAATTAGAATCCATTAGCGGATTTGTTCCCTATCCAAGATTGAATAACTTATGCCCTTATGTTAAAATGAATTTAGGTGAAATCGTGATTTCAAAAGAAAATATTGAGATATTTTTTGATTTAATTGATACTTCCGCTTTGATTTTTTTTGAAGAACTGAAGATGCCATATCTCGAAGGAATTACTGAAGCGGCAAACAACTTGCTTTCTGGATCAGTGGATCAAAAACTATCAAAAGTATCAAAAAATAAAATTGAATCAATGATAAACAGAGTCAATACCATTGATTTTCAAAAAGAAGAAGTTCGAAAAGCGATGCAACTATGTATTTTAAAAGGATTTAAACATCAGAAACGGACCAATGCAGACATCACTCCAGACACGATCGGATTATTTATCGCTTTTCTATTAGAGAAACTATATGCTAATTCAAATAATATCGTTCTCTTTGATCCGCTGGTCGGAACCGGTAATTTGATTACGACCATAGCTAATCATTCTGATAAAATATCTAAATTAATTGGTGTAGAATCAAATATCGAAAGTTACCGACTCGCTGAAGCTATGTTTGATATGATGGATTATGGTAACGAATTGTATTTTCAAGATACATTATTATTCCATCATCTTCGAGCGGATGCAATCGTGGCTGACTTTCCTTATTCACAGCTTGATAAAGGATCATACTTTCCTTACGATTTTATTAATCATCATTCTAACAACTTAGCAATAGGTGGGTATTTTCTAGGAGTCGTCCCCAATGATTTCTTTGAAATCCCTGGCAGTGATATGTTTAAAGACGTCATCAAAAACCTTTGGCAAGTTGTAGGGTTGGTTAAACTTCCTAGTACGTTATTTAAAGGAATTGGGAAGTCGATTTTCATTTTAAGAAGAAGCGATGATTCGATTCCAAAAATCGAAAAAGTATTACTCGCCGATATTACTTCTTTTGAGGATGAAGAAGTTTTACAGATTCAAATTGCTAAGATTAATCTTTGGTTTAAAACCAATTTAGATAATAGAGGAGAAACAATATGACAAAAATTATGGCCGTCAATGCCGGTAGTTCATCATTAAAATTTCAATTACTTGAGATGCCTGAAGAAAAATTAATTACACAAGGACTTGTAGAAAGAATTGGAATGAAAGATTCTGTTTTTACTATCAAACTTAATGGTGAAAAACTCCAACAAATACAAGATGTTGAAAATCACAGCATAGCTGTCAAGCTTGTGGTCGAAAAATTGATAGAACTTGATATCATTAAAAATTACGAAGAAATCCAAGGTGTAGGACATCGTGTTGTTCAAGGTGCCAGCGTTTTAACGCATTCGACTGTAATCACCCAAACAGAAATCGATATTTTAGAAAGTATTGTTGACTTAGCTCCACTACACTTAATTCCAAATCTGACAGGCATTAAAGCTTTTATGGAGATATTGCCCGAAGTTAAACAAGTTGCAGTTTTTGATACAGCCTTCCATCAGACAATTGCTGAAGAAGCTTTTTTGTATGCAGTACCCTACGAATGGTATGAACGTTATTCGGTACGTAAGTATGGCTTTCATGGAACAAGTCATCAATATGTTTCAAAACGTGCCGCTGAATTACTTGGAAAAGATATTAAAGATGTTAATACAATTGTATGTCATTTGGGCAATGGGGCATCAATTTGTGCAATTAAGGGAGGCATATCTATCGATACCTCCATGGGATTCACGCCGCTTGAAGGCATCCCAATGGGAACCCGATCTGGAAATATTGACCCTGCAGTTATTGAGTACATGATGGTAAAAAAAGGAAAATCCGCAAAAGAAATAACAAATGTATTAAACAAACATTCGGGTTATCTGGGTGTCTCAGGGCTGTCTTCTGACTCAAGAGATTTAGTTGATGCTGCAAGTAAAGGTAACCATCGAGCAGCTCTAGCTATTGAAATTCAAGCTAAGCGTATCGTTGATTACATCGCTAGTTATTATGTTTATATGGGTGGAGCTGATGCCATCGTATTCACTGCTGGGATTGGTGAAAACGCACCAGGGACAAGAGCCAATATCATTAATCGTTTGGGAGCACTAGGCGCCAAAATTGATTTAGAACGCAACGAGACACGCGGAGTAGAGCAATTGATATCGGCCGATGATTCTAAGATTAAAGTATTCGTTATTCCCACCAATGAAGAAGTTATGATTGCTCGTGACACATTATCTTTGTTATAATAAATTATAATAGAATTATTAACCCTCCTGCGTAATATCATTACGGGAGGGTTTTTATATGAAAAAATTATTGCTTGTAATTCTTTTTATTGGATTGATTTTTTTCAATTTAGTCGATGTTTTGGCAATTGATTATGGAGAACACCCCGATCATTTGTATTATATTACTGGGCAAATAAATCATGGGGATTTTGATTATTATTATGGTTCTGCTCAAAATTATAATTCAGGTGATTTTAGCGGACTACTCGTTATTAAAAATCATGAAACTGATACTTTATTTAGAACGGTCTTGTTTGATGAAGGATATCGTGAAAATTTTAGTTTTATAGGATTTTTTGATGATAATTTGATGGGGATTGTGGCAGTCAAATTTGTTTTTGATTATAATTTAATGAGTTATGTCTTAAAATATACTGAAGTATTACTATACGATATTTTTGGAAATTATATCAATCGAATCAGATTTGAAGAGTCTTTCAAAGCTTTTAATAATCATGGTGGATACATAATATTATCAAGAGATTCTTACGGTATAGACAATGTCGTTATTAATCACAATTTAGAATTAATCGAATTACCTGATTCAATTGAAAAGACTGGAATCTTTATATACCCGTATATTGGTAAAGCCATGATTAATGGAATTGAATATGATCAAATTGAAATCTACCAACCCGGATATTATGAGATTGTCATCCTTCGAAAACAGTATCAATATTCTTTTATTTTAACTTTAAATCCTATCATTGAAGGCTTGATTGATGGCGCTATCTATCAAGGAAGTGTTCACATCCAATCTTTAGGAAATTTATATTTAAACGGCGTTTTTATGCAAAATGAAATGAATATTATGCTATGTGGAAATCATTTATTAGAAATAAAAGGTATTAATGGTTACATTCAAGAAATATATTTTACCATTGATCCGATTATTTCAGGCGTTATCGATGGCGGCGAATATACATCAGGGGTTTATATTAATGCAAATCATTGTGAGTTGAAGCTTAATTCAAAGCCTTATCAATCAAACACTTTAATAGCCATTCCTGGGCACTATGAACTTCAGATTAATGGGTTCAACGAATATCAGAAGAGCATTAATTTTACGATTTATCCATCGGTCGTCAATTTAAAAAATGATGATGTGTTCAATGAAAAATATCTCCTTAATTTTATTGGCGAAGGATATTTAAACGGAATCTTAATCGAGACGGGAATTACATTAGATGAAATAGGGGATTATGTGTTCGAACTATGGTTTGATGGAGCTTTGTATCAAAGCTATCGTTTTAAAATTGTTAATGGAACTTCGAATGAACATAAACCAATCCGACTTCTCTCGCTTGAAATCGGACTTGGAATCGTTTCATTGATTGGTTTATTCCTTGTTATCCGCAAGAAATAGACTGTAAATTTCAGCCGAATTATGCTATAATCAAATCGGTGATGTCCTTGTTAACATTTGATCTTTTCATTCAATCTAGTTATTCTTTTAATGGTAGTTTGTTGGATATTGACAAACTGATTTTTCGTGCGAAAGAACTAGGTTTTAAAACACTAGGTCTAACTGATCGACATAATTTGTATGGAGCTTTGAAATTTTATCGTTCGTGTCTTAATGAAGGAATAAAACCTATTATTGGACTTTCGCTCGATATTGAGACAGATTCTTGGGGAAAGATTCCATTTTTGTTATATGCAAAAACCTATCAAGGCTATTTGGAACTTATTCAAATAAGTTCTTACCTAAATACTGAAGATAATTTTTTGACAATAGAAAAGCTTCTGCTATGGAATACAGATTTAATAGGCGTGGCTTTAACAACATCCGGACCAATTTATCAAGCGCTTGCGACGGATGATTATGCATGCGCGACGGAAATTTGCCATTATTTCAGAAAAAAATTTAATGTTTTCTTTTTGGGCGTCGATATTATTGATCCGCTTTCAGAAATGAAAATCGGATTAGCCGCTAGTCGAATTTGGAAAGCAGTTATCGTGAATCAAGTAAACTATTTGTATCCCGAAGATTACCATGCATCTGAAATTCTTGGGATGATTTTAAATGAACAACAGCCTAATAATGCAGGTCTTTTTATTGATAAATTAACCCGTCATTATTTAAGAAGCCCAGAAGAATTAAATAATCTCAATTATGAACTTCAAGATGCTTTAAACAATACAAACGATTTAATATCGATGATTGATTGGCAAATGGATTTTTCTAAGTATCATCTGCCAAAATATCCTTGTTTAAATGGCGTGACCGCTAAAGAGCAGTTGAAAAATCTTGCAAATAAAGGATTAAAGCGCCGTTACATGATGATGGCTAAAAAATTACATTCAATAGATATCTATCAAAAACGACTTGATTTTGAATTGTCAGTGATTAATTCAATGGACTTTAATGATTATTTTTTGATTGTTTGGGATTTTGTGCTTCATTCAAAAAAGAATAAAATTCTCGTTGGCCCGGGTAGAGGATCTTCTGCGGGATCTTTAGTTAGTTATGTTCTTGGAATCGTTGATGTTGATCCGCTTGAACATCATCTGTTTTTTGAACGTTTTCTCAACCCTGAGCGGATAACCATGCCCGATATCGACATGGATTTTCCTGATGATAAACGCGATGAGGTTATTCGTTATGTTGTTGATAAATACGGAAAAGATCATGTGACCAATATTATCGCTTTTGGTACGTTCCAAGGGAAAAGCGCTATCCGAGATGCAGCAAGGATTTTAAAAATTAATGATACCATCATTAATGAAATTACTTTGGGTGTTAGCGAAAACGATAACTCATTATCATTATATAAATTAGCAAATCCTGAAAAATATCATTATTTTATGAATGATCCTATCACTAAAGAATTACTTGAAGTATCAGAAAAACTCGAAGGTTTACCTAAACATATATCTACTCATGCTGCTGGAATAATTATTACTGATAAACCTATTACCAACTACGCTCCAATTCAAAATGGATTAATGGGAATGTATCAGACCCAATATGAGGCTTCTGATTTAGAAGCGATAGGATTACTTAAGATTGATTTTTTAGGAATTCGAAATTTGACAATCATAGCTCGTGTAATAGACACAATCGAAAAAGAAACAGATCAAGTTATCGATATATATAAAACGCCAATGGATGATCAAAAAACATTCGAACTTTTGAAAAACGTTCGAACCATTGGAATATTTCAACTCGAATCCAAAGGCATGATGAATTTGGTTAGGAAAATGCAAATACATAATTTTGATGATATTGCTGTATGTATTGCTTTATTTAGACCTGGCCCAATGGATAATATCCCTGCATATCTTGAAAGACGTTTTCAACAATCAAAGATTACCTATTTGCATCCGGATTTAGAACAAATCCTCAAAGATACCAAGGGAATCATCATTTATCAAGAACAAATCATGCAAATCGCCCATCAATTTGCCGGTTATACCATGGGAGAAGCTGATGTTCTCCGCCGTGCCGTATCAAAGAAAAAGGAAAGTGTTTTGATTCAAGAGCGGCAAATGTTTGTCAGAAAATGTGTTGAGAAAAATCATTCTGAAACATTAGCTAATGAAATATATGATTATATAGTTAAATTCGCAAATTATGGCTTTAACAAAGCTCATTCAGTTGTCTATGCGCTTGTTGCATATTGGATGGCTTATTTAAAAGCTAATTTTCCTTCTTATTTTATGGGAAGTTTGCTTGATAATGCAATTGGATCGGCCGCAGCCACAAATGAATACATTCGAGAATGTCGCAAACTCGGAATAAGAGTCTTACCGCCAAAAATTAACCATTCATTTAAATATTATCGCCGAGAAAAAGAAGGCATTCGTTATCCTTTTCTCGGTATACGTGGTATAGGTCCAGTCATTGCTGACAAAATGGAATTAATGATGAAAGAACGTAATATTACTTCCTTTATAGACTTTATTCGTCGCAGCGAAGGTATCAATTCAAAAGCCATCGAATCGATGATTATGGTTGGTATGTTTGATGATTTTCCACAAACCAAACAAACACTAATAAACAATCTTAAGCAGATTGAAAGTTTTATCTCTTTCAATCAATTCTCTGATGACGATAAATTCATTTATCTTGAGAGTGAAGAATATGATTTTGAATACTTAAACAAAATTGAACGTGAACTTTTAGGAATCAATTTAAGATATCATTTGCTAGGTGAATACACAGATACTATTGAAAAAAATGGTTACATGACACCTTCAGAAATTGATGATCTCAAACCAGATCATTATAAAATTGCCGGAGTTCTTTCTCGTGTAAAAATTATCAAAACCAAATCAGGACAAGATATGGCATTTATCGAAATTGAAGATCAGTTTACTTCGTTTGAAGGTGTAATATTTTCAGATGTCTGGGCGCGGTTTGTATCAAAAATAAATAAAGGATCAGTTTATATCTTTGAAGGAAATTTGGAAATAAGAAATCAAAAAAAACAGATGATAATTCAAAACATCTATGATATTAAGAGGTAATAAAATGAGAAAAATCGGTGTTTTAACTTCCGGTGGCGATGCGCCTGGCATGAATGCTGCAATTCGAGGCGTCGTAAGAACAGCATTGTATTATGGTTATGAAGCTTATGGTATCTATGATGGATACAAGGGTTTAGTTGAGAACAAGATAAAACAGTTGTATAGAAATGATGTTGGCCAGATTTTGACTCACGGAGGAACTATTTTAGGTTCCTCACGTTTACCTGAATTTATAGAGGAAAGAGTTAGACAGAAAGCGGTTGATAACCTAAAATTATTGGGAATCGATGCGCTTGTTGTGATTGGTGGAGACGGAACATATCGTGGAGCGATGGATCTAAATAAAATGGGTATTAATTGTATTGCATTACCAGGAACTATCGATAATGATATTGCATCGACTGAATACACAATAGGTTTTTTTACCGCTCTTGATACAGCCATCTGGGCAATTGATAAATTGCGAGATACATCATTTTCGCATCAACGATGTACTGTTGTTGAAGTGATGGGAAGAGCTTGTGGAGATCTTTCGATTTATTCAGGAATTGCCTGTGGCGCAGAAATTGTCATAACAAAAGAAACTGGATTTAATCGAGATGAAGTTCTCGCTCAAATTCGTGGAGCAAAAGCAAAAGGGAAAAGACATCTGATTATTGTTGTTGCTGAAAATATGCTTAATGTTTTTGATTTAGCTAAAGATATTCAAATCAATACTGAATATGAGACACGAGCAACGGTTCTAGGACATATTCAACGCGGTGGCAATCCAAGTTCTTTTGACCGCATTTTAGCTTCAAAAATGGGATCTTATGCAGTAGAATTATTACGTCAAGGATTAAGCGGCAAGGCTGTTTGCTCTCGCGGAATAGAAATTGACAATATTGATATTAATCAAGCTTTAACAAAAGTTAAAATGACCACAGACCTTTATGATTATTTAGAAAAACTGAATTAAACGATGTATAAAATTACTATCGATTATTGAGTTGCTCTATCCATTAAAATCAACCTGAAAAAAGGTTTACATTTTTTGGTTTTGCGACTATAATATGTGTAAGAATATTTATATTCTAAAAAAAACGGAGGGAAACAAATGAAGAAAGCACTATTAGCATTTGCATTGGCATTAGTATCTGTTTTCACTTTAGTTGCTTGTACTGGAGGCAACTATGAAATTGCTATGATCACTGACTCCGGCGGAATTGACGACAAGTCATTCAACCAAGGAACATGGGAAGGCATCGTTGAGTATGCAACTGCTCATGAGAAAGCTTACAAGTACTACAAGCCAAGAGAAGTTTCAGATACAGCTTACCTTAGAGCTATCAAATTAGCTGTTAGAGGCGGAGCTAAAATCGTTATCACTCCTGGGTTCTTATTTGAAACAGCAATCTATGAAGCCCAAAATCTTTATCCAGAAGTTAAATTTGTTTTGATTGATGGCGAACCTCATAATGCTGATTATTCTGTATTTGAAACTAAACCCAATACATTAAACGTATTGTTTGATGAACATGAAGTTGGCTTCTTTGCAGGATACGCTGCAGTTTATGGCGGATTGACCAACCTTGGTTTCTTCGGTGGAATGGCTGTTCCAGCCGTTCAACGTTTTGGTATCGGTTTCGTAGCTGGCGCTTATTATGCCGCTGTTGAACTCGACATCGATATTACTTTTACCGCGGAACACTATGAATATCTTGGATCTTTCGCTCCAACACCAGAAGCGAAATCCAAAGCAGCAACATGGTACAGTGCAGGCGTTTCTGTTATTTTCGCAGCAGCTGGCGGAGCCGGTTCATCTGCAATGGCTGCAGCTGTTGAAGCAACTGGTAGCAAATATGTTATCGGCGTTGACAAAGACCAATCTGGAGATTCAACATCTGTTATTACCTCAGCACTTAAGGGTGTTGGAGAAGCAGCTATCTCTGCATTAACTGATTTCTATAGCGGAAATTGGGTTGGCGGAAGAACAATTAGTCTTGGTTCAGCTGAAGGCGGCGTAGGACTTCCATCTGATTTCTCAAGATTTGGAACTAACGCTGCAGCAGTTAAAACAGCTTATGACGCTTTATTTGCAAAAGTCGTAGCTGGCGAAGTTTTAATTGATTTAGAAGGTACTGCAAATGACATTTACAACGTTCCAACTAATGATCGTGCTAGCTTAGGCGCTTTCTTAACAGCTCTTGGAATCAGCAATGCAGCATTAGTTGCAAAAGCCGAACCAGCTCCAGCAGCATAAAAATCATAATTATCAATAATTATTAATATGTAATTCTATGTAGAAGGAAGGATATCGAGCATCAATCCTTCCTTCTTTTAGATTACAATTTAGATACAACATTTTTAGAGGTGATTACATGGATTATGTCATTGAAATGCTCAATATTACAAAAATTTTTGGAACATTAAGAGCTAACGACGATATTACATTCCAATTAAAAAAAGGAGAAGTGCACGCTTTAGTCGGTGAAAACGGAGCTGGAAAAAGCACTCTCATGTCAATACTTTTTGGTTTGTATCAACCAGATTTAGGTGAAATCCGATATAATAGTAATCCCGTTTTAATCCACAACCCCAATGATGCAAATCGTCTAAAAATTGGTATGGTTCACCAACATTTTAAATTGGTGGATATCTTTACGGTGACTGAAAATATCATTTTAGGGATGGAAGATACTAAAAATGGTTTTCTTACTTTAGAAAACTCTCGCAAACGTATATTGGCTTTGCGTGAACAATATAAATTATTTGTCGATCCAGATGCTTATATTAAAGATATCAGTGTAGGCATGCAGCAGCGTGTTGAAATACTTAAGATGTTATATCGCGATGCAGATATTTTAATATTTGATGAACCTACAGCAGTTCTGACGCCTCAGGAAATCGATGAGTTAATGAATACAATAAAAAATTTTAAAAAAGAAGGAAAATCAATTGTCATAATTACTCATAAATTATCTGAAGTTATGGCAGTAGCTGATCGTTGTACCGTTTTACGTAAAGGGAAATGTATCGGTACTGTTGAAGTAAAAGATGTTAATGTTGATATTCTTGCAGAAATGATGGTCGGGCGTAAAATCAGTTTTGATATTGAGAAAAAACCAGCCGTCATAAAAGATGAAATTTTTCGAGCTGACAATATCAATGTTTTTAACCATGAAAAAAACAAATATGATGTTCAAGAGGTCAGTTTTAAAGTTAATTCTGGAGAAATTGTTGGAATTGCAGGTATCGAAGGTAACGGGCAAACAGAATTAATCAACGTGATTACGGGTTTAAAAAATATAACCTCTGGAAAGATTTTCTTTAAAAATCACGACATTACACATGCTTCAATTCGTAAAAAATTAGAATTAGGTATTGGTCATATACCTGAAGATCGACATAAACATGGATTAGTCCTTGACTTCAATCTTGCGGAAAACTTGATTTTGCAATCATATTATTTACCTCAGTTTCAAAAATATGGATTATTACAAAAAAATGAAATTTACCGACATTCGGAGAATCTTATTACTCGATATGATATTCGCACAGGATCTGGCTCAATCTCCAAAGCCCGTTCTATGTCGGGAGGTAACCAACAAAAAGCAATTATTGCCAGAGAAATTTCTCGAGACCCAGAACTTCTTATAGCAGTTCAACCGACTCGAGGCCTTGATATTGGTGCTATAGAATATATCCATGACAAGATTATCGAAGAACGCGATAATGGAAAAGGCGTTTTGTTAATATCACTTGAACTCGATGAGACAATGAATCTTTCTGATCGAATTTTAGTTATGTTTGAAGGACGAATCGTCGCAGAATTAGATCCAAAGAAAACTTCTTTCCAAGAGATAGGCCTTTATATGTCTGGGTCGAAAAAGGGAGTGATTGCTGATGAAACTTAAGATTATACTGGCTAAAGTATGGAAAAGCTTCAAAGGGCTTTTTCAAATGAGCCGATATCAAGGTGCGATACCCTCTTTAATATCAATCGGATTTGGTATTGTATTTGGAATATTAACGATGTTTATTATTTGGATATTAGCTTTAACAAAAGTATTTAATACAACGAATATGCCAGAGTTTTTCTACGGCGTTGCTGTTTTGCTTGCCGGAGGCTTTAACGAAGGTATGGATAGTATTGGGGATATGTTATATGCCGCAGCTCCTTTGATTCTTGCCGGTTTATCAGTCGGTTTTGCTTTTAAAACGGGATTGTTTAATATTGGCGCTCCTGGTCAAATTGTTGTTGGTGGTTTGACCGCCATAACGATTGGATTAAAAATTACATTACCCGCTCCTTGGCATTGGATGTTAGCCTTAATTGCCGGAGTGATTGCAGCTGGATTATGGGGTTTGATTATTGGTGCCTTAAAAGCTTTGCTCAATGTTCATGAAGTTGTTGCCTCAATTATGATGAATTATATCTCGATATACACAGCTTTTTTAATTATCAAAGGTAATAATATGGTCAATACTCAGACTTCACAAACGTTACAATTACCAGCATCAGCACTATTACCCCATGGGGAAGTTGCGTTGTTCGCTTATTACGACATGAATATTGGAATAATAATAGCTATTCTTGCCGTTATTATTTTATATATTGTACTAAATAAGACAACACTTGGGTACCAATTGAAAGCGGTAGGTTTTAATAAAGACGCTAGTAAATATGCAGGTATGAACACTAAACGTAACATTATGATTTCTATGACCATCTCTGGAATGCTTGCTGGATTGGCTGGGGCCATATTAATTATGGTTAGCGGAAAATACTTTCAACTTACCAAAGAAGCTATGATGGCCGAAGTCATGTCGGTTGGATTTGATGGCATTTCAGTCGCTTTATTAGGTTTATCGCAACCGGTTGGAGCATTGTTTGCTGGGTTATTTTTATCTTATATTCGCCAAGGTGGTTATTATTTGAATTTAGCTAACTATATGGCGGAAATGGCAGATGTCATTACAGCTGTTATTATATATTTCAGTGCATTATCAACTGCCTTATATGCGCTTGTAAAAAACCGAAAAATCAAATTTGAGGCGTTAAAGAAGATTAGAATCTCCAAACGCAAGCAAGAGATTAAAGAAAGGGGTGAAATCTGATGATTTTTGCCGTATCTTTTTATGATCTTCTTGGAAACACGATTCTCACCATGATTCCACTTTTAATTGTTGCCATTGGTGCTATGATATGTGAACGAAGTGGAGTTACTAACATTGCACTTGAAGGAATCATGATTATGGGTGCGTTTGTATCAATATGGATTATTAGCCGGCTAGAATGGCACTGGGTCGAAGGTGTAAAGACTTATTGGGCCAATACCAATTGGGAAAAAACATTTTTATTATTGATAGGTTTTTTGATTGGCGGAATTGTAGGATTGCTCTTTTCATGGTTTCATGCATACGCATCAATCTCAATGAAAGCCGACCAAACGATCTCTGCTACAGCATTAAATTTAATTGCTCCCGCCTTAGCATTCTATATTGCAAGAACATTTATAGGCGGAAGACAAGTATTTTTCACAACCTCTTTTATGATGAATCGAGTCGGTTTTTTAGCAGATATTCCTGTGCTTGGCGATCTATTTTTTAAAAGGGTTAATTCAGGCTTATATCTTGGTATTATAATTTTAATCATTGCTTATTTCTTTGTATATAAAACAAGAGAAGGTCTTCGATTGAGAGCATGTGGCGAAAACCCACATGCCGCAGATTCTTTAGGTGTCAATATTTATAAGGTTCGATATAGAGCTGTACTAATATCAGGTTTTTTAGCTGGCGCAGGTGGTTTTCTTTTTGCAGTTTCAACGGCAACTTCATTTGAGGGAACTGTTTCAGGATACGGATTTCTTGCGATTGCTGTTCTAATATTTGGTAACTGGAAACCTTTCAGAATTCTCTTCGCCGCTTTCTTCTTTGGGCTAATGACAACGATTGGAGCAGGGGGCAATTCTATCGATTTTATTCGTGCTTTGGGATTACCTTCTGATTTCTATCCAATGGTACCATATTTAGCAACACTCATCGTATTGTCATTTTCAAGTCGATCTTCGAGAGCACCAAAAGCAGCTGGAAAAGTATACGATCAAGGTACTCGATAAAAAATAGGAAAGCGCTGATTTCAGCGCTTTTTTTAATATTCAAAAACTGATTTTCCACCCGGGAAATACACTACAATTAAATAACCTGAGTGGTATTTTGTTACAACGCTATATTTATATAAATCGTCAATTTTCAATTCTGGATGAAGATAATGAAAGTCCTTGAGAATAGCATTTCTAAATATTTTTTCATTCGTCTTATCCCACCAAATTTTTGGTTTGATATTACTGCGCATGAGATATTCATATTTTAATAAATCAAAAATATCTCTGTGATTTTTAAAGTTCGATTTCTGAATATATTCATTAAGATTGAAAAACAAATCAGATAGTTGGAAACGATGAAAATCAAAACTAATCGATTGTAAATAATGGCCGATTTGATTAAAAAATTGAAATGGAGAATTTTGCGCCTCCATTATATATAGCATAGTCGATGGCATATATCCTTTATTCCAATATAAATCTAAAGACGATTCGACTAAATGGATTTCTTTAATATCTTCTTTAGATAAGGATTGACTAGAAAATATCTCATAAGGAGGGAATTCATCATACTTATAATCGTATTTTAATGCCTGGTCCCTGATTTTAGTGCCTCTAAGCATTTTTAAAAATCCGAGTTGAAGCTCTTTAGCTCGTAAATCGAAAACCTCATTAAAAGTTTGTTCGAATCGACTAAGATTTTCCATTGGTAACCCAGCAATCAAATCTAGATGAAGATCAATAATTCCGGCAGATTGAATTAATCGAATATTATTAAATAGTTTATCATTATTTTGATGACGATTAACTGATAGATTTGTGATTTCATTCGTTGATTGAATTCCAATTTCGAAGCGAAACAAACCTTTTGGTGCTTCAGCATTTAATAGATTAATTAATTCGATTGGCAATAAATCACCTGTTATTTCAAATTGAAATTGCGTGCCTTCTTGATGATTTTCGATTAAAAATCTAAATAATTCGAGCGAGTGATCAATTTTATAGTTGAAAGTACGATCCAAAAATTTGTAAGTTTTAGCTCCAGATTTCATGAGGTGAAGAATATCAGATTTCACTCGATTTAAGTCAAAAAAACGGACTTTATTTTCTAGCGATGCAAGACAATAAGAACATTGATAAGGACATCCACGAGAAGTTTCGACATACTGAATTTTTGATGATAGAATAGATGAGTTGTTTTCAAGTAAGTAAGGATCTTTCAAACTATTTAGATTTTCAATCATTGTTGGTTTTTTACAAATATTCATATCGTTTTCTCGATAACTTAAACCTTTGATAGAGTGAAAACTCGAGCGATTTATGATTGCGTTGATTAATTCACGAAAAGCTATCTCGCCTTCACCAGCAATTAAAAAATCCGTCTTTGAATTTAACATATAGTATTCTGGTTCATAACTTACTTCGGGTCCGCCAATGATTATAATTGTTTCTGATTTACTCTTGATAGATTCAATTAATTTAATTATCAATTGAACATTCCAAAGATAAACTGAAAAAGCAACAATATTGGGTACTTGATCCATTATTGTTTTTTCGATTTTTTCGAAAGAATCTTTTATCGTGAACTCAAGAATTTCAGAATCAAAATCCAAATTAGCTTTCAAATAGCGAACAGCCATATTCGTATGTATATATTTTGAATCAATGCTAACAAGAAGAATTTTCATGGAATCACCCCCTCTATTGTATCAAAATAATCTTGATTACTCCATTTATTTCAAGATATGATATACTATCAACGGGTGATAAAATGGATCGTTTTAAACTTGTAAGTGATTATCTGCCCACCGGTGATCAACCTAAAGCAATTGATGCTTTGGTTGAAAATTTACAAGCTGGTGTTTATGAACAAGTTTTATTGGGCGCAACTGGAACCGGTAAGACTTATACAATTTCCAATGTCATTGATAAAGTGAATCGTCCGGTTTTGGTTCTCGCCCACAATAAAACTCTTGCAGGGCAACTATATTCGGAGTTAAAAACTTATTTTCCAGAAAATCGAGTGGAATATTTTATTTCATACTACGATTATTATCAACCGGAAGCTTATGTTCCTGGACGCGACCTATACATTGAAAAAGATGCTATGATTAACGATGAAATTGATGAAATGCGACACGCCGCCACTTCATCAATTTTAGAACGCCGTGATGTTATCGTAGTTGCTTCAGTCTCTTGTATTTATGGTATTGGAGATCCGGAAGATTATAAAAACGGAATGTTGACTTTAAGAGTGGGTGACACGTACGGTCGTGATAATCTTCTAAAGAAACTTGTTAACATTTTATTTGTTCGTAATGACATTGATTTCAATCGTGGTAGTTTTAGAGTAAAAGGTGACGTTGTCGAAATATTACCGACTTATGAAAAAACTAGCGCATTGCGTGTAGAGTTCGATTTTGATGTCATTTATCGAATACGCGAATTTAACATTGTAACAGGAGAAATCATTCGCGACATTCAAATTATTACGTTGTTTCCTGCTTCACATTTTTTAACAAATCGAGACAAACTTGATGAAGCATTATTTCGCATTAAAAACGAACTCGTCGAACAAGTGCGTTTATTTAAATCAAAAGGCCAATTACTTGAGGCTGAGAGAATTGAACAAAGGACCATGTATGATCTTGAATTATTAAAAGAAATGGGCACGTGCGCGGGTGTAGAGAATTATTCTAGGCACCTCGCTTTGCGCGAAGCGGGAGAGACCCCCTCTGTATTAATTGATTTTTTTCCCAAAGATTTTTTGTTGATTGTTGATGAATCACACGGGACATTACCTCAAGTTAGAGGTATGTTCAATGGTGATCGGTCTCGAAAACAAACTCTAGTTGATTATGGATTTAGACTACCTTCAGCATTAGATAATCGACCTCTTAATTTTGATGAATTTAAGCAGAAAATAAATCAAGTTATTTATGTATCGGCAACACCGGGTGATTATGAACTTGCTAGAACTGACAAAATAATAGAACAAATTATCCGTCCCACCGGATTGCTTGATCCGGTAGTTGTTGTTAAAAAAAGTGATGGACAAATTGATGATCTTTTATCAGAAATTGAAATTACACTTGAACGTCACGAGCGTGTATTAATTACAACATTAACAATCAAGATGAGTGAAGATTTGACTGATTACCTGAAATCGCTTGGATACAAAGTCGCTTATCTTCATTCGGAAATTAAATCGCTTGAACGAATGGACGTTTTAAGAAAGTTGCGTTTAGGAACTTATGATATTTTGGTTGGTATTAATTTACTTCGTGAAGGACTAGACCTTCCTGAAGTTGCAACAATAGCAATCCTTGATGCTGATAAAGAAGGATTCTTGCGTAGTGATCGATCTTTAGTTCAAATTATTGGGCGTGCAGCACGTAACGTCCACGGCAAAGTCATCATGTACGCTGATAAGATTACTGATTCGATGAATTATGCAATAAATGAGACGGCTCGTCGTCGTAAAATTCAATTACAATATAACGATAAGAACAATATAGAACCGAAGACGATATTGAAGGCTGTTCATGATTCTATTTCTATTAAAATAGACAAAAAAACTGGAGACATCGATTTTAAAAAGATTTCTAAGAAAGAAATTGCAAAATCCATTGATATTCTTGAAAGACAAATGAGGCAAGCAGCTAAAGATCTTGATTTTGAAAGGGCTGCAGAATTGCGAGATATCATCATTGAACTCAAAGGACATCTATGAAAAAATATATTTCTTTAGCTGTATCTTTGATATTAACAATTTTGATTTGGTCCATGTCAATTCAAAGCGGAGATACCTCCGGCTCATTGAGTTATGAAATTACATTAAATGCGAGTAGAATATTGAACATGGTTTTTCCTAGTTGGATGATAAATTTAGATGTTCTTCATATTGTCGTCAGAAAAACTGCTCATGTGGTTGAATATGCATTGCTCACAATTTGTTATATTTATACAATTAGAGGATTTAAAATAAAGACAATTTGGGTTATTCCTATTGGATTATTAGTTTCGATAATTGATGAAAGTTTGCAAATGCTCGCAGATAACCGAGGTCCATCACTGATTGATGCATTCGGTTTCAATTTTACTGGCATTTTAACCGGGTACTTAATTGTTTTATTAATGATTAAAATTAAGAAAAAAGATTACGTCTCATAAGAGACGTTTTATTTTTTAAAAAAAATATTAAAAAAACACTTGCATTTTTTAAAATAAATTAATATAATTAAGGTGCAAGTTAATAAAATTAATAAAAAAATCATTAAAGTTAATTAAAATCAAAATCAAAATGGTAATATTGCATAAATAATTACTTAAATAAGATCTGTTTGTGGATCCTTGAAAAAAACCATAGTTGATATAAAGGAGAGTTTAAAATGTTTAAAAATTTCAGTTTTAAAAAACGAGTTGCCTTCATACTTGAGATGTTAAGACGTCATACGAATTATCCGAAACTAGAAAATGCACAAAGATATGATTTTAACTCCCAAATGTGTACCTGTTATATAGGTAATGACATACCATCCTGGATGTCAAAATGGTGTGAGTGTTATATGATGGGCAACCGACATGCGTATGAATTTTATAGCATTCAAGAAAATATGATAAGAATTTAATAATCTAATTTTTCTTGCAATCTCTATCAAAAATCAATATTATTATATTATGGTTTAATAAATAAAAAGTTAATGGAGAAATAATTATGGATAATCAAATATTGCTTCAATTATCAAATAAGGAAGTTAGTAGAAGAAAGGCCTATAAAACACTTTTCCCAAAAGTACATATTTCCAAACAGAAACGAGCACATTTTGTAAAACTTAATATCGTTGTTCCCGATGAAAAAGGAGTTTCTCGATTCTTAGCATTTTTATTTTTTATGCCGATGCCATTATTTATCGTTCGATTTGGTCTACGTTTTATGAAAGATAACATGTCAGAGGATTTTCCAATGTCGAAAAAAGATTTACTTCGTATGATTTCAATTAAAGGAATAAAAATAGATATAAAAACCCAAACGGGTGAAAAAATCTATATTAAAACAATATAATAAGGAGGAACAAGAAATGACTAATAAGAAAATATTATCAAAGGATGGATTCACCTTCATTAAAGACATCACAAAAACTCAAGCAAAATACCCCGTACTTTCTGAATGTCCTGTATGCCATCATGATCTGCATGTCACTAAATTAGAATGTGAACATTGCAGTACGGTTTTAGAAGGTTCATTCACACTTTCAAAATTCAACTATCTTGATACTGAAAAGCTATATTTTATTGAAATATTTGTTAAAAATCGAGGGAATATCAAAGCCATCGAAAAAGAAATGAATTTGAGTTACCCGACCATAAAAAAAATGTTAGATGAAGTCATAACTGTCTTAGGGTATAATCCGGAAGGTTCTGAAGAAACACCTTCACAACCACTGCCTCCACCCAACATCAAATCTAAATTAAACCGAACCGAAGTATTAGACAAACTTGAAAAAGGCGAAATTACAGTCGCTGAAGCAATTGAAACTTTAGGAAAATTATAAAAAGGAGAATTTATATCATGGCAAAAGATGAATTGAAACAAGAAAGAATGAAAATTTTAGATTTATTATCTAAAGGGATTATTTCCGCTGAAGATGCTGAAAAGTTGTTATCCGCAATGAGTAATCAAGAAGAACCCGAACAACAAGTCATTATAAATCCGAAAAAATCACAATTTAGAATGTTAAAGATTTTAGTGGATTCAGCAGATGGTGATAATGTCAAAATTGAATTACCAATCGAGTTTGCAAAGTTGCTTAAATCGAGTAAAATTAACATGGGAAAACTAGATGATCTTGATGTCGATGTTGACGCCATCATTCAATTGGTTAACTCTGGAGCTATTGGTGAAATAGTTAACATCACATCCGCTGATGGAGATATTGTAAAAATACTAGTTGAATAACAGAAATCGGAGATTACTATGGACTCAGAGACACAGTACAAGATAACACCTAAAATCAATGTTTTTAAAAACCAAAATTATTCACTTTTGTTTTGGGGAGTATTCGTTTCCAACGTTGCTCATATCATTTTTAATTTTGCAATCAGTCTTTACATACTTGAGTTATCTGCACCGGCATACGGACAAGATAATGCCGCAATGATTCAAGCAATGTATCTGGCTTTATCAGGATTTGTTTTAGTCTTTTTAATGCCCTTTGGTGGGGTCCTAGCTGATAAACTAAACAAGGTAAGGACGATGTATCTCACGGATTTTATACGTGGATCAGTCATTATTATTATTGGGATTATATTAATTTTTGATATATCAGTTCTTAATAAGATTATTTTATTATTTATTATGAATCTAATTTTAAGTATCAATGCTGCTTTCTTTAGTCCGGCATCCTCCTCATTATTAAGGTTTGTTGTTAGTGATGAAGAATTACAACCTGCAGCATCTCTATTGCAAGGGTCCCATAATTTTCAAGCAATCATTGGTTTGATTTTAGGCGGGATTTTATATTCAATTTTAGGTATAGTTTGGATTTTTATTATTAATGGCGTCGGATATTTAATATCAGCATTTACTGAGATGTTTATCAGATACGATCACCATCAACATTCTTCAACTGACCGTTTAACGTTAAAAATAATGCTTGCAGATATAGTGGATGGGACGAAATATTTATTTAAACAAAGAGCTATTGTTGCGATTATGATGATGGCACTCTCATTGAACTTCTTTTTAAGCCCAGTTTTTAGCAACGCTTTACCGATATTTGTTAAATTTAAATTTGCATATGAAGAAAGTTATTTATTTATGAATTTTATGACCCCAGAAAATTGGTACTCTATCATTTCAGTTTCGTTATCAGTGGCTGCAATTATAATGGCGTTAATACTTTCGAGGTCAGCGACGAAAGAAAAATATGGAAAGGATTTGAAGAAAGCTTTAGTGGGTTTTGTAGCTCCTCTTGCAGTGATTAGTATAACAATGATTTTATATTATGCAGATCGCGTTCAAATCAATGTTGTATTAATTATTCTCATTTCAATGATGTTTCTCATCGGGTTAGCCTCTGTTGCATTTAATATTCCAACTTCTTTAATTATGCAACGAAAGATTGAAAGAAACATGCTTGGTAAAATTTCATCAGTATCATCAGTCCTTTCACAAGCATTAATTCCTATTTCTTCACTTGTTGCTGGGCTATTAATCTCACAAATCAATGTAACAGCACTCTATTTATTTTGTTTGATAGGCATGATAGTTATCACGACATTATATGTCTTTAGTAAAGCTGCTAACGAAATTTAAACATTATGGCTTATGATTATTCGTAAGCCTTTTTCATCGTTTTTAAAGCCTAAAGTGTGCTATCTTTTCCGAAATTATGGTATAATATAAAAGACGGCTAAAAAACCCGATTTTTTTACGGAGAGATTGTTTAGCACGAAAGGATGTGGAACGAGTGGATGATATGAAACCTGCAAACGAAATTGTTGTTGCTATTGATTTGACACATGATGCACTCGGTGTCTGCAAACTTGAAAATGGCTTCATGATTTTTGTAGAGGGCTTACTTAAAGGCGAGCGAGCTGAAATCGTCATTACAGAAACTAAGAAAAATTATGGTTTTGGCAAAATCGTCAATCTACTCGAAAAAAGTCCCTATCGTGTTACGCCCAAATGTAAACATTACGAATTGTGCGGCGGTTGCAGTCTTATGCATATGGATTACGACCTTCAACTATCGTTTAAAAAATATCGTGTTGAAACGACTTTAAAACGAATAGGATTAAATAATGTTCTTGTCAATGATATGATTGGCATGAACAACCCCTATTATTATCGAAATAAAGTAGAGGTAAAATTTAGACAGGGTGAAAAAGGAATTGAAGCCGGATTTTTTCAATCTAAAAGTCATAATTTAGTTAATTTAGATGAATGTCATATTATGCCCAAGAAGTTATTCGAACTTCTCGTGTTAGTTAAAAATATTGCTAATGAATTGCAGATTAAAGCATACGATGAAGAAACTAAAACGGGGATATTTAAGTCAGCTGTACTTCGCGAATCATATAAAACGAAACAAGTTACAATTCTTTTTCACCTTCCAGAAAAAAGTTCTTTCCCAGTTTCTGAGTTGTTCGTAAAAAAGATACTAGCTAAAATTCCAGAAATTGCTTCTATTGCATATTCTCAAACAAACGAAGATGGCATGTATATCAATGATGATGTCCATATTCTTTACGGAGAAGAAGGTATTATCGATAGTATTGATGGTATGGATTTTTGGATTGGTCATCGTTCGTTCTTTCAAACGAATCCAATTCAAACAGAAAAACTCTATCGTAAAGCCCTTGAATATGCAAATTTAACAGGTAAAGAAAAAGTAATTGATGCCTATTGTGGCATCGGCACTATTAGCCTTGTTGCTGCCAAAAAAGCTTATAAAGTTTTCGGTATTGAAGTAGTAAAACCTGCAATTTTGGATGCTCGTAAAAACGCAGAAATTAACCACTTAAAAAATGTATTCTTTGAAGTCGGAGAAGCAGAAACAGTTATTCAAAAATGGAAAAAATTTAAATTTGATGTCATTTTTGTTGATCCTCCTCGAAGAGGGTGTGATAAGGCCTTACTTGATGCAATTATTGGTATGAAAATTCCTAAAATTGTATATGTATCTTGTGATCCTGGAACACTAGCTCGTGATTTGAAAATACTATCTGATGGTGGATATAGTATTTTAGAAGTAACCCCCTTTGATATGTTTCCTCAAGGAGTCCACGTCGAGTCAGTTACATTACTTTCATTAAAATAAAATTGATAATGACACTAAGACCCATTTTCCTATCACTTTGACAGTGAGAGAGATGGGTCTTTTAATATCGTAATGCATCTATATGGAAATTTATATCAATGAAGATATATTTTGACATAATTATTAAATTCAATCGATCTTAATCATGCAATAGAATCACCTTTATAAAAGATAAATTTTATTAAAGAGGAGTATTCCAATAATTTGGAATGGATTTATTACATCGATTTATTTATAATAAAATATGATTTTTTCTTGCAATATTATGATTTATCAGTTAATGTATTGATGGAAATTAATAATTAATTACACGCTGGAGGAAATCGTATGGAACATATTGCTTGGATAGGAACTGGAGTGATGGGAAAGCCCATGGCTATGCATCTTCGAAACGCAGGATATCCAGTAAAAGCATATAATAGAACATTTTCAAAAACACAAGCCTTAGAGCCAGAAATCATAGCTTGTTCTTCAATATATGACTGTGTCAAGGATGCTGATATTGTATTTTCAATAGTAGGTTTTCCTAATGATGTTAAAGAAGTATATTCGGAAGTATTCAAGCACGCAAAAAAAGGGGCGATTTTGATTGATATGACGACGTCATCCCCTTTATTAGCAAAAGAACTATCAATTCAGGCGAATGCTCTTGGATACATGATGCTTGATGCGCCCGTAACCGGTGGTGATATTGGGGCTATCAATGCATCATTATCGATTATGGTCGGTGGAAACATCAATGCTTACGATAAAATTCTTCCTCTTTTCAATTTATTGGGAAAAAGAATTACATATATGGGCGAATCAGGGAATGGACAACACGCAAAATTGGCTAATCAAATCGTTATAGCTGGAAATATTGCGGCAATTGCTGAATCCTTGCTATATACGAAAAATAAGAATCTAGATCAAAATTCCATGCTTTCGGTTATTACTGGAGGTTCTGCAGCTTCTTGGCAAGCTCAAGTAAATGGGGCAAAAATGATATCGGGTGATTATAATCCTGGCTTCTTCATTAAACATTTTTTAAAGGATCTTAAATTGATTATTGAAGAAAAAGAACGATTAAAATTAGATGTTGTAGAACGGATTGAAAAAATATATCAATGGTTATCTGATGAGGGAATGAATGAATATGGAACCCAAGCCATCATTGAATACTATCTTCGAAACAATCGATAGAAGGAGTCATCGTGATTGAAATAAAAAAAACCAATAAAATCAATGTAGATATGGCTCAATCTATTCGCAGATTAGAATCGATTGTTTCTAAGCACGATCATTTACGATCCTCTATGTCTCTAGAATTTGGAATGAATCAGTTGAGCGATATGCCAAATACCTTTCTACTCTATGATGAAAATGATTTGATAAGTGTGATGACAATATTTATGCCAACATTAAAAACAGCAGAAATATATGCTATGACTCATCCTTCTTATCGTAAACTCGGTTATTTCAAAAAATTATATAATGAAGTTCTTAAAACTTTAAAACCCTATGTTCCGCTCGATATTCTATTTATTTGTGAATCTCAATCTCGAGATGGATTAGCGTGTTTAAATAAACTTGGCGCCAGTTTTTCTTTTACAGAATATTCAATGCATTATATAGCAACGCCTTCGAATATTCCGAAACTTGAACCGACTGATTTATGGGTTGGAAGAGCACTCCCGCTTGATTTAGAAGATTTAGTCGTTCTTTCTCAAAGAATCTTTAATAATACCGAAGACGATGCACGAAGACTGATACATAAATCTATGTCTTCTGAGCACAAGATTCAATATCTTGCTTCATTGAATGGTATAATTGTGGGGATGGGAGCAGTTAGTCTTGAAAGCCCTTCTTGTTACATTGTTGGTATCGGAATTGATCCAGAATATAGAGGGAGAGGCTATGGAAAAACCCTCATAAAAAAAATTATGATTGAACAAATCATGCAAGGGAACACAGATTTATTGATTGAGGTTGACAGTAATAACGATATTGCTTACCAAATTTATTTAAAAACTGGATTTACAATCAAGGTTGCTTTGGGTTATTATAAGAAAACATATGATCATTACAACGATTAATTACTTTAAAATATGGAGGAAAAATCTATGGATAACGTATTAGATTTAGTTATTATTGGGGCAGGTCCGGCAGGGATTGCAGCTGCGATTTATGCTAGTCGTGCTATGATGAAATTTGTACTTCTGGAGCGTTTCCTTCCTGGGGGAGAAATTGCTAATTCATATGAAATCGATAACTACCCAGGCATTAAACACGTATCAGGGCTGGAATTAACTAATCGGATGGTTGAACACGCTGAAAGTTTGGGTGTTGAGTTTATCACTGACGAAGTGAAAGAACTAGATTTCGACAACGAAGTCAAAAAAGTCGTAACATATGCTACAACCTATTTTACAAAAACGATTATCATCGCTACTGGCGCAACATCAAAGAAATTAGATGCAAAGGGCTCAGAAGAATTTTTTGGAAAAGGGATATCCTATTGTGCTACTTGTGATGGAGCTTTTTATCGTGATAAGAACACAGCAGTTATCGGTGGTGGCGATGTGGCTGTGGAAGATGCTATTTACCTATCAAGAATGTGTAATAAGGTGTATTTAATTCATCGCCGAAATGAATTGCGTGCCGCAAAAATACTGCAAGACAAGCTTTTTTCTATTCCAAATATTGAAATAATTTGGGATTCCGTGGCTGTTGAAGTTGGTGGCGAAGATTTGGTTGAATATTTAAAAATAGAAAATAAATTATCAAAAAAAATTACTCAATTAGCTGTTGATGGTATCTTTGTTGCGGTTGGGATGAATCCTAATTCTCAAATGGTTATTGGTAAAGTCGCTTTAGCCGAAGGTGGATGGATTATAACCGATGAAGAATGCGAAACAAGTGTAAAAGGGGTATTTGCAGCAGGAGACGTTCGTAAAAAATCGCTTCGTCAAGTTGTTACAGGCGTTTCTGATGGTGCAACTGCAGTTTATGGCTGTGAACGATATATTTAAATTTTATCCATTACATATATTCTATTCATACAAAAGTTCTTTAGATATTTTATTCTAGAGAACTTTTTTTCGAATCCATTTCAAATTAATTATTTCATAGATGTAAAAAATTTGTAAATTTTATAATAAAATCTTATTCTATTTTATGTATAATAACAGATAAATAATCGCTAAATATAGGCATAATTAAGCTATTATAGATTTCATATTTAAATAATTACTTGATGTTTATTTTTGCAGCTTCTAGCAGATAGATGTTGACAAAAAAATTAGTTGAGAGTATGATATTTGAGAGTGAAACTTTGAAATTCAAACTAAATGTGTTTTCTCTCAGAAAGGACAAATTATTATGACATTGGATCAAATAAAGCATCTAATTGCAAAAGAGTTCAATTTTGATATCACAACGCTATCTCGTGATACCCGACTTGAGGAGGATTTAAACATTGACAGCTTGGATGCAGTTGAATTGGTAATGGAGTTAGAAGATACTTTTCAATTGTCAATCAGCGATGAAATTGCCCAAACCTTTAAAACGATTGGACATATTGCTGATTTCGTTGCTGAAAAAATCGGCTCATAATCGTTAAAATCTTAATATTTCTTGTGAGGATAAATATATATGAATATAAAGGATATTCAAGGCATTATTAAAGATTTTGAAAACTCAGTTTTAACATCGCTTGAATTAGAAATGGATAATTTTAAGATTCGATTATCTAAACAAACAAGTCAGTCTCAACCTGTAACGGTTGTTTCGACTTCACCTGTTCAAAATCAAGAACAAACAATTCCAAACATACCTTCAAGCAGTCATATTTGCGTTCCAGTTAAATCACCCCTTGTCGGCACTTATTTTGCCTCTTCAACACCCACAGGAGAACCCTTTGTCCAAGTTGGGCAAAGAATAAAAAAAGGTGATGTTGTCTGTATTGTAGAAGCAATGAAAATAATGAATGAGATCACAGCTCCCTGTTCTGGGATTGTTGAACGTATTGATGTGATTAATGGTCAAGTTGTCGGCTATGATCAGGTTCTTATTACGATTCACACTGGTGAAGGTCGTGGCGAATAAAATACTAATAGCCAATCGTGGTGAAATTGCTGTCAGAATTATTAGGGCATGCAAAGAACTCGGTATTCCTACGGTGGCTGTCTATTCACTTGCCGACAAGCAATCTTTACATGTAAAAATTGCCGATGAGGCTATTTGCATTGGCAAAGCGATGAGCAAAGATTCGTATCTCAATTTTAATAGTGTACTTTCAGCCGCCATCTCAACAGGCTGCAATGCAGTCCATCCTGGATATGGTTTTCTCTCCGAAAACAGCCATTTTGTTGAGATGGTGGAAAGTTGCAAAATCAATTTTATTGGACCAAGTTCAAAAATTATATCTATGATTGGTGATAAAGCAATGGCTAAAAAATTAGCTATTGAAGCAGGTGTGCCAGTTGTAGAAGGCAGTGATGGGATTATTGAGAATATCGAAGATGGCATTCGCGTGGCACAAAAAATAACTTACCCCGTTATGATTAAAGCTTCAAGCGGTGGTGGTGGACGAGGTATTGTCATTGTCCATAATGACGATGAATTTCGATCAGCTTTTGCTCGAGCTGCTTTGGAAGCTGAATCAAGTTTTGGAGATAAATCTTTATATGTTGAAAAATATATCGAAAAACCGCATCATATCGAAGTTCAAATCATTGGAGATAAAATGGGAAATATTGTTCATTTAGGTGAACGGGATTGCTCAATTCAACGCCGGAATCAAAAAGTAATCGAAGAATCTCCGTCCACTTTCATTTCAGCTGTTCTTCGCCG
This sequence comes from Caryophanales bacterium UBA5603, assembly GCA_002424815.1. GTDB lineage: Bacteria > Bacillota_I > Bacilli_A > Izemoplasmatales > Hujiaoplasmataceae > UBA5603. Next base: position 98,522 of record DILB01000002.1, read on the forward strand.
AAAATTATTTGCTGCATCGATAAAATTAGCAAAATCGATTGGATACTATAATGCTGGAACAATGGAGTTCTTAGTTGATGCCAATGAAAATTTTTATTTTATCGAAATGAACACTCGAATTCAAGTTGAGCACGGTGTAACCGAATGGGTGACCGGACTCGATTTAATTAAAGAACAAATTCGAATAGCTTATGGAAATCCTTTATCATTTAAGCAATTAGATATACACACTAAAGGACACGCAATTGAATGTAGAATATGCGCAGAAAATCCCTATGATAATTTTAGACCTACCCCTGGAACAATCACAAATGTTGTATTTCCAGGCGGACCTGGTGTGCGAATCGATACTCATATTTATTCACAATATGAGATATCACCTTATTATGATTCCTTATTAGCGAAATTGATCGTTTATGCTCCCACCAGAAGAGAAGCGATTCGCAAAATTCGATGTGCATTGGAACAATTTGTCATTGAAGGAATCATTAATAACATTGAATACTTGTATTTAATTATGCATCAACCGGAATTTGTCAAAGGGCAAGTCGATACCGGCTTCATCGCAAGATTTACTGAAGCGATAGAAAGAGAGCGAAATGTCGGAGTTTCTGGATGATCGTCAAGCGAAATTAAATTCGTTTCGCAAAAATATATTAAAAAAAGACACAACCACTACCCCCATTAACATTCCAGAGGGTATTTTTGTCCAATGTGAAGCGTGTTTAAAGGTTATTTATCAACGAACTTTGGATGATAATGATGGCGTATGCCCTCATTGTGGGTACCATACTAAGATAAATGCTTTAAAGCGTCTTTCAATGATGCTGGATAAAGAGAGTTTTGAAGAATTGGACCCTTTATTGATTTCGGTTAATCCTCTTAAAATGCCTGATTATGATGCGAAACGAGAAAAAGCAATTCAAGAAAGCGGACTTAATGAAGCTTTTGTGGGTGGGATTGGTTCCATTGATGGCATAAAGACCGCTATTGGCGTCTTGGATGCTTCTTTTATGATGGGAAGCATGGGAAGTGTTGTTGGAGAAAAAGTGACAAGATTGATAGAAAAAGCATCAATTATGCATTTACCACTCGTTATTTTTTCTGCCTCAGGTGGAGCGAGAATGCAAGAAGGAATTCTTTCTTTAATGCAGATGATTAAAACAAGTGCTGCCCTTGCGAAATTTCATGAACAAGGTGGTTTTTATTTGAGTGTTCTGACAAATCCGACAACCGGTGGTGTAGCAGCCAGTTTTGCATCTTTAGGAGATATTAATATTGCTGAAAGATCTTCATTAATCGGATTTGCAGGGCCACGTGTTATCAAACAAACAATTAAACAGGATCTTCCTGAAGGATTTCAAACTGCAGAATTTCAACTGAGTCATGGTCAGGTTGACATGATTCTTGAAAGAAAAAAAATGCGCCAAACAATTGCTAGATTATTAAGATGGCATGCTAGTAGGGAGACAGACATATGAACATGAATGAAGATGCTGTCTGGGAAAAAGTCAAATTAGCAAGACATCCAAAGCGACCTACAGCTAAAAGTATCATAAAATCATTGTTTCCTGATTTTATGGAGTTGCATGGAGATCGACTTTATGGAGATGATTCAGCTTTTATAACTGGTATTGCAACTTTTCAGAATGGTCCAATTACAATTATTGCACAAGAAAAAGGAACAACTACTGAAGAAAAAATTAAACACAATTTTGGTATGGGTCATCCAGAGGGTTATCGAAAAGCTTTAAGAATTATGAAGCAGGCTGAGAAATTTAACCGACCCATCTTTTGTATCGTCGATACGCCGGGAGCCTATCCAGGAATTGGGGCGGAAGAAAGAGGACAAGCTCAAGCGATAGCGTTTAATCTTCGAGAGATAATTCGTTTAAGAACCCCGATTATTATTGTAGTTCTAAGCGAAGGTGGAAGCGGTGGCGCATTGGCAATTGGTGTTGGTGATAGTGTAGCCATGTTCGAAAATAGTATATATTCAATTTTATCTCCGGAAGGATTCGCTTCCATTTTGTATAAAGATGCAACAAAGGCAAAAGAAGCCGCTGCCATCATGAAAATTACGCCAGAAGATTTGAAAGAATTGAGTGTCATTGACACGATTATTCCCGAGGATGAAGGTTTACATATAAATCCAAAAGCGGGTTTTGAAGCTTTAAAAAATTACCTAATCAATGAAATAAATCGATTAAAAATAATAGATGTTAATGAATTAGTTGATTTGCGTTTTGAAAAATTCAGAAAAATGGGTCAATTCGAACAACTTTGAGTACCTGAAAGGAGATCATGTGAAACAATACATAAAAGTCATATCGACAGGACATTACGTACCACAAAGAATTCTTAGTAATTCAGATTTAGAAAAAATAGTAGATACTACATCTGATTGGATAGAGTCTAGAACAGGAATTCTTAATCGTCATGTTGTTGCAGAAAATGAAGAAACCAGTGACATGGCTGCAAAAGCTGCTTTAGAGGCAGCAAACAAAATTAATTATGACATCAATAAAATTGATTTAATTATCACAGCTACAGTGAGTGGTGATCAGCAAACGCCATCAACTTCGAATATAGTTCAATCAAAAATAGGTCTTGGACATAAGGACATCATGACATTTGATGTTAATGCAGCATGTACTGGTTTTATTTACGGTCTACAAGTAGCTTCAAGCCTCTTACAAACAGGTCAATTCAAATCGGCACTAGTGATTGGGTCAGAGGCTCTCACGCGTTTGGTTGATTATAATGACCGTAATACTTGTGTATTATTCGGTGATGGAGCGGGGGCGATGATTATCGAACCTTCCAATGAAAATATAAACGAAGCTCATTTTTTCACCGCTTCAAATCCTGACATCGACCATATTTTAACAGTCAAAAACGGTAGAATAAAAATGGATGGCAAGCGTGTTTATGCATTTGCTGTTAAAGTTGTTGAAGAAAGTATTCGTCAAATTTTAAATCAATCTCATTTAAATCATGAAGACATTGATATTATCATTCCTCACCAAGCAAATTTGAGAATAATTCAATCAGTCGCAAAAACAATGGCAATTCCCATTGAGAAATTTTATATCAATATTAAAGATTATGGTAATACAAGTGCTGCTTCGATTGGTATTGCGCTTGACGAATATTGCCAAGAACATCCCAACAGCAAAAATCAACGCGCTCTTTTAGTTGGATTCGGAGGAGGATTCACTTGGGGAAGTGCACTCATCACATTATAGGAGGACAGAATGAAAAATATTACTGAAATTTTAGGTTCAAAATATCCATTAATTCAAGGCGGCATGGCGAATATTGCTAATGCTTTATTAGCTTCTGCAGTTTCAAATGCAGGCGGATTTGGATTAATTGGGGCAGGCGGGTACGATGCTGAATGGGTTAGAACAGAAATACGTAAATGTAGAACATTAACTGATAAGCCTTTTGGAGTCAATATTATGCTAATGAGTCCTCATGCTCCAGCGATTGCAAAAGTTGTGATTGAGGAAAAAGTTTTAGTTGTAACGACTGGTGCAGGTAATCCTGGAGTATATATGGAAGAATGGAAAAAGGCTGGCATAATAGTGATTCCTGTTGTTCCAAGCGTTGCTTTAGCACAACGAGTAGAAAGAGCTGGTGCTGATGCAGTCATTGCCGAAGGGACTGAATCAGGTGGTCATATTGGTGAATTGACTACCATGGCTTTAGTTCCACAAATCGTTGATTCTGTCAAAATACCGGTTATTGCAGCAGGGGGTATTGCTGACCAAAGAGGAGTTTTAGCAGTTTTTGCTCTTGGGGCTAAAGGCATTCAAGTTGGAACAATTATTCTCGCCACTGAGGAATGTCCAATTCACGGTAACTATAAACAAATGGTAGTAGATGCAAAAGATACTTCTACAGTTGTGACAGGCAGACAAACAGGAGCGCCTGTGAGAGTTTTAAAAAATCCAATGGCAAATCATTATTTACAATTAAGTAAAGAAGGTGCAACCCTAGAAGAACTTGAAAGATTAACTCTAGGATCTTTGAGAAAAGCTGTTTTTGACGGTGATAAGGAAAACGGCTCTTTCATGGCTGGGCAGATTTCAGGATTGATTAAATCAGTTCGTCCTATGAAAGAAGTTTTTAGTTCGCTATTTGATAATGTTAGCGCCTATAAAGACGCTTTGGAAATTATTTAATTATGGGATCATTAGCAATTCTTTTCACCGGTCAAGGAAATCAATATACACAAATGGGTCTTGATTGGATTAATTATGATACATCATTGAAACATTTTGTTGATAAAACATCAATAATTTATGGTATCGATTTTCTAAAAATTTTGGATGATACCGAAGGTAAAATAAACACCACATACTATGCTCAACCGGCGATTGTTACTACCTCATTGATGGCTTATCAAACTTTAATTAATGAGACCCATATTGTTCCTTCTGCCGTTGCAGGTTTTAGTTTGGGTGAATACAGCGCTTTGATTGCAGCAAAAGTTATTTCTTTTGAAACTGCCATCAACTTAATATTTGAAAGATCAATGGCAATGCAGAGGTGTTCAGAAAAGCAAGAAGGGACTATGTCAGCTATACTGGGTTTAGAAAATGCTGTCATAGAACAATTATGCCAAAGCATAAGCGGTTCGGTGGGTTTGGTTAGCCCTGCCAACTACAATTGCCCTAACCAATTGGTTGTTAGTGGTCAGAAAATTGCGGTTGATGCACTAAATAACGCTGCAAAAGCAGCAGGTGCGAAACGGTGTTTAACATTAAATGTTAGTGGAGCTTTTCACTCGTCTATGATGAATGATGCTGCACAACATATGGATAAAATTTTTAAAAGTAGTATCTTTCATAAACCGACAGTTTCGGTTTATTCCAATGTAACTGGGAAACCATACGAATCAGAAGATATACGTCAATTATTGGTTAAACAAATTATTTCCCCCGTTCGTTTTGAAGATACGATTCGTCATATGATAAATCATGGAATTACTCATTTTTTAGAAATCGGAGCTGGAAATGTATTGTCTGGTTTTGTCCGAAAAATTGATCCGCAAATTCCGGTAATCAATTTGGATAAAACATACCAATTATCAGGAGTGAAAGGATGGTTGAATGAAAATGGATTTATCAAATAGAATAGCCATTATAACTGGAGGAGCGGCGGGAATAGGTCGCTCAATCGCACTTGAACTTGCTAAGCAAGGATGTAAAATAGTCATTAATTATCACACAAGTCAAATTCATGCAGATACTCTGATTGAGGAAATCACTCAATTTGGAGGCATAGCGTTAGCGGTTCAAGCAGATGTGGGTAATATCGAAGATGCAAAGAGACTTGTTCAAATCACACTTGATACTTTTGGTGGACTAAATATACTTGTTAATAATGCAGGAATTGTTGCTGATAATTTACTGCTTAGAATGACTGAAGAGCAGTTTGACAAAGTAATTAATACGAATTTAAAAGGCGTTTGGAACATGTGTAAAGTCGCTCTAAAGCCGATTTTAAAAGCAGATTATGGACGGATTGTCAATATTTCTAGCGTTGCTGGTGTTTTAGGTAATGCGGGACAAACAAATTATAGTGCAGCAAAAGCTGGCGTTATTGGTTTATCAAAAGCACTAGCAAGAGAAGTAGCTTCTAGAGGTGTGACAGTAAATGTTATCGCTCCTGGTTTTATCGAAACAGCTATGACTCAGACGTTAAATGAAGAACTCATCAGTCATTGGAAATCTAGCATACCCATGAAACGATTTGGTCTTCCCATAGAAGTAGCGAAAGCTGTTTCTTTCCTAGTAAGTGAAGATGCTGGATATATTACCGGCCACGTACTTGAAATTGATGGCGGAATCGTGATGTGAAGAGGAGAAATGCACGATGAAAAGAAGAGTTGTTATTACAGGAATGGGAGCTTTGACGTCAGTTGGTAATACGGTAGAAGAAACTTGGAATGCCTTGATTAACGGTAAAAATGGCATAGATTATATTCGTCAATTTGATACCACAGGTTTAAAAGTAACTGTCGCTGGGGAAGTTAAAAATTTTGACCCTTCTATCGTAGTAGGCGCAAAAGATGCTCGTAAATTGGATAGAACGATTTTACTTGCTATCTGTGCCGCACAAGAAGCATATGATCAATCAGAATTAGATAACTCAAAAATTGACCCTTATCGATTTGGAACATTCGTCACCAGTGGAATCGGTGGATTGAATACTATTTGGGAAGAATGTACTACAGCCAACACACGCGGTTTTGATCGCGTCTCTCCTTTTTTCATTCCTAATTCTATAGTCAACCTCGTTGGAGGGCATATTGCGATTCGTTTTAAAGCTAAAGGACCTAACCTTCCCGTTGTTACAGCTTGCTCTGCTGGAACAAATTCAATTGGTGAAGCTTTTAGATATATTCGAGATGGATATCTAGAAATAGCCTTTGCTGGTGGTGCAGAAGCGCCATTGAATGCATTAGGAATTGCTGGATTTTCAAATATGAGAGCATTATCAATGACGAATAATCCTGAAACGGCATCGATTCCCTTTGATTTAAATCGAAGCGGCTTTGTAATGGCTGAGGGAGCTGGTGTTCTCATCTTAGAAGAATATGAACATGCCGTTAATAGAGGAGCTAAAATATTAGCAGAAGTTGTTGGGTATGGTTCAACGACAGATGCATATCACATGACGGCACCTGATGAGAGCGCAGAAGGAATTGACTATTGTATGCGTGATGCAATAAAAGATGCCGGAATTGATTGTAATCAAATTGGATACATTAATGCTCATGGAACTTCCACTGTTTTAAATGATAAGATTGAAACGCTTGGAATAAAGAAAACCTTTGGAGAATATGCGTATCAATTGAATATCTCATCTACCAAATCAATGACGGGGCATTCTTTAGGAGCCACCGGCGCGATTGAGTCAATCGTTGTTGTTAAAGCAATTCAACAAGGTATAATCCCACCAACCATTCATTACTCTTCGCCTGATCCAGATTGTGATCTTAACTATACTCCAAATTACGCAGTCAAACGTCATTTAGAATACGGCATGAATGTTAATCTAGGATTTGGTGGCCAAAATGCTGCGGTTATCTTTAAAAAAGTGGGTGATTTAAATGAAATTAAGCATTGATGAGATTAAAAAAATAATACCACATCGAGAACCATTTCTTTTGGTTGATGAAGTCATAGATTTCATTCCTAGGGTTAGTGGCATTGGTTTAAAATATGTTAACGCTGAAGATTTTTACTTCAAAGGTCATTTTCCAGAGTTTCCAGTCATGCCAGGGGTATTGATAACAGAATCCTTAGCACAAATGGGCGCAATTGTTTTGTTATCTGACCCTGAGTATTCTGGAAAGTTAGTGTTTTTTACAGGAATAGAAAAAGCAAAATTTAGACGCAAAGTCATCCCTGGAGATATATTAAAATTAGAAGTAAAAATAACCCGAATGCGAGGAAGATTCGGATTTGGGAATGCTATTGCAAAAGTTGGAGAAGAAATAGCTTGTGAAGCTTCATTCTCGTTTTCAGTTGCATAATTATTATCGTTTGTGAGATTGATTTTCCGCTTATTTTCTATGCAATGAAGTAGTGTAAACGACATAGGACGATGCCATTTAGGTATCGTCCTATTATTTTTTATTAGGTAATTTGTGTCGGTTTCCACCATGTCTCTGAAGAATACGGTATAAAACCTATTGAATAATAAAAAGTCTGATTTGATCCTACAAGTGCAAATTCTGCACCCGATAAATAGCAACGTCTTGAAGCTTCAAGAACAGCGGCCTTTCCTAAACCCATTTTTCGATATTGTGGATCAGTTGCTACAGGTTCAACCAGAGCATATTTCGAATTAGGACGATGCCATATGCCACTATATGAGACAAACTCACCAGACGGAGCTTTGATGGCAATATTTAAATCAAGAATGACATCAGGGCCTGAAAGGCTTATTCTTCGACTTTCGATTGCATCATCATCCGTCGGTTCAGGACCTTCGTGATTGAATCCTCTCCATAAAACCCGATTGTATTTTTTTAAGTCATATTCATCAGAAAGACTCACAATTGAAAAACCCAATGGAAGGTTATATTCTGGCGATTTACCGATATCCAAAATTGCAACATGTTCTTTTTCATCGGTTGGGAGCAAGTTTTTTATGACGGCCAAATGCTGCATCTCGAAGTCGTTATCAGGGATTAATATACGTACTGAATTAATGCTTCGAAGATTTGATAGAGAATAATCAAGAATAGCACTTTTTAGGTATGAATATCTTGGATCAATACAATAATATACATCACCTAAATGACTTTCATAAGTTGCTAGAGCAACAATTGAATCATCATCTTTCCATAATCCAATTTTGTTTAAATGTTCTGTTTGTAAGTAGGGTAATGAAAACATCCATTCCCATCGGCCCCAAACAAAATTCGGTGTTGATAAATTGTCGGTGTTAATTCGGATTAGAAAATCACGAACCTCTTTAAATGTTTCAGTGAAACCAGGTACAGAGGGATAATTTTTGAATATTATTGCCATATAAATCACCTCATTTTAATATAAACGTTATTATTAAACTAATTAGATTATTTGTTCTCTATAAACGGAATAGGATCAAACGAAAAACCAATTGAGTCTTCAACTTTCATTGAGAAACATAACCCTTTTGCCTCAGTCGTAACCCCATATTTTGATGTCATTGCCTTCATTAATGCTGCTTTTTGGTCCGCAAGACAGACAATCATTAATACATCTTTTTCAGGATGAATCATGATACCGAAAAACTTTTCTTTTTCATTGGATATTGAACTTCTTCCATGAATGATAGTACCACCTCTTGCCCCAGCTTTTCTTGCTTCAGTCATTGCATCATAAGCATAACCATGATTACAGATAAAAAAGATTACATCAATATTGTTTTCCATCTTAATTGTCCTCCGAATTTTTGTGATAAAGAAAGTTATAACCGAGTTTAGATATTGAGTCGACTGAAATTGTAAATGCCACACCGCGTCCCGAATGAAGGAAATCAAGTTTTTCCTTTAAATCTGAGAAAATGGGCTCAATATCATTATCATCAACCAAAGAAAGAATGACATCACGATCAGTCTCTCCTAAACAAAAATAATCTAAAATTTCTGATGTTGCCGTTCCTAAACCGGGTATGACAGTTTGAAATTGAATGATACCGCCACCTGTAATTGACGCAACAGCTTGTGAATCGTGTTTTGGAACAATAGATATCAAAATTTTCATGATTTTACCTCTTTCAAATTGATTATGTCAGATTCGTCTTCTTGTTTGAAAGTACGTTTCATTCGAATGCGATAAATTAATCCTAAAATTTGAATGGTTATCAAAGGAGCAAGCGCAACAAACGCCACAAGTCCAAAGGCGTCCATTAAAACATTAGAACCTAAAGCATTGGCGGCACCTATTGCGAAAGGTACCAGAAAAGCTGAGGTCATAGCACCGGATACTGCGCCACCTGAATCAAAGGCTATGGATGAAAAAATCTTAGGAGTAATAAATGTCAATGATATAGCTAAGGTGTACCCAGGTAACAAAATCCACCAAATACTTAAACCAGTTAATACACGAATACAAGCTAATCCAATGGCTATACTGACACCAATTGAAAGCGAAGCCATCATGAATTTTTTTGAGATTGCACCCGCAGACACCGTTTCCACTTGACGATTTAACGCGATAACGGAAGGCTCTGCAGCAACAATGGTAAATCCGAAAATCATCCCTAAGGGAACCATTATCCAATTAACTTCCAATGAAGCGAAATAAACACCTATGCGATATCCCATATTTACAAGACCGGCATTTGCTCCGGTCAGAAAAAGAACCAGCCCGACATATGTGTATAAAAATGCAATGAATATTTTTATTACTCTTTTCTTATTCATCTTAAATGCAATCAGTTGAAATATTATAAAAAACAATAAAAAAGGAAGAATTGCAATGGCCATTTGAATCAGATTTTGAATGAAATAACCCAAAAAGTTTGTTTGAAAATCATTGACAGGACTAACTGGTTCGTAAAAAAACCCCAAAAAAAGAACTGCAATGATTGGTCCTATTGATGCAACTCCAATCAAACCAAAAGAGTCTTCATCTGAAAATTTGTCACCTCTAGTTCTAGCTATTCCAAATCCAAGCGCCATGATAAAAGGAACGGCCATGGGACCCGTTGTTACGCCGCCAGAATCAAATGCAATAGGGATAAAACTTGGATTTACTATGGACAAGGCGATAGCAATCATAAATAAAATCGCATAAGCAATCATAAAAAGGGTGTTTAGACGAAATTGAGTTAATATTCTTAATAAAGCAACAATCACAAAAATGCCTACACCAATAGAAACCGAAAGAATCAATATAGGTTCTTTGACAACAGATTTGAATTGATCGGCCAAAACCCAAAGTGCTGGTTCGGCTATGGTTATCATAAAACCGACTAAAAATGCAACAAGGATAAAAATTGTTAAATTTCGTCTTCTGATGATATATTCACCTATTGATTCAGCAATAGCGACCATAGAAAATAACGATCCGATTGAAAAAAATGAGAGCCCTATAATAAGCAGTAAAGCCCCAAAAATAAAATTTAAGATGAAATGAGGTTCAATGCCGATTGATAGACCGACAATCAGGACAATTATCGATATAGGCAAAATAACTTTTGCGGATTCGAGTAATTTTCCAAGCAAGATTTTTTTGCCCAATCAACATCTCCTCCTTCAAATCTAATATGTTCAGTTTATCTTATTTTCTAACGAAATTCAATGATAAGATTAGATATTAGTTATAATGAAACAAAGATGAAAGCGATATTACATTATTTTTTTAATTGCGTGTTGCTTATTTTTAAATAAGTTGATAATATCTTCTCAGTGAGATTAAAAGCATTGAAATCAATACAAAAATATTTTTATGGACGGTGTATTATATGATTAGACTCAGCGAATATTCTGATTCGCATTTCAACAATGTCAAAAATATCCAGATTCATGAATTTCAAAGAGATTTTGTTTGTACGCCCGAAGATTTGATTAATCGACTTAATCAAGATCGAATAAACCACGCGATGTGTGTCATTCTTTTTGCCGAAAATCCTTGTGGAGTATTCTTAATGAAAGAATTAGCACCCAAAGAATATTTTTTATGGGAAATGATGATTGACAAACATTATCAAAACCGCGGAATAGGCAAAATGGCAATATCAGATTTGATAATTAAACTTAAGAATACTCATGCAAAAAAAATTTCTACAACCATTAAAAAAAATAACAACACAGCATTAAATTTATTTCTTCGTTCGGGATTTAAAATTACTAATGAGATTGACGACAATATTAACCTTGAAATGGAAATATATTACGATTAAATTAAAAAGATCGATGCGGAGCATCGATCTTTTTTTATATTTTATATAATATCTTTTTTTAAGGTTGCATTGCGCCAAAAAGTACTAGCCAAGCAAGGATTGATTTAGCAACTAAGCTTAATACAATGTAGGTACGTTCGCCATATAAGTAATCTTTCCATTTTCCAACTTTAAGATACTGTAGAATCATATTAATTGGGAAGGTGTTAAAAGCAACAAAATAAGTTCCAACAATTGCCCATACAAACCACGGTACCATGTCTAAATTTGGATTTCCGGTCATATATATAATGATTGCAATCCACGGAGCGATACCTGCTATCGAACCCCATACAAAAGGACCCCAGTTAAGATTCTTTTTGTCTTTTCCAACGTTAAGTTGTTCCATGACAAGTCCGAATAAATTCATCGAAGCATTCACAACGAATATTAATATCAAGGTTACAAGATCATGCATTCCAAATAAAGTAGCAATGAGCACAATCATAATGGATGAACTAAGTGCATATTCAAACCAACGGAAGCGATTGATACCTTTTTCAAGATCAAGATTATAAATCTCATTTGTTTTTTTTGGGATTGATATTAAAGCATGAGCTGCTGCAGAAAGTAATAAGAATAGAGCAACAAGAATTCCAAAGGGTAATTGAAATAATACTTTGCTAGCAGTTTCAAGAGATTGAGTTACAGGGTTATATTGAATAAATAGTTGAGTAATTTCGGGTTGAAATTCAGCAATGTTTTGAATGACAGTTGTTGCCAAAAATAGCATCATAATACCTTGTATCAGATGCAATCCTCCCATAATCATATTAAATTTTCTTAGTTTTAGTATTTTTGTGTTTTCCATAGACATTCTCCTTTTAATTTTTGATAGATGTATTTTCTTAAATTCATTTTATCATATAATAGAAATGTAACAAGTGGATTGCTCACTTTTGCTCAAGCCTTTATAAAAAGGAGTCAATATGAATGCAAATCGTATTACTAGATTAAAACAAGGATCTGAAAATCCTAATAAAAAGTATGTACTTTATTGGATGCAGCAATCCCAAAGAGTCTTTTATAATCACGCATTAAATCACGCAATTGAAATTGCGAATCAAATAAATTTGCCATTAAAAGTATTTTTCGGGCTCACACCCAACTATCCTGATGCAAACCAACGTCATTATCTATTTATGCTTGAAGGACTTCGAGAAACACGTAAATTATTGATAGAAAACGGGATAAATTTTATTTTCAAACTTGAATCTCCAGAAAAAGCAATCATTGAATATTTAGAAGATGCTGATACACTTGTCATGGATTATGGTTATTTGAAACACCAACGTATGTGGAGACATAAAGTTTGGGATTATGCAAATCGATATCTAAGCGATCTTTGTATTGATATAGTTGATTCGGATGTAATTGTTCCAGTGGATGTTGTTTCTAATAAGGCAGAATATGGGGCATATACACTTCGTCCGAAATTACATAAACTTTATGGAGAATACCGTGATTATTTCGGATTAAAAAAACTTAAAATTACAATGCCTACTCAATATGAGAGCGATGACGATTTATCAGATCCTATGGGTCTTATAAAAAGACTTGATATCGATAAAAGTGTGCTACCAAGTCGTATATATCATGGCGGATATTCTGAGGCAAAAAAACATCTTGAATATTTTATTTCTGTAAATATCAATCAATATCCATCTAGTAATGATCCGGGATACGATCGAACGTCGAAACTTTCTCTATATCTTCATTTTGGTCAAATTTCTGTCTTAGAAATATTAGAACACATTATAAATTTATTGCATTCTAATCAGATCACACAAGAAGCATATCTTGCATTTTTTGAACAATTGCTGGTACGACGTGAGCTAGCTTATAATTATGTAACTTATCAGCAAGGGTATGATCGTTTTGAAACCATGACTGAATCATGGGCACTTCAAACGATGAGAGAGCACGATAATGACCCAAGAATTTATAACTACTCAATCGAAGAGATTGAATTAGGAAAAACTCATGACCGATATTTTAACGCGGCTATGAAAGAGGTGGTCCATACAGGATACATGCATAATTATATGAGAATGTATTGGGCTAAAAAAATTATTGAATGGACACCTTCATTTAAATCTGCATACAATCTTATTATAAAACTAAACAATCGATACTTTATTGATGGTCGAGATGCTAATTCTTATGCAGGTGTAGCATGGTGTTTTGGTAAACATGATCGGGCTTGGACGGAGCGACCCATCTTTGGAAAACTTCGATACATGAATGACAAAGGATTAGAACGCAAATTTGAAATGAATAAATATATCGAGCGCATCGATAATATGACAAAAAATTAACAATTTTTATGCTACTCTCATCAAATATTTATTGAATTATTAATTTTCTTTCTTTTCTAAAAAATCTTTAAAGGTATATAACAGAAGATATAATTATTTACTTATAAAGACAGATTGTACTAAATCTGTTTTTTATTATTAGTTTTTCGTGGAAACGATGACAAATTATCGACATTGTGGTAGCATTATTTTGAAATTATAATATAGGCACCTCTAGCGGAGGAATATCATGAATAATGAAGCAAAACTCATTAATATTTCAAAAAAGAGTTTCTTTAGTGTTGTCATTATCTTATTTATATTAATTATTGTAGCGGGAATTTTGACATTTATTATTCCTTCAGGGGAGTATTTGCGTGATATTGAAGGAAGAATTCTCCCAGATACATTTGTTTTTCTTTCTGAATCTGAAGGATATCCAGTTTGGCGATGGTTATTAGCCCCATTCGAAGTCATTGCTTCAAGCGATGGAATAGCAATCATTATGATTTCGCTTTTTCTTGTTATTTTAGGTGGAACTTTCACTTTAATGGACAAGACCGGAGGAATCAAAGTTATATTAAAAAGATTGATTGCTAAATATAGAGATCGCAAATATACACTTTTAAGAGTTGTAATATTAGCCTTCATGTTATTTGGTTCGTTTTTTGGAATTTTTGAAGAATCAGTTGCATTAATGCCGATTATGATTTTATTGTCTCTTTCTTTAGGATGGGATACTCTTGTAGGTATCGGGATGGCATTGTTGGCTGCTGGTTTTGGGTTTGCTAGTGGGATAACCAATCCTTTTTCTGTGGGCATTGCTTCGGAGATTGCTGGAATAAATATTCTATCTGGGGTATGGTATCGAGTCATTGTTTTTATTTTAATGTATCTTTTGTTATCAACATTTTTAGTTAAATATGCTAAGTCGATTGAGATAAATCCCAAGAAAAGTCCTACCTACGAAGAGGATCAAAAAAAAGTTCGTGATTTTGATTTGGGAGGAACAATAATTTACGAAAATGAAAATACCATTTTTCGGGCATATGTAACGATGTTCTTGGTTTTATTGGTGTTTATTGTAGGCATTAGTGTTCTTGAAATTGCCTTCGATATTTCATTGCCAACCATTCCTTTTATGGCTTTGACCTTCCTTGTTGGAGGTATTATTGCAGGATATGTTGTAACAAAAGATTTAAAAAAAACTATGATAAAATTTGCTTCAGGAATGGGGTCTGTTGCACCTGCTGTTTTATTGATTATGATGGCTGCAAGTGTTAAATTCATAATTGTTCAAGGTAATATCATGGACACAATACTTTACTATCTATCAAATATTTTATCAAATCAATCGCCAATTATGGGAATTCTATTAATTTATGCTATGGTTTTAATTATTCAATTTTTCATTGGTTCCGCATCAGCAAAAGCACTTTTGTTAATGCCTCTTTTAGTTCCACTGGTTGCTTTGGTAGGCTACTCTAAAGAACTCGCCATTCTTGCTTTCATCTTCGGAGATGGCTACACTAACGTCATATTTCCAACCAATGCGGTATTATTGATTGGCCTGTCTATGGCGCAAGTATCCTATAGCAAATGGTTCAAATGGACGATTTTATTGCAAATTATGACATTGATATTAACGGTCTTTCTTTTAATTGTGGCGTATTTAATTGGATATTGATGGGAGAAATATAATGTTTTATTCAGCAAAGAAAGAAGATTTGCCTAGATTATTGATTTTTTTAAAAAGAGATCCGGAGATCAACTTGTTTATTATCGCAGATTTGGAATTTTATGGACTGGACAATGAATTTATTAAAGTTTGGTATCAAGATCCCATCAGCTATAATACGGTTATTCTCAAATATCATAATCATATGGTTTTATATAGTGTTTCAAACAATTATTCCATACCAGATTTAATTAGAATTATCTCTGAGACAAAGGTTGACTTTTTCAGTTGTTCAATCAGATGTTTCAAATATATTGAAAGCCAAATATCTTGTGATTTTGATATAAGAATACAGACCTATGCAAAACTGAATGTTTTAGTGAAGCCGAAATTTGAATTAATAGAAACAAAAATAGCATCACCTGAGGATGGGAGAAAAATTGCTGAATCGCTGTTCAAAATAAAAGAATTTAATGACTTTATCACCATTACGTTGGATGAAAAAGCAATTCAGAATGAAAAGAAAATTCGCGAAGGATTTGCAATCCATTTTGTGATAAAAGAGGATGACGTCATCCTTGCCAATGCTAATACATCAGCTATATGTAGTGTATCAGCGATGATTGGAGGCGTATTTACCCTTCCAAACGCACGTAAAAAGGGTTTAGCTACAAGCGTTGTTTATTCTCTTTGCGAATATTTACTAAAACAAAATATCACACCGCTACTCTTTTTTGAAAATCCGTTGGCAGCTACAATTTATCATCGTTTAGGATTCGAAGACTTCGATTCATGGGTTATTTGCAGAAAAAAACAATAATTAGGAATTTTCACTCTTTTCTTAACTAGAGTGTAGAATTAAATCATTTTTGTTATTATTTGTCTATCATAAATTTCAAAAATTTTGATCATCTCCCATTGATATGGAGGGGTTTTGATGCTTAAAAATAAGACTATTTTAAATAAAGATAAACATATGACTTTTACGCATTTTATTTTTAAAAAACGAATAATTCCTATGATTATTGCAATTGAGTTATTGGCATTAACATTACTCATTTTATCCTTTATGATTAAGGGTGATATAATGATAAAACTTACTATTTTTTTCTTTATGATTACATACCCAATAGGAATGATTCTTAGCCAGAAATTGACGGATAAAAAGATTATTAAAAGTTTCTTAGGATTAGATGAAGGTATTAAAATTGATTATGAGTTTCGTGACGACGACTTTGACGTATTTTCTAAAAGCAATAACATAGATTCACATTCTAAAGCAGAGTATCGCATGTTACTCAAGGTGCAAGAAGATAAAGAAAATATTTATTTGTTTGTAAACACAACAAACGCATTAATCATTGATAAAAATAGTTTTACAGAGGGAACATTAGATGACTTTAGAAAAATATTATCTAACAAGATTGATAAAAAAGGTAAAATAATTAAAAAAATCACTATATAAGGAGAAGTAAATTATGAAACATTTTTATATCAAACAGAAAGTATTTGCTTTTACAGACCGGTACAAAGTATTTGATGAAAAACAAAATGTTGTATATCATGTTGAAAGCAAATTATTTTCTCTTTCTCATCGAATGAATTTCTTTAGAGATGCAGATAACACCCACCTGTTTGTGCTTAGACGGCAAATTTTAGCGCTTCTTCCAAGATATTTCGTAACGACACCTCTTGGAGAAGATGTTGCGACCATCCAAAAGCGTTTTACAGTATTAAAACATAAGCTTGATATTAGTTCTACTTTGGGAAATTTCACAATGACAGGTGATTTTTTAGCACACGACTTTGCTGTTGAATCTGGCGGAAGGACGGTTCTTGAATTTCATAAAAAATGGATTTCTTGGGGTGATTCATATGAAATCACGATTCATGACGAAACTAATACCGAATTTTTACTCGCTTTAGTTCTATTGATTGATGATTGTCTTCATGATGAAAATCGTCGTCATTAATTAACTAATTAAGTATTATTTTTCGAATAACAAATAGGATGTGGAATTAGTGATTAAGAACGTTTCAAACGCAACTGTTTTTTTAAATCAATATAAAATTATGGAAGATCTTGCAAAAGTTATGTTTACCAATTCAGAGCCCAGTTCTGTTATTTTTAATTTATCTAATCATCCTAATTTTCGACATTTTAAATCAGAAATTGATTATTGTCGTGAAGTTCGGAACCTTCTTACGCACAAGCCTTTAATAAACTCAAAATACGCTATCGAACCTAGTGATGAAATGATTCATATATTGAATTCAATCATTGATAAGCTTGAAGATCCTCCCAAAGCTCTGATGTATGCTACACCTTTAAGCCGTTTACTGACCGCTAAGTTGGATGATTTTGTTTTACCTTTAATAAAAAAGATGAAAATTCAAAATTTTACTCACGTTCCGATTTTAAAAGATGGATTTGTTATTGGTGTTTTCAGTGAATCAACAGTTTTTGACTACCTTGCCGATCATACTAAAATGGAAATACCTCACGATCAAAAAGTTAATGATTATCTATCTTATATGGACTTAAATAATCACCGAAATGAAACTTTTGTGTTTGTTCCGCGGGGAATTTTGACGGGAGAGGCAGAAGCTTTATTTAATGACGGGAAAATTAATAAACGTGTTGAAATGTTATTTGTGACTGAAAATGGTAAGTTTAATGAGAAACTCATAGCAATAATATCTCCATGGGATTTAATGGATAAAACATAAAAACGAATAGAAGTTTATTATTCGTTTTTTTTCTTTGATTCAAGATTATAAGGAGGATATAAAATGGAATTATCAAATAAAACCGTCATGATAACTGGAGCTACATCGGGAATCGGTTATGCAACAGCAGAATTAATGCTTGAATCGGGATATCATGCAATTCTAGTTGGAAGTAATGCAGAAAAAACGAATATGGCGCGTCAAAATCTCAAAATCAAATTTCCGAATGCTTTGATTGATTTTATTCATGCAGATTTATCAAATTTATCGGAAGTCAATAAAGTTGCAGATGAAGTAATTTGTCTATTGAAGGATAAATACAATAATCATTTAGATGTTTTAGTCAATAATGCAGGTGCAGTTAGAACCGAATACACAAAGACAAAAGAAGGATATGAATATCAATTAGCACTCAATCATCTTTCAGGGTTTTTAATGAGTCATCGTTTATATAAGTACATGCAAAATGGAACCATTATCTTTACGGGATCTTATTCACATATGAAAGCAAAACTTCATTGGCCAGACTTAATGTGTTCTAAGAACTATTTCATTTTTACGGTTTATAAACAATCAAAATTGTGTAATATTATGACAGCAAAAAAATTAAACGAAATTTTACTTCCGATGAATATTCATGTTTACGTTGTTGATCCGGGGTTAGTTAAAACTGATATTGCGAGCAAACATACTTCATGGCTTGTACGATTTGTTTGGAAAATTAGAAGCCAAAAAGGAATTAATCCCAATTTACCCGCTAAAACATATTTGTATTTAGCTGAAAACAATCCTAAAGAGGGGCTCAATTTTAGAGAATGTAAAGCAATTCCTTATAACTCTAGTGTCGATGATATTTCTGAAGTTAATCGTCTATTCAAATATAGTGAAGAATTATGTAAAATTCATTTTATTGAATAGATGTTTTTACTCAAAAATTCATCATTTAATCATGAATTTGAGAGACTTTTTTTGTATGATACGTCTTTTTTAATTCTCATATGTTATACTATAAACGATTTTAATAATCATTTTTTTAATAATCATTTATATTATTTTTATAAAAACAGGGGCGATAATAATGATTGATGTCAAAAATTTGACAATGATATATCCGAGCGGAAAAGGAATTTTTAATCTTAATTTTAAGGTTAAGAAAGGTGAAATATTGGGGTATATCGGACCGAATGGTGCAGGAAAAACCACTACAATTCGTGCTTTACTTGGGTTTATGAAACCTAATGAAGGGACTTGTACTATTAATGGACTGGATTGTATAAAAGATGCACCAAAAATCCAAAGATTTTTGGGATATATTCCAGGCGAAATCTCTTTCTTCGACGATATGACCGGCTATGAATTTCTTCAGTTTATGCACGAAATGAGAGGTTTAAAAGACAATGGGAGACAAAATGAACTTTTGAAATTGTTCGATTTAGATCCAAAAGGGAAAATAAGACGTTTTTCAAAAGGTATGAAACAAAAACTAGGAATTGTAACTGCATTCATGCATAATCCTGATGTATTAATTCTTGATGAACCGTCTAGCGGGCTTGATCCTTTGATGCAAATTCGATTTATTAATTTGATTCTAGAAGAAAAAGAGAAAGGGAAAACAATTATTTTATCAAGCCATATCTTTGAAGAAGTAGAAAAAACCTGTGATAATGTCATTATAATTAAGGAGGGAAAAATAGTTAATTATTCAACGGTTCAATTGCTAAAAAAATCTCAACGAAAAGGATTTATTATAAAACCCGATAATTGTGAACAAGCAATACAAACTTTTCTTAGGTCAAATTTTATATCGAATCAATTAAACAATGATTCGATTGAAGTATATTGTTCAGGTGATAGAATTGATGAATTTATAAAAACCTGTGCGAAGCTTAAGTTATATAACTTTGATGAAATATCTCAATCGTTAGAAGATGTTTTTATGCAATATTACAAGAACGAAGGTGTTCAACAATGAGCCTCGCACTACTAAAAAAAGATTTAAAGCAAAATTATACTCTTTTTTTAATTTTTCTTAGTGTCCTAGTTATGTATATGTTAATGATGATACCCATGTTTAATCCAGACGATATCAATGAACTACTTATTATACTTAATATGATGCCAATTGAGATGTTGAGGGCTATGGGTTTTTCAGACATTATCACTGATTTAACTTCCTTTCTTGCTAGTTGGCTTTATGGAATGCTCATGTTCGGATTCCCAATGGTTTATTGCATTATTCTTGGAAATCGATTGGTTTCAA
Source organism: Caryophanales bacterium UBA5603 (assembly GCA_002424815.1). Taxonomy (GTDB): domain Bacteria; phylum Bacillota_I; class Bacilli_A; order Izemoplasmatales; family Hujiaoplasmataceae; genus UBA5603. The sequence continues at coordinate 118,941 of DILB01000002.1, forward strand.
AGATGATTGATAATAATTCCTTTGCTTATCTTCTTTCAACGCCCAATTCAAGAGTTAAATTAATTGTTACTCAAGGGTTTTTTGCTTTGTTTTCTTTATTATTACTTTTCGTTTTGGTATTTTCTTCTGGTCTATTATTCAGTCATCTCATCCACCCAGGATTATTAGATGTTTCTGCTTTCTTAAAGTTAAATATCATGACAATGTTGTTGAATATGGTGATTATTATGATATGCTTTACTTCCTCTTGTATATTTAATGAATCTCGGCGCTCAAGTGGTGTTGGTTCAGGGATAGCAGTCACGTTTTTATTAATGAATATGCTTGGTTCGAGTTCTTTAGACTTAGAAATCCTTAAAAAAATGTCATTGTACGGGTTATATAATCCAGTGGATCTTGTTCGAGGAAGCAATGTCACTGGGATTGGTTTGTTTTTTTTAGGTTTGATAATACTGCTTTTCACGATAAGTGTTTTAATCTTTAATAAAAAAAGACTGCCTATATAAATTATTTAAATAAGAGGAATATTTATGGAAATTATTACAAACAAGTTAAAATTAATACCAATTGATGAAAGCTATACTAATGTCATTTTTCGAGAATTTAATGATAAAGTATGCAAATACATGTATCCTAAACCTGCAGAAAATTTATTAGAGACAAAAAACTTTATAGATTCTAGTATTAAAAAGTATATCGATGGTACCGATATTGTTTTTGTGATTATTTTGATTGAGACCAATGAGTTTATTGGTTGTGTAGGGCTTCATCACATTAATACCACAACACCCGAATTAGGAATTTGGACAAAGATTAGTTCTCACGGTAACGGATATGGATATGAAGCGATATTAAGAGTCATCGATTATGCGAACAATAATTACACGATAGAATATTTCATTTATCCTGTGGATCGAAGAAATTATCCATCCCGAAGAATTCCCGAAAGATTAAATGGACACATTGTTAACTGTTATAATAAAAATTCATCATCAGGATTTCCACTAGAAATTATTGAATACAGAATCTCTCTTCATAAAACGATAGAACCCCCAAATTTTATAAAACCGATTATTGTATTCCAAGGCGATTCAATCACAGATTGTAATCGTAATCGAGATGATCATAATTCTTTGGGGGAGGGCTATGTCAAAATTTTAGCGAATTATCTTCCAGACGCCAAAATCATTAATCAAGGGATCAGTGGACATCGTTCTGCAGAACTTCTTTCTAGGTGGCAAGACGAGACCCTATCGACGAAACCGGACTTAATATCTATCTTAATTGGCATCAATGATATATGGCATTTGTATAAGTTTGGAAAGAAACTTCAACCCGATGAATTTGAGAATAATCTGACTCAAATTTTGATTAACACAAAAAAAGCATTGCCCAATACCAAAATTCTGATGATTGAACCCTTTGCTTTTCCAATTGGTGAATATGAGCCTATTTGGCAAGCAGATCTTGATAAAGAAATTCTAGTCACACGGAAACTCGCAGAAAAATTTGCTGATTATTATATTCCGATGCAAACAATTATAAATGATGTTGCACAATCTTATCAAATGACTAAAATATTAGGAGATGGAGTTCATCCAACCCCTTTAGGACACCAATTAATAGCGGATTCACTTCTATCCACGATGTGTGTATTCATACGCGATTTTAAGAAGAAAAGTGGATTTTAGAATAACTTTAAATTTATAAAAACACTCAAATAAAATCAAAAGATGGCCAAAACACGACAAATGTTTGGTCATCTTTTTTACAAAAAAGAAATCCGTTTTCAATTTTATTTTTTTGAGATAGATATAATAATTAAAAAGTCACTACATATTTATAAACTTAATTTAAGCATTAAACTAAGATGTTGAATAAAACCCCAAATCAGGCGAAAAAACGATAGTTATAAATTAATATTAACGATTAATATTTAAAAACCTTATATTTACAAACCTTAATTTGTCTGTTAAACTATCCTATGAAAGCGCTTATTTTAATTGCCGCTGATAGACTTTTGTAAAAAATATTAACAGAAATTTTCTTTTTTAAGTATTCGAAAATATGTTTGAAATGTTAAAAAATTCTTGTATAAGCAAATGTGTTAAACCTAATACGTTTGTTTTTGATTTAAATTTGGATGTCGTTAGAAGATCAAGATTCATGATTTTTGAGCGCAACTGATTTTTAATTAATGAAATACTTTCACTGATTTCTTCAACAATCAAACTACTTATAACTATTGCTTTTGGATTAAGGGTTTGCGCAATATTGTTAATAGCTATGCTCAAGTAGTTAATAAATTCATTATAGACTTGGATGACATTGACATCGCCAGTTTTGTACTTTTTTATGAACGTTTCTAAAGTGATGGTTTCGTTTGTCAATTCGAAGTAACGCTCAATTATAGCGTCATTTGCAATATATCTTTCAAGGCAGCCTTTGTTTCCGCAAATACATTGCTTCCCATCAGGAACAATAATACTATGTCCAAATTCTCCGGCATATCCATCATTTCCTGTGTACAACGTATGTCCAATAATAATACCTGCACCTACACCTGTTCCAATATTTAACGATACTAAATTTTCATAATCGGGATAAGATATTTTTTCTCCTAACGCCGAAATATTTGCTTCATTCTCTACATACGTCTTAATTCCACTATAGTCTTCGATAATCTTTTTGAGTTCAATGTCTTTCCAGGAATTAAATGTTGTAAATTTGATTTTTTTATCTTTTGATAGGATTCCGTATACACCAATTCCGATTCCAATGATTCCATAGACAGAATCAAAAGTGTTTTGCTTTAGATCATCGATTGTTTTCATCAGTGTTGAAAGATATGTAAAAAACTCCGAACCGGGAATTGGCTTTCTTATTTCATAAAGAATTTCACCATATAAATTTGTTATTATAGCATATAACTCTCTAGGAAGAAGTTCAACACTAAAAATACGACCTGCATTTTTATTTAGTTCAATTACATTCGCACTACGGCCTGCAGTTCGAATAGTTCTATTAGTCTCTAATACAAATTTAAGATTAACTAGTTCTTGAACAATCGATGATATGGTCGCTTTATTTAATGTAGTTAATTTAGATAATTCAATTCTTGAAGTTTCGCGAATCTCAATCATTTTTTCTAAGACAAGCTGCATATTAATCATTTTAACAGATTTCGAGTTTGCAGTATGAACGATGGGTAACACCTCGCTTTATATAGAGTACAATATGATTTTAGCATAATTGGACCAGTATGAACATTAATTTATAATTATGAATATAAAAATATATTAGGAGGAACTTGTATGTATTTCGATAAGTATGGACCAATAAAATATGAAGGAAAATTAAGTAATAATCCATTTTCGTTTAAATATTATAATAAGGACGAAATGATTCTTGGAAAACCAATGAAAGAGCATTTAAAGTTTTCAATGGCTTATTGGCATACAATGACAGGAGCCGGCACAGATCCATTTGGTGCAGAGACTATAGACCGGCCATGGGATGATGTGAATTTGAGTGGAATTGATCAAGCAAAAGCGCGAATTAATGCTGCTTTTGAATTTATGCAAGTTATGGGATTTGAATATTTTTGTTTTCATGATCGCGATATTGCTCCCGAAGGAAAAAACCTTGCTGAAACTAACAAAAATCTCGATGAAATTGTTGATTTAATTGAAAAGAAAATGGCAGAAACAGGCATAAAATTACTCTGGGGAACGGCGAATGCTTTTGGTCACAAACGATATGTTAACGGAGCTTCCACGAGTCCAAATGCTGATGTTTTTGCTTATGCAGCTGCTCAAATCAAAAAAGCAATTGAAATAACAAAAAGATTAAATGGTAGTGGATATGTATTTTGGGGTGGGCGAGAAGGTTATGAAACTCTACTCAATACCAATATGAAACTTGAACAAGAGAATTTTGCACGGCTTTTGCAAATGGCAGTTGATTATGCGAAAAAAATTGGTTTCGATGGACAATTTTATATTGAACCTAAGCCAAAAGAACCAACAAAACATCAGTATGATTTTGATTGTGCAACGGTTATTTCATTCCTAGTTAAATATAATCTAGACAAACATTTCAAACTTAATATTGAAACAAACCATGCAACGCTCGCCATGCATACAATAAATCATGAAATTCGGATTGCCGCAGATAACAACATGTTGGGTAGTGTAGATGCTAACCAAGGGGATTTGTTATTAGGTTGGGATACCGATCAATTTCCAACCAATATTTATGATACTACGTTGGTTATGTATGAAATAATACGTGCTGGTGGTCTAAAAACAGGCGGTCTTAACTTTGATGCAAAACCTAGAAGAGCCTCCTTTGAATTAGATGATATGTTACTATCACATATAGCCGGAATGGACGCATTTGCTGCAGGATTAAGAATTGCTGCCAAACTTTGGGAAGATCAAATTCTTGAAATAAATTTAGAAAACAGATATTCGTCTTATAAATCCGGAATTGGGAAAAAAATCATCAATAGAGAAGTAGGGTTTATAGAACTAGAGTCTTATGTTTTTAATAAGATTGAAATGGATAAAAACGAGTCTGGAAAACAAGAATATTTAGAGTCAATCATTAACCAATATATCTTGAAATAGGTGATACAATGTATGTCGGAGTCGATCTTGGAACATCGAGTGTCAAACTAATTTTAGCGGACATGTTTGGAAAAATTCATAAATCAATCGTAAAAAAATACGAAGTAATTATGAAAAAAGAATCATGGAGTGAACAAAATCCAATTGATTGGTACCGGCAAACCTTAATCGGTCTTAAAGAATTAATTTCTGGTAATGAAGAATTAATTAAAGGTATCAGTTTTTCTGGTCAGATGCATGGATTAACTCTACTTGATAAAAATGACAACATTATTCGAAACGCTATTTTATGGAACGATCAACGTTCAACAAAAGAGGTCGAATACATTAATAAGATATTTGGAATCAATAATGTCATGGATTGTACTGGTAATATTGCTTTGACTGGACTTACTTTACCTAAATTACTGTGGGTAAAAGAGAATGAACCTGAAAATTATAAAAAAATAAATAAAGTTTTACTACCGAAGGATTATTTGGTTTATAAATTGACTAAACGCTTCGTTTCTGACGTAAGCGATACATCTGGAACTTTATACTTCGATGTAAAAAACAAATGCTATTCACAACGAATGCTTGAAATGACCGATTTAGATATATCATGTTTTCCTGAAGTACACGAAAGTTATGAAATGATAGGAAATTTAACCAATGAAGCAAAAGCTTTCTTAAAAATAACGCATGATGTCTCGGTAATAGCTGGAGGCGGAGATCAGGCAGTTGGGGCTGTTGGACTTGGAATTGTCAACAATAATGATGCGAACATTTCATTAGGAACCAGTGGCGTCATCTTTGTTAGTACTGATAAATATTCCCTTGACTATCGTAGTCATTTCCAAAATTATGCTCATGCAAATGGTAAATATCATGTAATGGCTGTTATGTTAAGTGCAGCAGGTGCTATTGAATGGTTCAATAGCAATGTAATTGGCAATGAAAGTTATGATTATTTATTTGATTCAATTAGTAAAATTGATAGCAAGCAAGATTTATTTTTTCTTCCATATTTAATGGGTGAAAGATCTCCGATAAATGATCCGTCCGCAAAAGGTGTTTTTATTGGATTATCAATGAAACATACAAGATATGATATGGCTAGAAGTGTCATTGAAGGTATCACGTTCGCGTTGAAGGATTCGATGAATTTGTTTAAATCAATGGGAATGGTAATATCTAGAATTAAGATTACAGGCGGCGGATCCAAGAGTAGTTTTTGGTGCCAATTAATTGCAGATGTAATGAATGTTGAAGTTCATACCACCACTTCTGATGAAGGACCTGCTTTTGGAGCAGCCATATTAGCGATGGTAGGATGTGGTGTTTATCCAAATGTTGAAACCGCATGCAAAGCATTGATTAAAACTAAAGAAATTTATATTCCCAATGGAATTCAATCAGAGATTTACAAAGAAAAGTATCTGAAATATATAAAAATATATCCTGCAGTCAAGCATCTATTTTATTAATTAGATGCATTCAGATGTCACCTCCGCATCTGAATGCATCAAGATTCTTAAGTCTAATATAAAAGAGGTAATGATGGAAAATAAAGATATTTTAATCATGAAATCAATCTCGAAATCATTCCCTGGGGTAAAAGCCTTAGATGATGTTAATTTAAATGTAGAAAGAGGAGAAGTACACTTTATTGTTGGTGAAAACGGAGCTGGGAAATCAACTTTAATGAAGGTGCTTAGTGGAATTTATCACGCGGGAACTTATAATGGAGATATTATTTTTGATAATGAAATTAAACATTTTCATGGAATAAATGATTCTGTTAATTGTGGAATTGTAATTATAAATCAAGAATTGGCATTATTCCCAAACATGACAGTTTATGAAAATATCTTTGTTGGGCATGAAGTCCGCAAAAATGGTTCAATTATTGATTGGGATCAAACAAAAAAACAAGCCAAAAAATATTTGAAAATGGTAGGACTTGACATCGATATTTATGAATTAGCCGGGTCATTAAGTGTTGGGAAGCAACAGCTAATTGAAATCGCAAAAGCATTAAGTCATAATGTTCGTCTTCTGATTTTAGATGAACCGACAGCTGCATTAAATGAAGACGACAGCGCTAATCTCCTTCGACTACTTATAGAGTTAAAAAAAGACGGAATAACATCTATTATGATTTCCCATAAATTGAAAGAGGTTGAGGCAATAGCGGATTCTTTGACGGTACTTAGAGACGGAAAAACAATCATTAGAATGAATCGTTCTGAAATTAATGAGCAAGAAATAATTCGTAATATGGTTGGACGTGAGATTGAAGATATTTTCCCAAAAAGGCCAAAATTCATGGGTGGAGAAGTCGTATTAGAGACAGTCCATTTAAATGCTTTTGATAAAGAAAAAAATCGATACATTGTCAATGATGTCAATATAAAAGTAAGAAAAGGCGAAGTTGTTGGCATCTCGGGTTTAATGGGGGCCGGAAGAACTGAAATAGCATTGACCATTTTTGGTAATCCTCTAAATTATAAAACTTCAGGAAGCACCATTGTGTTTGGAAAAGTTGTCAATCTCAATTCTCCAAAAGCTGCTATTGATCACGGTATCGCATATGTATCAGAGGATAGAAAAAGAACGGGTTTAATTCTAACCGAAACAATCAGTCAGAATGTCACTATATCTGCGCTTCAAAGAATATCAAAACATGGTGTTCTAAAATTTATAGAACAAGCAATACTTGCAGAAAAATATGTTAAAGACCTCGATATAAGAACGCCATCAATTTTACAAATTGTTAAGAATTTAAGTGGCGGAAATCAACAAAAAGTTCAAGTAGCAAAATGGTTGTGTGTTGAACCGAAAATACTTATTCTTGATGAACCAACCAGAGGAATTGATGTTGGAGCAAAATATGAGATTTATACAATTATCAATGAGTTGATTGCTAAAGGCATGAGTATAATTATCATATCGTCTGAACTTCCAGAAATTCTTGGCATGTGCGATCGCATTTATGTCATTGCTGAAGGTAATCAGACCGCTGAATTCAACATTGAAGATGCAACGCCAGAAAAAATTATGGAAAAGGCAACTATTTAGGAGGCTGACATGAAAAAAATCAATCCTATACTTCGATATTTCTATACATTGATTTCGATGTTTAGATCAAATATACGTGATTATGGAATGTACATTGCTCTCGTCGTTATTATTATCATCTTCACTATCCTTACTAACGGTGTGTTTCTTGGACCAATTAACTTTACAAATTTATTAAATCAGACCGCCTATGTTGCTGTGCTTGCAGTAGGGATGACACTTGTTATCGTCACTCGTCAAATAGATTTATCAGTAGGGTTTCTTGGAGCTTATTTGGGCGCATATGTTGTTGTCGCGGTTGAAAATCGTGATCAGAGAGTTTGGTTAGCAATCGTTTCTGCATTAATCATTACCATTGTCGTAGGAGCAATCAAAGGATTTGCAATTGCAAAGATTAAAGTACCATCTTTCGTTGTCACTTTAGCGGGGATGTTCATATTTAAAGGGTTGTTAATGATTGAAACCTCTAATCGAACAATTCCAACTTCGAATGAGTTTTTTAATAAAGTTGGTATTGGCTATTTGAATACCATTAAAATTGGAAACGTCGATATTTTAACTTTGTCTATGGGATTGCTATTGATATTAGTCGTTGTTATAGGGTCACTCAGATCAAGAAAGAAAAAGAAATCTTTAGGGATACCAAATGAAAGAATAGAGATATTTGCAACCAAAATAGTTGCAATGTCAGCGGTTATTTTCTTCTTATCTTACAGTCTTGCAACTTATAAAGGGGTATCGTATCTGCTTCTAATTACTATTGTAGTTGTAGCCATTTATTACTTTATTACCACACAGACCGTCCTTGGAAGAAGGATATATGCTGTTGGTGGCAACCCTGAAGCTGCAGAGTTATCGGGAATAAGTGTTGAAAAAATCATTATCTTCGTGTTTATATCTATGGGAATTTTGGCATTGATTTCAGGTGTTATGTATGCTTCTAGAATGCAAAATACTTCTCCGAATCACGGACCATTTTGGGAACTCTATGCAATCGCTGCCGCGTATATTGGTGGCACTTCAGCCAATGGTGGTTTTGGAAAGATCGTAAATGCTGTTATTGGATCCATTGTTATCATGTCACTTAAGAACGGTATGGCTCTTGCTGGTGTTGATGCTAATATTGAACCAATCGTTTTAGGAAGTGTTTTATTATTAGCGGTCGTGTTTGATATTTATACAAGAAACGTTCGTGGTATCGATATGGTTGGAATTCATTATGCAAATATCATTTATAAAAAACAATTAAAAGATACTTTATTTGAATATAAAAAAACAAAAACTGAACTTGAATTAGCTAGAAAAGAAAGCCGAAATAATCTTTTAGAGTATGAGTATAAATTTACAAATGTTTCTGGTGAATTATCACGAATTAAAGAAACCATAAGAGCATCCAAAGAGGATGATTACCAATCGCTTATAAAATAAAAGAAAATTATGGTACAGTCAAAATGTACTTTAATTAAATAAAAAAAGGAGAAAAAAATGAAAAAGTTTACGATTTTAGTGTTTGGTTTAATGTTTTTACTCAGTTTGTCTTTAACCGGTTGCAATCAAAATTCAATTAAAATCGGTGTTGTTCTTCCTGATGCTTCGGAAGAAAGATGGGCAAACCAAGATGGTGCTTTCTTTATAACAGAACTTAATAAACTCGGAGCTGGTTACGAGTATGAAATTCTGTTTAGCGAAGGCGACGAATCTAAAGAAGTTCAAAACGTCGAAGCTTTAATTGCTAAAGGAGCACAAGTAATCATTATTACTGTTGAAGGATCTGGCGCAGGCGCTGTTCAAGCAGCAAAAGATGCTGGAGTAGTCTTGATTGCTCACGACCGTATGGCGAAAAAAGATTTAACGACTATCGCAAATTACTATACTACTTTCAATAGTTGGAATGTTGGTAAAGCAATGGGCGAACACTTGGTTGATGAAGCAACCGCTAATGGTTGTACAAGTTCAAACAAATGTGATTTAGCTATATTTGCTGGTAGAGTTGCAGACTGGCCTAATGCTACGTATTTCTTTGGTGGTGCATTTGAAGAAATTCAACCAAAACTTAGTATTTTTAATATTATCAATATTAATGATACCTTTAGTGGACTTTCTTTATACACTGAGGCAACATTCAATGATGCTGCAAAAAACGCATTGCAAACAGCTATGTTACCAGTTGATACCGACTGGAATGCTGAAACCGCAGCAACAAAAGCTGCAGCAGTTGTTGCTCAACTTGGTTCAACTGATAAGTCAGGCAAAGACGTATATGTCTTAGCTCCAAACGATGACACTTCAGCAGCAATTCGTCAAGAATTTGCAAAAATGCCAAAACCTTATGCGAATTATTACACGACTGGTCAAGATGCTTCAGATGTTACTTTAGCAAGCTTAATGGGCGACCCAATTAAGGGTAAAGGAACTCAAACCATGACGGTTTTCAAAGATACTTCTAAATTAGTTGCAAACTCAGTTAGAATAGCTAAGAATATTATCGATGGAAAAGCAGGTCTTGATGGACTAACTGCTGGACCGAAGATTGATGGTGTTGACACTGCTTATACAGCAATCGACGTATTGACGATTGATAACAAGCAACATACTTATGATTTAATTTTCAAAACAGGATATAAAGACAAAAATTCATCAACTTTTAGCAATATTAACTTTACACCTTATCAATAATTAATCTTATATTACTAAACGGAAGCAATTTTGCTTCCGTTTTTCTTTATAATTATAATTATTTTAAACAAGCTAAATTACATTTTAAATTTAAAGATAATCCTAATTGACATTATTATAAAATTGTTATAGTATATGATTGCTATATCGATAATCATCTATATAATATAATTTTAGGAAGTATTTATAAATGGAAACCATAAAAATTATTTTCACATGGCTAAATGATCAATTATTAAAGATGAATTGGCTTCAATCATTAGTAAATAATTTCTTATCAAATGTGCTTGGTTTTGATTCTGAATCTAAAATATTTGATAGCGTATCATTTTTTATGTATGATGTGATAAAAATATTGATTTTGTTAACTGTTCTTATCTTTATTTCTTCTTATATTCAGTCCTATTTTTCTCCCGAAAGAACCAGACGAATACTCGGAAAATTTAAAGGTGTGCCTGCCAACATAATTGGAGCTTTGTTAGGAACAGTAACACCGTTTTGCTCCTGCTCTTCAATTCCTATTTTTATTGGATTTACAAAAGCTGGACTTCCAATTGGCGTCACTTTTTCATTTTTAATTTCTTCGCCGCTTGTTGATTTAGCTTCAGTAATCCTTTTAGCAAGTATTTTTAATTGGCGGATTGCAATTGCTTATGTTTTTGTCGGTTTGATTATTGCCGTTGTAGGCGGATCTGTTATCAGCGCATTTAAGATGGAAAAATATGTCGAAGATTTTGTAAGGGATCGAACGGGACTTGAGAATAGTTCTGATATTATTGAGTACAAGATGACACGGAAAGAACGAATCAGGTATGCACTAGATCAAGTTAAGGAAATTATCAAACGTGTTTGGGTTTATATTATTATTGGTGTTGGAATTGGAGCGGTAATACACGGATTTATACCTGAAGCATTTATTTCATTAATATTAGGGAAAGAAAATAGTTTTTCAGTCATCATAGCAACATTATTGGGAATACCTATGTACGCAGATATTTTTGGCACATTACCTATAGCAGAAGCTCTAGTAAACAAAGGAGTCGGAATAGGTACAGTACTTGCATTCATGATGGCGGTGACTGCACTTTCATTACCTTCAATAGTAATGCTAAAAAAAGTTATTAAAACTAAATTATTAATGACTTTTGTAGGAATTGTAACGATTGGAATTATTGTTGTTGGTTATTTATTCAATGGATTCGGTTTTTTATTTGCATAAATTATAATAGGAGGTTTTAAATATGGAGATTAAAGTTTTGGGTTCAGGTTGTGCCAATTGTAAGAGACTATATCAATTTACTTTGCAAGCTGTTAGTGATTTAGCAATTGATGCGGAAGTATTATATGTAACAGATATGCATGCAATTGCAGACTCGGGATTAATGCGTACTCCTGGATTGATAATTGACGGTAAAATAGTATCTTATGGCAGAGTTTCAACTGTTGATGAAATTAAAAACTTAATAAATAAAGCTAATATATAGAAACAAATAGATCGATGAAGGATAATTCGTCGATTTTTTTATTTGAAGGAAGTATTTAAGTCGTATTTCTGTCTTTTTTATTCTAGATTCAGTATAATGAAACTACAACTTTTCATGATGAATAATATTTTGTTTAGGAAAGTTTTGTATATTCACATAATCATGACATTAAGTAGGTATACTATTCAAGAAATACTTTTCACCACAAACACGGGGGTGTGTAAAATTGTTAGAACTTAAAGGAATAAAAAAAGCCTATCAAGTTGGAGATTTTAAACAAGTTGCTTTAAATGAAATTTCAGTTTCATTTAGAAAAAGCGAGTTTGTTGCCATTGTAGGTGAGTCGGGATCAGGAAAAACGACCACGCTAAATATTATTGGCGGACTTGATCGATACGATTCTGGAGATATCATCATTAAAGGTAAATCCACAAAAGATTTCAAGGATCCTGATTGGGACGCATATCGGAACAATTCGATTGGATTTGTCTTTCAAAACTACAATCTTATCAGTCATATTAGTGTATTAGATAATGTTGAAATGGGAATGACACTCTCAGGTCTACCAACCAAACAACGACGTCAGAGGGCAAAAGAAGTACTAGATCGTGTTGGTTTAAAAGATCATATGCACAAACGTCCTAATCAACTTTCTGGAGGACAAATGCAACGTGTCGCGATTGCTAGAGCCCTTTCAAACAATCCTGAGATAATTATGGCCGATGAACCAACTGGAGCACTTGATTCACATACTTCGATACAGATTATGGACTTAATTAAAGAAATCGCAAAAGATAAACTCGTCATTCTCGTTACTCACAACATAAAAATCGCTGAAGATTATGCAAACCGGATTATTACAATGAGCGATGGCAATATTATATCTGATACAAATCCTTATGAGATTGATGAATCAATCGAAAGTATTCCTTATGTATTAAAGAAAACATCGATGAGTTTTAAACAAGCAATGATACTTTCGTTTAACAACCTAAAAACAAAATTGGGCAGAGCTATTATAACAGCTTTTGCAGGTTCAATTGGAATTATCGGTGTTGGACTGGTACTATCGTTATCGAATGGACTAAATCAAGAAATCAGTTCTTTAGAAACAGGAACATTATCCGATTATCCTTTGATGATTAGTGAATCGCCGATGTACTTACAACGAGGACCTAGACAATTTATGAACGAAAATGACGATGGCACTTTCCCAAGCGGATCAGAATTATTAATAGTTGATTCATCACAAAATTCTTATTTGCATTATAACAAATTGAATGATGACTATATTGAATTTTTAAAAGGAATTAATCCAAATCTGTATAGCGAAATAACATATGGCAGAAGTGTTGCAATGAATTTATTTACCCAAGGAACAGGAGGAACAACAACAAAAGTCCAGACTAATAATGTTGGGTGGACAGAGTTACCATCTAACACACAATTTATTCTTGATAATTATGATATCCTGGATGGAAGATATCCATCGTCAAAAGAAGAACTACTTTTAGTCATTGATGAGTATAATTCCATTGATATAAGTTTTCTTGCCGCTCTAGGAATTACCACCGAAAATACTACATTAAATTTTCAAGATTTTCTTGGAATTCAATTTAAATTAATTTCGAATGATGATTTTTATCAATATTCTTCAATATCATCTCTGTATCTTCCAATAACAGATTATGCATCTTTGTATAATTTAGAATCAGCTCTAACACTTGAAATTACCGGTATTGCCAGAGTAAAAAAAGATGCTAACGGAACAATTTTATCAAGCGGAATTAAGTACGTCACTGATTTGACTGAATTTGTCTTGCTAAGCGCATCAAATTCAGAAGTTGCTTTATCTCAAATGAATAGCGACACCAATGTCTTAACCGGATTACCTCTAACTGAAACTAGTAGAAAAGCACTTCTAAGGACTCTTGGTGCGATTTCAACACCTACTTCAGTAAGGATATATCCGACTGATTTTACAGCTAAATCAAGAATCAAAGAATATCTAGATACCTATAATGATGAACTTGATGAGAGTATTCACATTTATTATTTAGATCTTGCTCAAACAATCACTGATACTGTTGGAACTTTAATTGATACGATAACTTATGTTCTTGTTGCGTTCTCTGCAATTTCTCTGATTGTATCATCCATAATGATAGGAATCATAACATATATTTCAGTTCTTGAAAGAACAAAAGAAATTGGAATTCTTCGCGCACTTGGAGCACGGAAAAAAGATATTAGTCGAGTATTTAATGCTGAAACGATTCTCATTGGATTAACCGCAGGAATTATGGGTGTCTTAATAGCTTGGATATTGACGTTCCCGATTAATGCAATTATTGCTAAATTGGTTCAAGAAATGGATTCTATTGCAAGGTTTTCAAGCACAGCAATGTTAAGTTTAATTTTGATTAGTGTGACTTTAACTTTGATATCTGGTTTAATACCCTCGAGAATAGCAGCAAAAAAAGATCCTGTTGAAGCTTTAAGAACAGAATAAAAAATTGATGACCACTATCTATGTTGGTCATCTTTTTAGTTATTAAAAAAAAAACAACAATAAAAAATAGTGAGAAAAAGATGGAGAGTAATTGAACTATGAAAAATGATACAATAGAATCATTTCTAAAAATAATGCCTGTTGAAAAAGTTGAATTTATGACTCGAATAAGACAAACGATTATTAAAAATTTGCCATTAGGACTTATAGAAAAAATCGACAATGATACGATTAGTTATGTTGTACCATTTAGTATATATCCCAATGGATACCACGTTAATCCTTCAAAAGAGCTTCCATTCATAACGATAGCTCTGAAAAAGAATCATATAGCACTTTATTATTTTCCGCTCTATGTGGATAATAAATTGTTACAATGGTTTTTGAAAGAATATCCTAAATACAATTTATCGAATATAAATATCGGTAAAAGTTGTATTCGCTTTATGAAAGGTAATGATATCCCATTTAACTTAATTTCAAAACTTGTTAAGAAAACGAGTGTAGAGTCATGGATTATTGCTTATGAAAAGTTTATATATACAAGACTTAAAAATAAACAATGAGATACTTAAATGTGATTAAGCGGTAAATCAATAATCAAAAAAATATATATCATAAAGAAAATTTGATCGAAAAAATAGTGTTTTTAAAAAAATATAATAAAAAAAGTTAGATAAAATTTTCGTAAATTCAAATAAAAAAATTAGATTTTAAAAATGATTACTTAGATCTACAGAAATAATAAAAATATAATTTTAATACTATAAAAACTCATATATCTTTAATGTTAAATAGTAGTAAAATGGCTAAATATGGATATAAACCAGAAATTCATTTTACTATAATTAAGTTTTTGAGATGCTCACATAAATATGTGTGTGTTCTATTAATCTGAATATATAGATAATAATTATATTTTTTATTTAGAATCTCAAAAAAATAGAACTTAATCTTGCATAAAATCAGTTTGTTCTTATAAAAAATGATAGAAAATTTTATAAATATAAATATTTTAATATTGTATTTCAACCGCCAAATATGGCTATTTATTCTATTTTAAACTATATTCTTTTATTATTTATAAGAAGATTGATAATGATATTAAAATAATATGTTAATACTTTTCTTCTCTTTGTTTTTCTTTATACTTTTAATTATTTTTAGTTATAATGTTTCATTTACCTCTCTATCTAGCGCTTAATTTCACATAAAAAAAATTTTTTTAATACAATATTATGCTTTTTTATATTAGTTTAACATCTTTATATGCCGCTATTTTTTGATGTTAGCATTAAATTTTTATATTTATTATATATTTGATCAATTAATTACTTTTTTTCTTATTATTTTCCATTAACATTTCTTGATAGATTTGTTTTATATTTATTTTATTATTGACTAAATTATTTATTTTTCCAATTTTATTAATAATGAACAATTTTATAATTTAACAACTTATAGAATCATATTTTTTTGATTATTATATTTCATCTTTTAATTTGTTTCTTATTTATTCTATTCTAATGTCTTTACTTAATGTTACCAATTATAAGCAAAGCGATTTATTTTTAATTTTGTCTATGCTATATTTATTACGAGGTGATATTTGTATGTTTATAAAATCATATGTTGTAGCTTTTCTTATTTTTCTTATTATTGATATGTTTTGGCTTGGTCTTGTAGCTAAGAATATTTACGCTAAATATCTTGGAGAATTCATGTCTCCAAAAGTTAAGTGGGTAGCAGCAATATTATTCTATTTACTATTTATTGTTGGACTTGTGTTTTTTGTTATTCAACCAGCATTGTTAAAATCATCTTGGTCTTATGCGCTTTTGGCAGGTATGCTATTTGGTTTAATTTCGTATGCTACTTATGATTTAACAAACCTAGCCACACTGAATAATTGGCCGATTACGATTACGATTATTGATCTTATTTGGGGGACCTTCTTAGGTGGGACTGTTTCATTATTGACATTCTTGTTGGTGAGATAATATGGATGCGATGATGATTAATGGACAAGATTTATATCGCGCGATGATTGTAGGTGCTAAAAGATTAATTTCAGACAAACATGATTTAAATCGAATTAATGTTTTCCCTGTCGCTGATGGAGATACAGGATCTAATATGGCTTTCTTAATGCAGACGATTATTAACGAAGCAAAACCCGGTGATACCGTTTCTGAAACGATGGAATCTATCGCGTCTGCTTCTCTTTCTGGATCGCGAGGAAATTCAGGGCTTATATTTTCAGAATATTTGTATGGATTATTTGAATCTTTAAAAGGTAAGATGACAGCTTCTATTTCTGATTTATCTGAAGCGTTTAAACATGCTGCCAAAAAAGCTTATGACGCAATTCTTAATCCGGTTGAAGGCACCATCTTAACAGTTCTAAGACGCGTAAGTGAGACCGATTCGTCTCAAGCTTATTTATCTTCATATATCGGAGACACATTAAGTGTTGCTAAGCAGGCTTTGATTGAGACTACTGGTCAACTAGATGTACTTAAAAAATCAGGTGTTGTAGATGCTGGCGCAAAAGGATTCACTGATTTCCTAGAAGGCATTCACCATTACTTTATGACAGGTGAATTTGAGATGACAGATGTATTCCAAATTGAAGAAGCGATGGATGATATCCATATTGAAGATTGCGATGAACGATATTGTACAGAAGCATTGTTTATGGATTCTACAAAAACAACAGAAGAACTTAAAAAAATATTTTCTTCTGATGGATCATCATTAATAGTCTCAGGAAGAACTGATAAAACTAGAATTCATATACACACCGATCACCCCGATCAATTTTTTCTTAAACTATCACAATACGGAAAAATTGTCGAACAAAAAGTTGATGATATGAAACGTCAACTAGACGCTGTTAGACAACCTCATCCAGAAATTGCAATATTAACTGATTCTATTGCTGATCTTCCTGAAGAGTTAATGGATCAATATCATGTTCATTTACTTCCTGTGGGGTTATTGGTCGATGAAGTTCCCTATTTAGATAAAGTTACGATTTCTTCAGAAACTTTTTATAAACAGTTAAAAACTGCTAAACATTTTTCATCCTCACAACCTAATCAAAAACAAATAGAAAGAATGTTAGACTTTCTTTTAGATCACTACAAAAAAGTATTAGTTATTACCGTTTCAAGTCAAATGAGCGGTACTTATAATGCATATATTCAATATGCTAAAAACCATCCACAACTGACCGTTTTTGATTCAAAACAGAATTCTGGTGCAGAGGGCCTTGTTGTTTTAGAAGCTGCAAAACTGGTTAAATCCGGAAAAGATATAAATGAAATTATACCTGAATTGGAAAAATTCACTCAGCGAACTAAAATTTTTGTCAGTGTTAAAACTTTAAAATATATGGTTAAATTAGGCCGAGTTTCTAAAGTAACAGGATTAGTTGCTAAAATAATGAACCTCAAACCTGTGATTGGAATTTCGCCCGAAGGTAAGGGCTTAATTGTAAGAAAAGCATTGAGTCTCTCTGGTAATATTCGCCAAATTATGGATTTGATTCGCAAAGCTCCCATAGAAACATATGCTATCGTTCATTCTGAAGCCGATAAACGTGCAAACAAATTGGCGCATTTGATTGAAAAAGAAACTGGAAAAAAACCATTATATATGATGGCTATATCACCTGTTGTAGCAATGAATGCTGGAATTGGAGCTGTCGCTGTTGCGGTTACTTATGAAACGGAAGTGACTATATAATGATACCATTAACCTATTTTATAGGTGTTATTATCACTATTTTTGGTTTTTTTACGTTAATGTTTATCATTGCTCAAATCAAAAATAATAATTCTCTCGTCGATATTGGTTGGGGTTTAGGATTTATTCTCGTCGTGGTACATGGTTTAATCACCGTTCAAAATCCTACTATTCAAGCATATGTGATATCAGGATTAGTCATATTATGGGGTTTGAGGCTATTTTTATATATTAGTATTCGTAATTTTAAAAAACCTGAAGATTATCGATATCAAGATATGAGAAAAAAATGGGGAAATAATCATCCTCGAATTCAAGCCTTTTTTAAAGTTTTTATGATACAGGGTGTTTTCATGTTTATCATATCAGCACCGATTCATTTTGTATTTATTAGTGTTGAAAGCGTTGATTTGGCTTGGATTATAATTGGAATCGTATTATTCCTAATTGGTTTCTATTTTGAAGCAGTAGGAGATATTCAATTGCGAAAATTTATTTCTAATCCCACCAATAAAGGACGTATAATGCAATCAGGACTTTGGAGATATACTCGACATCCGAATTATTTCGGTGAGACAGTGATGTGGTGGAGTATATTTATCATTATTGTATCTGTTGATTGGGGCTTTATTTCGATTATAGGTCCGTTGACAATTACGTATTTACTTGTGTTTGTCTCTGGTGTTCCTTTGCTTGAGAAAAAATATGCTTCAAAACCTGATTTTATTGAATACTCAAAAAAAACTTCCATGTTTTTTCCATGGTTTCCCAAAAAGTAAAATATAACATTTGATATGTTTTCAGAAGAGGTTTTTATGAAGGTGTATATTGATCCGAAATTTATAATTCAACCGAGTATACAAAATATGGGATTACGTTTTCCTGACATTGAATTTGTTGATAATTTGGAAAATGATGATATCGAAGTTGCCATGGTACCTTGGGCAACTTTTATCACTGAAGAGACAATATCTAAATTGCCCAAATTAAAATGGATTCAACTGCTTTCAGCTGGATATGACGGGACCAATTTTGATCTTTTAAAAAGGAATAATATCCAATTTACTAACGCTAAAGACATTTATCATATCAGTATGGCAGAGGATGTATTAACTAAAATTCTTGTATTAAATCGCAATTATAAAATATATATAGAGAACATGAAACAAGGTATTTGGAAACCGATTCGAAAAGAACCTGAAATTTATGGTTCGACCATTGGTATTTTAGGAACTGGATCCATCGCGAAAGAAATAGCAAAACGACTGAAAGCTTTTAATACCACGATAATTGGATATCGAAGAACTCAAAGAGCAGAAGAATATTTTGATCAAGTGTTGATTGGAAATGATGGTCTTGATGAACTTCTTCGACGTAGCGATTATGTCATAGTCACATTACCACTTAATGATCAAACACGAAATCTCTTAAGTCGCGAAAAGTTAAGTTTGATGAAAAATACTGCGTTATTGATTAATGTTGCTCGTGGAGCGATTGTTGATCAAGATGCTTTGACAGAAATGCTTGTCGACAATAAAATTAGAGGTGCAGGGTTAGATGTTACTACACCCGAACCTTTGCCCAGTGATCATTCATTATGGCGTTTGCCGAATGTTATTATTACTCCTCATAATTCTTCTTCAAGTCCACATTTGATGAATCGATTGGAAATATTGATGTCTGAAAATCTTAAAAGATATATTAACGGAAATGATTTAATCTACATTGTAAAAGAATAATAAAACCGATGCAAAACAAGCATCGGTTTTATTTTAAAATTAATGGATTGTTTTCATGTTTGATAATTAATCTTGGATGTTCTTTAAAATATTCTATGACAATTTCAGACGTTGTCATATTGATTTCTTTAATGATTTTCTGATCTCGATACATTAGATAATCACCACCACCGATAGCACGATAATTATTCAGCGCTAAAGTAAATGTTTGGGTATCTGAAACATCATTGTTTTTGTATCGAAGATTTTTTATTCTTTGACCTATAGGACTAGAAACATGGATTTCATAATCAATCCCAGCATAGATATCATAATTGTAATGTTCAAGTTTTGGATGAAGATATGAGGGGTTTACAGATATGTTATCGTTCAAAATCGAAAAGTATTCCGCTGTCTTTTCGAGAGCCATTTTTAGACATTTTCCATTAATTTCAATTACAAATAAGCTGTTGGGATAGATAAAAGTTGATTCAAGATCTCGCATCGAAATCCGATGATTTAATCCTGTAATTTGATTCGGTAATGAAGCTGCGGATATCATTGCTTTACTTATCCAAAGTTGAGAATCGTTGACTATTTTGAATAATGGATGATTATTTAATCTTGCGATAAAAGAGTCTTCGATTAGAAGGCTTTCACCATCTGTAGTCACTAAAATTTGATCCAAAAATTGATTGGTCTTTTCTATGACTTTAGATATTAAATTTTCGGTTTCTAGATCAGAAAAAAATGTCATAGGTATGATTCTACCTGTTTTTTTATTTAATCTCCATTCGTTTCCATCAAATGAAAATTCTAAATTAATCGCTCCAAAATCGTAAGCAGAATGCGAAGTTTGAAGAACAAGACAATTTTTTATAAATCCATTTTTTTGAGAATGTTGATGCCCCGTCAATAGAACATCAATTGGAAGTTCTGATGCAATTTGATATCCTCTATTCTCTGAACTTTTGCGACCTAAAGGTAATCCAGTTAATAAGTCTTTCTCAATTCCTCCATGATAAAGAACAACAATACAATCTACTTGACTTCGAATTATTTCTACTTGCTTTCGGATAGCATCGTATGCATCTGTAAAATCAAAATTACGAATATTATCAGGTTTTTCCCACTGAGGTATTGCTTGTGTAACGGCACCAATAATACCTATACGTATTCCATTTTTCAATTTAATAATATGATGTGGAGCAAAAGCGTGGCTACCATTTTTACGAAGGATGTTAGCTGATAAGACTTTTGATTTTGAATCATGTATGTATTTTAGTAAGATATCTTCACCATAATTAAAATCATGATTTCCAAGCGTGACAAAATCATAACCTAGATGATTCATAACTAAATTGACAGGAGAGGTTGTATGTGGTTCATTAGCCAGCCAATAATTCATTACGGGAGATCCTTGAAGAATATCACCATTATCGAGTAATAAATAATTGTCTGATTGAGATTTTAAGAAGGTATTGAGTCTTGACAGCCCTTTTAAATCAAGATTCCCCGATCCAAAATTGTCAGGAGTCAAGGAACCATGCACATCGGATGTATAAAAAATACTAAAGGAATAATTATTCACAATTAACGCTCCTAATTTTAAAAAACGACAAATTTTTAAATTCTATCTACATTATATCAAAAAAAAATTAAATGTTTTGCATTAAGACTTGAATATTGCTAAATGATTGTATAGAATAAAAAACGGGTATAAACCCAAAAATATAGGAGGGAAATATGAAGAAATTTCTTAATGTTTTGATTTTATTCGTTATTGCATTCGTTCTCGTCGCTTGTGGCGGAAACGATGCCAGTGATCCAGATGTAATCAAGATTCAATTCGTTCCATCTAACACAGCATCAGAAATTATGCTTAGAACGTATGTACTTGAAAGATTATTGGCAGATGAAATTCCTGGTAAAACATTTGACATTTCCGTAGGAACAGACTACAACGCAGTTGTTGAAGCAATGGAATCCGGACAAGTTCATGTCGGTTTTCTAACTGCTCAACAGTATGCATATGTTACTACAGAACGTCCAGGTACTGCAGAAGT